>JAFLBB010000112.1 GCA_017304135.1 Acidobacteriota bacterium | reverse complement strand
TCGCTGGCGGCGGGCGCTGGAGTGGGCGCTCGCCTGGGACGCCGGGGCGGACGAAGCGGGGGGAGGCGGCGCGGCGGAGCGGGCCGGAGCGGGGGAGTCGTCGAGGAAGCGCTCCTTCTTGAGCAGGGCGCGTTCGAGGATGGAGTTCCAGCCAGTCCAGTTGCCCTCCATCACCTTGTCGCGCTCGATGGAGCCGCGGATGGTCTCCATCTTCGAGTCGAGGTTATCGAGGTGGTGGAGGAGCATGGCCTCGGCGAAGACGGGCACCTTAGGAGAGCCGAACTCCAACTCGCCGTGGTGGCTGAGGATCATGTGGCTGAGCAGCAGCTTGAGCTTGGGTGGGAAGTCGGGGATCTGGGCGATCTTGTCGTTGACGAGGGCGACGCCGATTTGAATATGGCCGATCAATTGGCCGATGTCGGTGTAGCCGAAGCCGCGGTCGTAGCTGAGCTCCTCGATTTTGCCGATGTCGTGGAGGATGGCGCCGGTGAGGACGAGGTCGCCGTCGACCTGCGGGTAGTGCGGGCAGACGATCTTGCAGAGCGTGCAGAGGCTAAGCACGTGTTCGATGAGGCCGCCGAGCCAGGCGTGGTGGATGGACTTGGCGGCGGGCGCGGTCTTATACCGCGTGGCGATGGACTCGTCGGCGAAGATGGCTTCGAGCAGGCCGCGCAGGTGGGGGTTGGCCATGGCGGCGATGATGCCGCGCAGCTCGGTGAGCATTTCGTCGCGGTCGCGCGAGGAGGCAGGGAAGAAGTCGCCGAAATCGACCAGGTCGTCGGAGGCGCGCACCATCTTGTGAATGGTGAACTGAAGGCGGTTGTTGTAAACGCTGGGGAGGCCGGAAACTTTGACGAAGTCGTTTTTCTCAAAGGTATCGACGACCTGTTCGACGTTGTCCCACATCTTGGCGTCGACGTCGCCGGACTTATCGAAGAGCTGAAGCGACAGATACGGCTCGCCTGACTTTTTCTGCCTCACCTCCTTGGACTGGACAAGAAAAATGGAGGTGATTTGCGCTCCAGGCTGGAGGTCGCGGATGTAGATGGATTTCATGAAGTGGACCGGCCTCGCGCCGGCGGAGGTGCGTTACTTGTCTTCCTTGGGGGTGCTGCTGGTGCCGGGGATGGGGACGAGCCAGAGCAGGCGCTTGCGGCGCGGGTTGGCGGCGACCTCTTCCTTGGTGACGGTTTCGGGCTTGAGCTGGGCCGGGTCGGTCCAGCGGGTTTCCTTGCCGGGGGCGGCGGAGGAGTCGGCCCAACCGTCCTTGATTTCGAGGAAGGCGTCCTGGCGGAGGGCGGTGAGGAATTCGCGGATCTTGGGCTGGAAGCGCGTCATGTAGAGCTTTTCGGAGATCTCGCTTTCCACCTCTTCGAGGGCGGCAAGACCGGCTTTGTGGCGCTCTTCGATCTTGAGGATCAGGAAGCCGTTTTCGAGCTTGATGGGGTCGGTGACGAAGTTGCGCTGCTGGGCCCAGAGGATATCCTCGAGCTCCTTCTTCAGGTCGCCGCGCTTGAAGGCGCCGATGAAGCCGTCTTCGCGGGCAGATGCGGCGTCGGAGTTGTCGCGGACGAGGTCAGGGAACTTTTCGCCTTTGCGGGCGCGGGCGACGAGATCGGTAGCTTTCTTTTGCGCGGCGGCGATACCGGCGGCGTCCTTGCCCTCGGTGCTGACCAGCAGTTCGCGCAGGAAGAGGCGCTCCTCGCGCTCGAAGTCCTTCTTGTGCTCGTTGTAGTAGGCTTCCTTTTCCGGCTTGGGGATGTTGATCTTGCTGCCGACCTCCTGCTGGATGACGCGCTGCGTGATCATCGAGTTTTTCATCTCGTTCTTGTAGTCCTCAAAGAGCTGGCCGGTTTGCTCGCGGACGAGCTTAGCGAGTTCCTCGGGGTCGGTGATCTTGTACTGGCGCATGATCTCGTTGACCTGCTTGCTCACTTCGGCGTCGACGTTGACGCTGAGGTCGCGGCCTTTTTGTTGCAGCAGGAGCTGGTCGATGCGCGAGGCGAGGATGCCCGGTTCGCGTTCCTTGAACTCGGTTTCGAGCTGTTCGCCCTTCAATCCGCGCTGCGAGAGTTCGGCGCGCAACTGGCGGCGCGACTTCTCAATCTCGGTACGGGTGATGATATCGCCGTTGATCTTGGCGATAATCTCTTCGAGCAGTTCGACATCGGCGGCGCAGGCCGGCCAGAGAGCGGCGCAGGCCACGGTTGCCAGAAGGTACTTCTTCATACGCTCCATTATCCGACAAGGATCGGAGTTTTGAGAAGTGGGCGATTTCGACACTGGGGTGTGCGGTTGGGAGACAGGCAGGACAGGGACATGAAGAAGACCTACAAATTGACGTTGGAGTACGACGGAACGCGTTACAGCGGCTGGCAGGCGCAGGCCAATGCGCGGACGGTGATGGGCGACCTGATTGGCGCGGCGCAGGAGTTTTTCCAGGCCGGGGTGGAGGTGATGGGCTCGGGGCGGACGGATGCCGGGGTGCACGCGGCGGCACAGGTGGCGCATTTGCGGGTTGCGGCGCGGGAGGTCCATCCGCCGGAGCGGATCATGGCGGAGCTGAACAAGCGGCTGCCGTACGACATTGCGGTGTTGGAAGTGGAAGAGGCGGCGGCGAGCTTTCATGCCCGGCGCGATGCGGTGGGGCGGGTCTACACCTACCAGATTGCGACGCGGAAGACGGCGTTTTCGAAGAAGTATGTGTGGTGGGTGAAAGAACCGCTGGATGTGGGGAAGATGCGGGAGGCTGCCGCAAAACTCAGCGGGCGGCACGATTTTGCGTGCTTTCGCGCGGAGGATCCCTCGAAAGAGGGGGAATCGACCATTGTGGTGGTGGAGAGCGCGGACATTGAGGAACAGGATGGAATGATCGTGTTTCGGATTGAGGCGTCGCACTATCTGTGGAGAATGGTGCGGCGGATCGTGGGTGTGCTGGTGAAGATCGGGCTGGGGGACCTTTCGATGGAACAGTTTGAGCGGCTGTTGAAAGCGCGGTGCGGGAAGGACTTGGATGTGGCGGCGTGGACGGCGCCGGCCTCGGGGTTGTTTTTGGCGGAGGTGAAGTACCGGCAGGGGAAGTGAAGGGGCGGGCTGGCAGGGGGATTGCAGAGCAAAAGTGCACAGCTTGAGAGGGCCGGAGTGTGTCCTGAAGGAAGGGAGCCGGTCACATGAAGATCACGCTGTTGTGTTTCGGGGCGGCGCTGGCGATTGCGCCGAGCTTGGATGGCCAGACGGCGGCACTGATTGGGAAAGAGGTGGCGGCGCCGAGGCACCTGGCGGCGGGCGAGGCTGGACGGCTGCCGGTGACGGAAGTACTGCGTCATGGCCAGACCTTGTTCTCGGCCAGTTGGACGGATCAGGAGGGCGTAGGGCGTCCGCTGACGAAGGGGACGGGCAAGCCGCTGAGCGATCCGGCGTCGCCGCTGACGGGGATGCGGTCGTTCAACCGGCTGAGCGGTCCGGATGCGAATGCGTGCAGCGGGTGTCATGACGGACCGTTTGGCATTGCGGGCGGCAGTGGGGACTTTGTGGGGAACGTGTTTGTGCTGGGGCAGCGGTTTGATTTTGCGACCTTGGACGAGAAAGACCTGATTCCGGGCCGCGGGGCGCGGGACGAGTCGGGCAAGCTGCCGACGCTGCAGGAGATGTCGAATTTCCGTGCGACGCCGGGGATGTTTGGGTCGGGCTATCTGGAGATGCTGGCGCGGCAGATGACGGCCGACTTGCGGGCGATTCGCGACCAGATCGCGGCGGGGCAGTCGGCGGCGCTGCGGTCGAAGGGTGTGTATTTCGGCGAACTGTCGCGGCGGGCCGATGGGACGTGGGACGTCTCGAAGGTGGACGGGCTGGGGGCGCTGAGCCTGGGGACGAACGGGCAGGATGGCCCGAGCCTGATCCTCCGGCCATGGCATCAAGCGGGGGCTGTGGTGTCGCTGCGCGAGTTCACGAACAACGCCTACAACCACCACCACGGGATTCAGTCGGTGGAGCGGTTCGGTGTGGGTGTGGATGCCGACGGCGATGGCTTTGTGAATGAGTTGACGAAGGACGACGTGACGGCGGCGACGCTGTTTCAGGCGGTGATGGCCGCGCCGGGGCGGGTGATTCCGAATGTGCCGGAGGTGGAGGCGGCTGTGCTGCGCGGCGAGAAGCTGTTTGAGACGGCGGGTTGCGCGTCGTGCCATACGCCGTCGCTGCTGTTGAGCTATGGCGGGCACCAGTTCAGCGAGCCGAATCCGTACAACCCGCCCGGCAATGCGACGCCGGCCGATACGCCGGTGGTGACGGTGGATCTCAACTCGAACCTGCTGCCGCTGCCGAGGTTGCGGCTGGAGCCGTTTTCAGGGACGGTGGCTGTGCCGGCGTACACGGACATGAAGCTGCACAACATGTGCGGCGGGGCTTCGCCGCTGGATGAACCGGAGCCGCTGGACATGCAGCAGGCGGCAGGATCGGCGGCCTTCTTTGGAGGCAATTGCCGGTTCCTGACGAAGCGGCTGTGGGACGCGGCCAATTCACCGCCGTACATGCACCACGGCATGTGCACGACGATGCGTGGCTCGATTCTGGCGCATGGCGGCGAGGGGCTGCCTTCGCGCAATGCGTTTATGGCGATGCCGGCGGCGGACCAGGACGCGATCATTGAGTTCCTCAAGACGCTGCAGGTGCTGCCGCCGGGAACGGCGAACCGCGTGGTGGATGAGAACTTCAAAGAGAAGGTGTGGCCGCCGATTCCGGACAACCAGTTGTAGGGGGGGCTGTCGGCGGCGGGCGAGCGCTATTTCGGGGCGAGTCCCACCAGGAGGCGCTCGGCGCTTTCGAGCAACACGGCGGGCGTCGCGCCTGAGGGCAGCGGCACGCGCAGGACACCGGCGGGTGTGAAGGACGCTCCCTGCGTGGCGCGGACGACTTCCATGAGCTGCATGGGGTCGACCTGCGAGCCGGGGTGGAACTTCACATTGATGGCGCCGCCGCGGCGGTCGATGGTTTCGATGGCGAGCTTTTCGGCGCCGCTCTTGAGGACGGCGAAGCGCAGCAGCAGGCGGAGGGAATCGGGCGGCGTGCCGTAGCGGTCTTCGAGTTCTTCGAGAATGGAGCGGGCTTCGTCGGCGTTGGCGGCTCCGGCGATGCGCTTGTAGGCGCGCAGGCGTTGGGTTTCGTCGCCGATGTAGGTGTTGGGGATGCGGAGGTCGAGGCCGAGGTTGAGGGTGGCGTGGATTTCGGGGGCGACGGTTTCGCCGCGCAGCTCCTGCATGGTTTGTTCGAGGAGCTTGAGGTACATGTCGTAGCCGACGGCTTCGATGTGGCCGTGCTGTTCGCCGCCGAGGAGGTTGCCCGCGCCTCGGAGTTCGAGGTCGAGCGCGGCGATTTTGAAGCCGGCTCCGAGGTCGGAGAACTCGCGCAGGGCGGCGAGGCGCTTACGGGCAACGTCGGTGAGTTCGGCGTCTTCGGGCACGAGGAGGTAGGCGTAGGCGCGGCGGTTGGAGCGGCCGACGCGGCCGCGGAGCTGGTAGAGCTCGCTCAGGCCGTGGCGCTCGGCACGCTCAATGATGATCGTGTTGGCAAGCGGGATGTCGAGGCCGTTTTCGACGATGGTGGTGGAGACGAGCATGTCGAACTCGTGCTTCATGAAGCCGAGCATGACGCGCTCCAGTTCGGATTCGCCCATCTGGCCGTGGCCGACGCCGATGCGGCATTCCGGGACGAGCTCCTGCAGGAAGCTGGCGCGCATGAAGATGGAGTCGACGCGGTTGTGGAGGAAATAGACCTGGCCGCCGCGGGCCAGTTCCTGTTCGATGGCTGTTTTGATGAGATCGGGGTGGAAGTGGGCGACGACGGTGTTGATGGAGAGGCGGTCCTTGGGCGGGGTTTCGATGACGCTCAGGTCGCGCAGGCCGAGCATGGACATGTGAAGGGTGCGCGGGATGGGCGTGGCGCTCATGGTGAGGACGTCGAGGTTCATGCGCATCTGCTTCAGGCGCTCTTTGTGGCGGACGCCGAAGCGCTGTTCTTCGTCGACGATGAGGAGGCCGAGGTCTTTGAACTGAACGTCGGGTGAGAAGAGGCGGTGGGTGCCGACGAGGATATCGACCTTCCCTTCGGCGACGTCGTCGAGCACGGCCTTGATCTCCTTGGCCGAGCGGAAGCGCGAGACCATTTCCACGCGCACGGGGAAGGGGGCGAAGCGGCGCTTGAGAGTCTCGAAGTGCTGGAAGCAGAGCACGGTGGTGGGCGTGAGGACGGCCACCTGTTTGCCGTCGCCGAGCGCTTTGAAGGCGGCGCGCATGGCGACCTCGGTTTTGCCGTAGCCGACATCGCCACAGAGCAGGCGGTCCATGGGCTGCTCGCTTTCCATGTCGCGCTTGATGTCTTTGACGGCGGCGAGTTGGTCCTTTGTGGCGGTGTATTCGAAGGCGTCTTCGAACTCGCGTTGCCAGTTGGAGTCGGGTGAGAAGGAAAAGCCTTCGGCGAGGCGGCGTTCGGCGTAGAGCTTCAATAGCTCTTCGGCCATGTCGCGCATCTTTGCCTTGACGCGCGATTTGGTCTTCTGCCAGGTGGCGCCGCCGAGCTTGTCCATGGAGGGCGGCTTCTCGGCGGCGCCACGATAGAGTTCGATCAGGTCGAGGCGTTCAAGCGGGACGTAGAGCTTGGAGCCGCCGGCGTATTCGAGGAGGAGGAAGTCGCCCTTCTGATCGCCCTGGGCGAGTTCCTTCACGCCGATGAACTGGCCGATGCCGTGGGTGGCGTGGACGACGTAGTCGCCGGGTTTGAGGTCGGCGAGGTCGGCGGCGAATGCGCCCATTTCGCCGATGCGGGCCGGAGGGCGGGCGACGAGATCGGAGGTGTCGAAGAGGTCTTCCGAGCCGAAGAGGGCGAGCTGGGAGTCAGGCAGGAATGCGCCGCGGCGGACGTTGCCTCGGGCCAGGAAGAGGCTGGCCGAGGAGCCGGCGAGGAACTGGCGTTCGGCGACATAGGGAGAGGCTGTGTCGTTGGGATCGAGGGCCAGTTGAAACGGGACTGAATACTCCTGAAAGATGTCGGCGAGGCGTTCGATTTCACCGGCGCTGGCGGCAAAGAAGAGAACGCGGTTGCCGGATTCGACCAGCGTGCGGGCTTCGGCGACGGCGACGGGCATGTTGCCGTGGAATGCCATGGAGGGGCGGGCGGGGATGCGCAGCGGCGGGGCGGACTCAGGCGCGGCGATGGCGAGGCCGGGAAGGTCAATGCGCGTGGCGACGGTCATCGACGCCAGCCATTCGTCCCAGGTGAGGTAGATTTTTTCGGGCTCGATACAGGATTCGCGGCCGGGCTCGCCGATGCGTTTCCACATGCGTCCGGCGGCGGCGGCGGTGAGTTCGGGCTCGTCGATGATGACGATGGGGTTGTCCATCAGCGTGGCGAGGGTGGCCGTGCGCGGGCGCTCTTCGGGGACGCGGAATTCCCAGCCGGGATAGACTTCGCCCGAGGGCGAACCGATGCGGCGCAGCAGTTCGTGCGAGCGCGGCGATTCGGCCAGCGGCAGCAGGCGCGTGGTGCTGATTTTGAGGACGGAGCGCTGCGTTTGCGGATCGAAGGCGCGGAGGGATTCGATGGTGTCGCCGAAGAACTCGATGCGCACGGGGCGGGTGGCTTCGGCGGGGAAGACGTCGACGATGCCGCCGCGGACCGAGTATTCGCCGCGCAGTTCGACGGGCTCGCGCTTTTCGTAGCCGATGCTCGCGAGGTGGGCAAGGAGGTCTTCGAGCGGAATGTCATCGCCGGTGCGGAGTTCGAGGGCGAGCTGGCGATAGAAGCTGGGCTGCTCGGCGCGCAGCAGAGCCGCGCCGGCGGGGGCGACGGTGATAGAGGCCGCGCCGGTGCTCATGCGGTAGAGGGCGATGGCGCGCTTTTCGCTGATGTCGGAGTGGGGCGAGAGTTTTTGCCAGGGGAGGACGTCGAGGGCGGGGAGGTATTGCGGACGGTGGTCCTCGCGGCCGGAAACAACCAGGTGGAAGAATGTTTCGACGAGTTCGGAGAGCGTTTCGGCCGGCTTGCTGCCTTCGGTGATGACGAGGATAGGGCGCTCGACGGTTTGCCAGAGCAGGGTGAGATAGAGAGCTTTGGCGGTGGGGGTGAGGCCTTCGAGGGTGAAAGGGCCGGCGTCGCCTCGCAGCAGCGCGCGGACGAGCTCCTGGAACGCCGGGTGGCGGCCGGGCGTGTGGAGGAGGTCGCGGATGGCGGCGTTGTTCACGGCTGCCGGCGGAGGAGTTCCTGTTCGATGTTGGTGGAGGAGTAGCCGGGCTCGAGCGGCAGGGCGTGGACGACGCCGCCAGCGGCTTCGACCTCTTCGCGGCCGGCGATGAAGTGGGACCAGTCGGCGCCTTTGACGAGCACATCGGGGAGGATTTCCGCGATGAGTTCGCGCGGGGTGTCTTCGTCGAAGAAGGTGACGGCGTCGACGGCCTCGAGGGCGCAGGCGAGCGCGGCGCGTTCGGCTTCGGGGATCAGCGGGCGGCTAGGGCCTTTGTAGCGTGAGACGCTCGCGTCGGTATTCAGGGCGAGGATGAGCACGTCGCCGAGGCCGCGCGAGCGTTCGAGAAGGCGCACGTGGCCGGGGTGGAGCAGGTCATAACAGCCGTTGGTGAAGACGACCTTTTTGCCGGCGGTTTTCCATCCGGCGCGGCGAAGGCTGAGTTGATCGCGAGTGAGGAGTTCTCCCATTGGGTTCGTGTGGACTTCCTATTTCAAAAATCCGCTGCGGCTTTCATTTCCGGCGGTGACGGCGTCGTTGAGCGGGTCATCGATTGCCAGCAGGTGGCGCAGGGCGGGTGTAAGGCTGGCCTGGGTTTCGGAGCGAAGAAGCTTTTTTTGATATTGCTGCTGGGGCTGGTCGCGGCGGACGTAGAAGGAATGAAGGGCGCAGCGGGGGTGATCGGTGCGATTCTCCGTGCCGCCGTGCCAGCAGTGGGCGTTCATGACGACGACGGTGCCGGCGGGGGCGGTGACGACGACCTCATCGGGGTGGCTCGCGGTGGGCTCGGGCAGCACGGCTTGCGGCAGGCGGCCGAAGCGGTGAGAACCAGGGACGACGCGGATGGCGCCGTTCTCGCGGGTGAAATCGTCAATCATCCAGACGGTGTTGCAGACCCAGTTACCGCGGGCGTCGGGGATGGCGCCCATGTCGGCATGGAGGGGCTGCGAGGAGCCGTTGTGCGGGTTGGCGGAGCGGGCGTTGAGGCTGCTGAGCTTGTAGTCGCAGGCGAGGACGTGGCTAACCAGTTCGAGGACGGTGGGGTCGGCGACGATGCGCTGGAAGACCTCGCCTTTGTCGACGAGATTGGCGAGACGGGCCGAACCGGGCTCCTGGCGGAACTCGCTGCCGGCGGCGTCGCCTTCGAGGGCGAAGAGGCGGGCCAGTTCGCGGCGCACCTCGGCGAGGAGGGCGGCAGACATGTAGCCGGGAAGGACGACGTAGCCCAGCTCATCCAGTTGCTGCGCTTGCTCGGCGGTCACAATTGCCATTGTAGCCGCCTGTTAGGATGAAGACGTTCCCGCATGGAGTCTCCCCACAAGCTGCTCATCCGCGCCACGAACTGGGTGGGCGATGCCGTGATGAGCCTGCCCGCGCTGCGGATGGTGCGGGCGCGGTTTCCCCAGGCGCACATTGCCGTGCTGGCCAAGCCGTGGGTGGCGGATCTGTATGGGCGTGAGACTTGGCTAAATGAAGTGATTCCGTACACGCCGCAGCCGGGGCGGGGCGATTGGGGGGCGAAGTGGCGCGCGGCGCGTGAGATTGGGCGCATGGGGTTCGATGTGGCGTTGCTGTTGCCGAATTCGTTCGAGTCGGCGGCGGTGGCGTTTGCGGCGAGGATACCGGAGCGGATCGGGTATGCGCGGGATGGTCGCGGGCTGTTGCTGACGCGGGCGCTGGCTGTGCCGAAACGGGGCGAGATTCCGGCGCATGAGACCTTTTACTATCTGGAGCTGGTGCGGCGGGCGGGGTGGTTGCGCGAGTTGCCGGCCACGGCGCATCCGGTGTTGGAGGGCGTGGAGGCGGCGCGGGTGGCGGGTGAGGGTTTGCTGGCGGAGGTGGGGTTGTTTGGGGAGAAAGGCCTGAGCGGTGGCGTGTTGGGAGTGAGTCCGGGGGCGGCGTTTGGGACGGCGAAGCGCTGGTATCCGGAGCGGTTTGCGGCGGCGGCGTTGCGGGTGGCCGAGGAGCGAGGGTGGGGTGTGGCGTTGTTTGGCTCGGGCGGCGAGCGGGCGCTATGCGATGAGGTTCGGGCGGCGCTGGCGGGCAAAGTGCGGGGCGTGCATAACTTCGCGGGCGAGACGACACTGCGGCAGTTCATTGATGCGGCGGCGGCGTGCCGGCTGTTTTTCACCAACGACTCCGGGGCGATGCACATTGCGTATGCGGTGGGCGTGCCGACGGTGGCGGTGTTCGGGCCGACGGACCATATCGGGACAGGGCCGTCGGGCGAGCACACGCGCATCGTGCGGGAGCCGGTGGACTGCAGCCCGTGCAAGCTGCGGGAGTGTCCAATCGACCATCGCTGCATGAAACGCGTGGAGGCGGATGCGGTGGCGCGGACGGCACTGGAACTGCTCAAATAGAAGGCTTGGATACACGCAGGAAGATTCTGGGCTGGAGCGACGCGCGGGCGTTGCTGGAAGCGGCCGGTGCGCCGCTGGTGACAGGCTATTTCGATCCCTTGACGGCGGACCACGCGCGGCGGCTGGCGGAGCTGGCCGAAACGCACGGGCCACTTTTCGTTTTGGTGCTCGATCCGCCAGATGCGGTGTTGCCGGCCGGGGCGCGGGCTGAACTGGTGGCATCGCTCGGGTGTGTGAAGTGCATCGTGTTGCCTCCGCCGGAGGGGGTGGAAGCGGTGCTGGAGGCGGTGGGCGAAGGGCGGTTGCTGCGCGAGGAAGCGGCTGACCTGGAACGCCGGGCGGCGCTGACGCGCCACGTGCATGCGCGGCACGCCTCGTAGATGGAACCGGAGCGCATTCTGCTCGCGCGGCTGGGGGCCTTTGGCGACATCATTCACGCCCTGCCGGCGGCGGCGACGGTGAGGGCGAACTGCCCGCGGGCGAAGATCGCCTGGCTGGTGGAGCCACGCTGGGCGGCGCTGTTGGAAGGGAATCCCGACGTTGACGAGGTGATCGCGTTTGACCGGCGCGGGCCGGGCAGTTGGCCGGCGCTGGTGGGGACACTGCGGCGGGCGAGGTTTGATCTGGCGATTGATTTTCAGGGACTGCTCAAATCGGCGCTGCCGGTGCGATTGAGCGGAGCACGGGTGCGTGTGGGGCTGGCGTGGGGAGCGGCGCGCGAGACTTTGGCTTCGTTTTGTTATTCACGTACGTGCACACCCACGGCGCGGCACATTGTGGACCAGCACCTCGAACTGGCGGGTTGCGCGGTGGGCGGCGAGCGAGTGGTGCGGTTTGCGGTTCCGGAGGGTAAGGCTGAGGGTGAGTTGCCAGAGCGATTCGTGCTGGCCTGTCCGCTGGCGGGTTGGCGATCGAAGCAGTGGCCGTTGGAGCGGTATGAAGAACTGGCGAAGATGGTGCGGGAGGGGTTGGGTGTGCCGCTGGTGTTGAACGGCGCGCCGTCGCAGGAAGGGGAATTGCGGCGCTTGCGTGGGGCTGTCACCCATGTGTCCGGTTTGCCGGGGCTGATTCATGCCACGCGGCGGGCGCTGGCGGTGGTGGGGCTCGATAGCGGTCCGATGCACCTGGCGGCGGCGCTGGGGAAACCGGGAGTGGCGCTGTTCGGGCCGACGGAGCCGGCGCGCAACGGGCCGTATTGCGATACGATGCCGGTGCTGCGTGAGGCCGCTTCGGTGACGACATATAAACGGGGAGACGAGCATGAGCCGGGGCTGGCGTCGATTCCGGCGGCGCGCGTGATGGAGGTTCTACTGGAATCCGTGCGCCGTCACGAGGCGCGAACGGAGGGGGCGGGATGACGCGGCGCTACTGGTTTCCCAAGCACTATGCCGATGTGGTGCAGCGGCTGCGGGTGACGGCTGGTTTCGGACTATTAGCCGCGTTTCTCTTGCTCTCTGAGCCGTCGGTGGCGGCGATGGCGGCGGGCCTGCCGGTTTCGCTGCTGGGGCTGGCGCTGCGGGCCTGGGCGGCGGGGCACCTGGCGAAGAACGAGGCGCTGGCCGTTGCCGGACCCTATGCGTTGACACGGAACCCACTGTATCTGGGGTCGTTGGTTGTGGCTCTGGGGTTGGCGGTGGCCGGGGCGAGTGTGTTTCTGATTCTGCTGTTCGTGGCTGTGTTCGTGCTGGTGTACTACCCGGTGATGGAGTTGGAAGAGCAGCATCTGCGGAAGTTGTTCGCGGGCTATGCCGAGTATGCGGACCGTGTGCCGCTGTTGTTGCCGGTGGCGGGGGCCAAGGGGCCGTTGGGGGGATTCCGCTGGTGGCTGTGGCGGCGCAACGAGGAGTACAAAGCGCTGCTCGGTTTTCTGTTGGGCGTGGCCTACCTGGCGTGGCGGGCGGGGCTCATTCGATGGCCGCTGGTTCCTTGACCATGAGCGCCTTGGTGTAGGCGATGCGGAAGCCCCGGCGTTCGTAGTTGCGCTGGGAGGAGGAGCCGGGAAGGGTGCAGGCCATGGCGAGCGTGGCGCCGTGGGTGAGAGCGTGGGCGCAGCGGGCGGCGATCAACTGGCTCTGGTAACCGCGGCCGCGGTGGGCGGGGCGTGTGCCATCACCGGCGAGCACGGCGACCTGGCCGGCGAGGGTGACGCCACCGCAAGCTGCGACGGAGCCGTTCTCCTCAGCCAGCCAGGCGCAGGCGCCTTCGATGTTGAAGAGGGTTTCGAAGAGATCGCGCAGGGCCGGAGGCGCGCCGCCTTCGGGGAAGAAGGCCTCGGCAAGGACCTCGCCGCAGGGAGGCCAGTCAGCCTGGGCGGCGAGGCGAATGCGCGGGGGCGGATCGGGCTGCGGATCGAGCGCGCGGAAGAGGGTGTGTTCAAAGTGAGAGACGCGGTAGCCGCGGCGGCCGAGGATCTCAATGAGCGAGGGGTGGGCAAAGGGGCACAGCGAGACGGTGGTGGCGATGCCGCGGCCGGAGAAGCGCTGCTCGACCGCGGCGAACTCGCTTTCTTCGACGCCGCCTTCCATGCCCGCGTGGAGGATCTGCGAAAGGGGACTGCCAAGTCCGAAATCGAGAGCCCAGCCGCCGAGCGCGCGGTCCACGCGGACATCGGCGCCGGCGCTCCGGCAGGCGGCGGCGCAGCGAAGCGAAACTTCGGCCTCGGCGCGTTCCAGTTGGCGGACAAATTCAAACGTGGTCATTCAGGGTGAGAATGGCGCGGGCCTGGACCCGCGCCATGCCACTACGACCAGAGCCGGTCGTTGGTGCGGTCGGTATCCCATTCCGGCGTCGGAGCGAAGAACTGTTTGTCCTTCATGAGGTGTTGCTTGACCACCTCGTCGTTGAGTGTGACGCCGAGGCCAGGGGTGTCGGGCACGGTGGCGAAGCCTTTGTCGAAGAGTGGCTTGTGGCCGTTGACCATGTCCTCCCACCAGGGGACGTCGACGGAGTGGTGTTCGAGGGCGACGAAGTTCTCAGTGGCCGCCGCGCAATGTACGTTGGCCATGAAACTGACCGGAGAGCCGGCGAAGTGCATGGCCATGGCCACGCCTTCCTCCTGGCAGAGGTCGCCGATGCGCTTGGTTTCAAAGAGACCGCCCGAGGTGGCCAGGTCGGGGTGGACGATGTCGACGGCGTGCATGCGGGCGAGCTTGAGGAAGTCCTCTTTGAGGTAGATGTCTTCGCCGGTGAGGATGGGGATGTCGACCGCGTCGGTGATCTTCTTCATGAGGTCGCCGTACTGCCAGGGGATCATGTCCTCGAGCCAGGCCATGTTGTACTTTTCCAGCGCCTTGCCAAGGCGGATGCAGGAATTGAGGCCGATGTGTCCGAAATGGTCGGAGGCAAGGGGGACCTCCATGCCGATCACCTCGCGCACCTTGGCGACGTATTCGGCCATCAATTCGACGCCCTTGGGGGTAAGTTCCATGCCGGTGAACATGTGCTGGGTGCGGGCGAGGTCGCGGCTGGTGATGCCAAGGGGGCGGGAGACAACGCCGGGGATGCGTTCGACGAGGCCGACGCCCAGGTCCATCTTAAGGAAGGTGAAGCCTTTGTCGTCCATGCGGGCTTTCAGGCGGCGGCCGAACTCGGCGGCGTCGGGGGTTTGCGTGGTGTCGGCGTAGCAGCGGACCTTATCGCGGAATTTGCCACCCAGCAACTGGTAGGCCGGCACGTTGTATGCCTTGCCGGCGAGGTCGCAGAGGGCCATTTCGACGCCGCAGACGCCGCCGCCCTGGCGGGCATGGCCGCCGAACTGCTTAATTTTGCGGAAGATCTTGTCGATGTTGCAGGGGTTCTCGCCAAGCAGGCGGCTCTTGAGCACGAGGGCGTACTTTTCACTGGCTCCGTCGCGGACCTCGCCCAGGCCATAGAGGCCCTGGTTGGTGTCGATGCGAATGAGGGGGACCGTCATGGGGGCGCCGGCGATGGTGGCCACACGGAGGTCGGTGATCTTCAGATCCGACGGTTTGGAGTTGGTGTTGACGCGCTGCTGGTAGGCTTCGATGGTCTGGTCGTCCCAGAAGCTAAAGGCGGCGGCGCCGATGGCGGCGGTGCGGAGCCAGTCGCGGCGGCTGGTTCCACCAGGAAACGAAATGCGCGGCGCGGGAGCGGGTTTGTTGGCGGATAAATGGGCTCGATCGAGGAGATGAACTAGAGACGGCTTCATGCTGTACGACTCCTTCCTGTATGCGGGGGTGACATGCGTGGTCGGCTGGATTGTATCACCGGGAAGGAGCGAGCGCCCCCCTTATGGGCGTACGCAAGAGTCAGGATTCGTTGGGTGGGCGCGGGTTGGGTGGGCGCGGGTTGGATGGGCGCGGGCTGGATGGGCGCGGGTTGGATGGGCGCGGGTTGGATGGGCGCGGGTTGGATGGGCGCGGGTTGGATGGGCGCGGGTTGGATGGGCGCGAGATGGATGGGCGCGAGATGGAGGCCGAGCCTCAGGAGTTCAAGGCGCTGTTGATGCGGGTGATGGCCTCGTCGATTTCGGCGGGCGACTTGTAGCCGATTGTGACGGCGTCGACCGTGCCCAGGCCCATGACGTAGCGGATGGACTTTTCGCGCTGATCGGGATCGGTGAACTGGCCCTCGCCGATGATCTTCATGCCGATGACGCCGGTGCCTTGCTTGTGCACGTTGGCGACGTGGTTGGTCACTTCGGGGACATTGCCCTTCTCGGAGGTGTCGTTGCGTTCCAGGCGGTCCATGCGCGCGCCGTCGTGGTTGATGCGCATGAGGGCGACGTCGAGCCAGTTGTTGCCGGCGAAGGTGCGCAGGGGGAGGAGGCCGTGGCAAGAGGCGCCGTGGGCGATCAGCGTCTTTTTATGTTTGGCTTCGGAGAGGCCGTCGCGGAAGCGGGCGAACTCGTTGTTCCAATCGTGGGCGCGCACGCAGTGGAGCAGGACGATGTCGAAGTACTCGGAGTTGGTTTCGCGGCGGAAGCGGTCGAGGGTGGCCGGCACGGACTCGGTTTCGCGGAGGCGGAACTTGGTCATCAGGCGGTAGGTGTCGCGCGGGATGCCCTTGAGGGCGATGGCGAGCATTTCGTGCATTTCGGCGTAGTTGTCGGCGGTTTCAAAGAAGCGGATACCGCGGTCGTAGGCGTGGCGCACGAGGCGGGTAAACTTCTCCTGGCCGAGTTCGCGCTGGACGCGTCCGCCATAGGTGCCGGTGCCGAAGGCGAGGCGCGTCACCTTCACGCCGGAGTTGCCGAGCGGGACCCAATCAGTGGCGGAGCGCTTAGCGGCGGCCGGTACAGGCAAGGCGGCCGCGGCCGCTCCGGCGGCGATTTTCAAGAAGTGACGGCGTGAGCTCATGGCTGGTCTCCTTACACGACGCGATACAGGGAACGGTATCAAATTGGGGCTGAGATGCCAAGTGGGGGGGGAGACGGTGGGCGGGGGACGGTGGAGGCGG
>JAFLBB010000111.1 GCA_017304135.1 Acidobacteriota bacterium | reverse complement strand
CCCGCCCAGCCCTCCACCCAACTTCCCGCATAGCCCCGCATCCCATCCCACCCCGCGGCCCCGCTTCTCCCGCATCCTCCACACCACTTCCCGCCCCGCGGGCCGCCTCAAAATAGTAGACTCAGAAGTTCCCATGAGTCTTCCCACCGCTGGTTCCGCACGACGTCACTTTCTCAAAACAGGCGCCGCCACCGCCCTCGCCGCCGGCATGCCCGCCATTCTCCGAGGACAGGCCACTCCCATCAAGGTCGGCCTCGTCGGCTGCGGCGGACGCGGCACCGGCGCCGCCTCCCAAGCCCTCAAGGCCGATGACGGCAGCCGCCTCGTCGCCGTCGCCGACATCAGCAGAACCCAAATCGACGACTCCCTCAACCGCCTCTCGCGCATGTTGAAAGACAAGGTGCAGGTCCCCGAGTCGAGCATGTTCGTCGGCCTCGACGCCTACAAGAAGGTGATCGAATCCGGCGTCGATGTCATCCTCCTCGCCACGCCCCCCGGCTTCCGCCCCATGCACCTCCGCGCCGCCGTCGAAGCCGGCAAGCATGTCTTCTGCGAAAAGCCTGTCGCCGTCGACGCCCCCGGCGTCCGCAGCGTCATGGAAACCGCCCGCCTCGCCAAAGAGAAAAACCTCGCCCTCGTCACCGGCTTCTGCTGGCGCTACTCCACCCACATCCGCGAAACCTTCGCCCAGCTCCACGGCGGCGCCATCGGCAACCTCCTCGCCTACTACGCCACCTACTACACCAGCCCCGTCAAGCCCATGCCCCCCGCCTCGCAACGCCCCCCCGGCATCAGCGACAACGAGTGGATGATGCGCAACTGGTACAACTTCACCTGGCTCTGCGGCGACGGCCTCGTCGAACAAGCCGTCCACAGCGTCGACAAGATCGCCTGGGCCATGAAGGACCAGCCCCCCATCTCCTGCGTCGCCGTTGGCGGCCGCCAGATCCCCGCCGAAGGCGGCAACATCTTCGACCACTTCGAAATCAACTACCTCTACCCCAACAACGTCCGCGCCTTCCTCGCCTGCCGCCAGATCGAAGGCTGCTACAACGAAAACGCCGACTACATCCTCGGCTCCTCCGGCGCCGCCACCATCGGCCGCGGACCTCTCCCCAAAATCGAAGGCTCCACCAACTGGACCTTCACCGGCGTCAAAAACGACATGTACCAGGCCGAGCACGACGCACTCTTCTCCTCCATCCGCCGCAATGAACCCATCAACGACGGCATCTGGATGGCCACCTCCACCATGCTCGCCATCATGGGCCGCATGGCCGCCTACACCGGACAACAAATCACCTGGGAACAGGCCATGAACTCGCAGGAAGAGCTCTTCCCCGCCGGCTTCGACGGCAAACAGGCCGTCAACGTCCCCCCGCTCGCCCGCCCGGGAAAAACCAAGTTCGCATGAGGTCGGCCCTGATCCTGGGCTGCGCCGCCACCCTCGGCGCCGGCCTGCTCCTGTCTCAAAAAGGCCCCGTCGACCCCGCCAAGGAAAAGGTCACCGTCGGCGCCCTCCACAAACGCATCGCCGCCAAACCCGTCACGGGAACCGGAACAGCCTACAAGAACACCATCCCCGGCACGGATGTCTCCTACGAAATGCTCCCCATCCCCGCCGGTGAGTTCCTCATGGGAACCCCCGCCGGCGAAGCGGGCCGCAACCCCGACGAAGGTCCCCAACACCGCGTCAAGCTCGAGGCTTTCTGGATGGCCGCCCACGAGGTCACCTGGGACGAATACCGCCTCTTCATGTTTTCCCAGCAGGCCAACGAGAAGCCCGGCTCTGACCCCACCCTCGACGCCGTCAGCCGCCCCACCCGCCCCTACGTCGAGATGAGCTTCGGCATGGGCCTCAACGGCTACCCCGCCATCTCCATGACCCACCACGCCGCCAATAAGTACGCCCAATGGCTCAGCGCCAAAACCGGCCACTTCTACCGCCTCCCCACCGAAGCCGAATGGGAATACGCCTGCCGCGCCGGAACCACCACCGCCTACTCCTTCGGCCCTGACGCCGCCGCCATCCGCGACTACGCCGTTTACGAAGCCAACTCCGAAGGCCAGTACGCCCCCGTCGGCCGCAAAAAACCCAACGCCTGGGGCCTCCACGACATGCACGGCAACGTCATGGAATGGACCCTCGATCAATACGACGCCGCCACTTACTCCAAAGCCCCGGCTCTCTCTATCGCCCCCTGGGTCCCCTCGACAACCCCCTACCCGCACGTAGCCCGAGGCGGCTCCTGGCAGGACACCCCCGACAAACTCCGCTGCGGCGCCCGCACCAGCAGCGATCCCTCCTGGAAAGCCCAGGACCCCCAACTCCCCAAAAGCATCTGGTATCACACAGACGCCCTAGGCCTAGGCTTCCGCCTCGTCCGCCCCGTCAAAACCCCCACCGCCGCCGAAATGTTCAAATACTGGAACAATGGCGTGGCCGAAGAGTAGCGCCGCCCTCCTCCTCCTCGCGGCCCTTGCACCCGCGTCCGCCCCCGCGCAGCCCACCCGCCAGGAAGCCGTCGAGCCCCACATGGGCACCCTCGTCCGCATCGTCTTCGACGCCAACGACGCCACCCCCGCCCGCGCCGCCTTCGCCCGCATCGCCGCCATCAACCGCGCCCTCTCCGACTACGATCCCGCGAGCGACCTCAACCAACTCTGCCAATCCCAATCCGCCACCCTCACCGGCGACCTCGCCCGCATCCTCCCCCAAGCCCTCGCCCTCGCCCGCGAAACCCGCGGCGCCTACGACCCCACCCTCGCCGCCCTCACCCGCCACATGCTCGCGCCGCCGTCACTCCACGGCCACCAGCGCGTCACCCTGCGCGGCCGCCGCATCACCCTCAACGGCGTCTGCTTCGATCTCGGCGGAATCGCCAAAGGCTACGCCGCCCAAGAGGCTCTCCGCACCCTGCGTCAACAAGGAATCAAACGCGCCCTAGTCGCCCTCAGCGGCGACATCTGCGTCAGCGGCAAGGGCTGGCGCGTCGCCTCGCAAGGCCGCACCATCACCCTCGACAACGCCTGCATCTCCACCTCGGGCAACGACGCGCAACCCGGCCACATCTTCGACCCGCGCACCGCCCAGCGCGTCACCCGCGAAGGCCAGGTGACGGTGATCTCCCCCAGCGGCCCCCGCGCCGACGCCCTCGCCACCGCCCATCACGTCACCTCCCCCGCCGGCGCGTGGATCGACGAGCGCCGCTGAGGCCCTCACCCCCCGCGCCGCTGCCTGGCCAACTCCGCCCGGAACGCCTTCTCCCGCTCCGCAATGTATGCTCGATAACCCTCCGCATCCATCCACACATTCCGCCCCGGCTTCTTCTTCGCCAACTCGAACTTCTCCGCCATCCCGTAATACTCCGGATGCGCCCCCAGGAAAATCTCGCACGGCAGCCCCTTCCACACCCGGAACGCCTTCTCAAAATCGGAGGAAATCCCCGGATACTCCGCGTTCCCCACCAGCTTCGTCCCCGGATTGATGTTCGGACTCCCCACCATCACCGCCAGCCGCTTCACCCCCTCCACCTCCACCTCCATCGTCCACGTCGTGCACCCCTCCGTGTGCCCCGCCGTCAGCACCGCCGTCAGCGACGCCCCGCCCCAGCTCACCACCTCCCCATCCCGCAACTCCTGGTCCACCACGCACGGCCGCGTCATCAGCAGCCCCTTCCCCTTCCGCACCGCCTCCGCATCCTCCCGCATCACCATCACTCGCGCCCCCGTCTGTTCCTTTACCAGCCAGTTCCCCGCCATGTGATCCCCATGCGCATGCGAACCCAGCAGGATCTTCACATCCGAATATCGGAATCCCAGCTTCTCGATCGCGGCTTTGATCAACGGCACCGTCCGCTCAAAGCTCGCATTGATCAGAATGTGCCCCCGCGGCGTCGTCACCAGGTAACTGGAGAGCCCCTTCGACCCCACGTAATACAAATTCCCCGCAATCTTGTGCGGCGGAAACGCCTCATCCCAATACGGCGGATCACCCGCCAACACAGCTGGCATCAACGAAAGGAAGGTACGCCGAAACATCCCCGTAGGGTAACATCGGCTCCCAGCCGCCCCCGGCCTGTTACGCAATCCCGCGATACGCCTCAGATGTTAAACCGCAGCAGCCGTGCTTCCATCCTGGCCTCAGCCATCCGCCGCGCCCGCGCCCTCTCCTGCTCCTCCTTCCAGCCGGTCGACGACCACACCAGCGGAAGAAATAGGGCTACAAACAAGGCATTTAAAATGGCAATCACGACAACGACGGTTTCCATATGAGGCTCCGACCCATATTCTATCCATCCCGGGGACCGGCAGGAAGCGCCCCCATTCAGCCCACCCGCACAATCAAGGCGGATCAAATCACGCTCCCCCCCAACAAAAACAAGCCCGCCCCCCGAAGGGAGCGGGCTTTTTCAGGATCGGCACACTGCCCCTCCGCCGTGAGGCGGGAGGCCCGGCGCGGTTAGCGCCTAGTAGTCCATGCCGCCAGGGCCGTGGCCCGGTTCCGGACCAGCCGCCTTCTTCTCCGGAATCTCGCAGATCATCGCTTCGGTCGTCAGCATCAAAGCGCTGATCGACGAAGCGTTCTGCAAGGCCGAGCGCGTCACCTTGGTCGGGTCGATGACGCCGGCAGCCACCAGGTCCTCGTACTCACCCGAGGCCGCGTTGAAGCCGAAGGTCGCCGCGTTGTTGCCGCGCACCTTCTCCAACACGATCGCGCCTTCCCAACCGGCGTTGCCCGAGATCTGCCGCATCGGCTCTTCGCAGGCGCGCATGATGATGTTCACGCCGATCTGCTCGTCGCCGCTGGCCTTGATCGACGCCAGCGCCGTGGCCGCACGCACCAGCGCCACACCGCCGCCCGGAACGATGCCTTCTTCCACCGCGGCGCGGGTGGCATGAAGCGCGTCTTCCACGCGGGCCTTCTTTTCCTTCATTTCCGTCTCGGTCGCCGCGCCCACGCGGATCACCGCAACACCGCCGGCCAGCTTCGCCAGCCGCTCCTGCAGCTTCTCGCGGTCGTAGTCCGACGTGGTCTCGTCGATCTGCGCGCGCAGCTGCTTAATGCGGCCCTCGATGGCCTTCTGTTCGCCGGCGCCGTCCACGATGGTCGTGTTGTCCTTGTCCACGGTCACGCGCTTGGCGCGGCCGAGGTCTTCCAACTTCACGCCTTCGAGCTTAATGCCGGTCTCTTCCATGATCGACTTGCCGCCGGTCAGGATCGCAATGTCTTCCAGCATCGCCTTGCGGCGGTCGCCGAAGCCAGGAGCCTTCACCGAGCAGACGTTCAACGTGCCGCGCAGCTTGTTCACCACGAGCGTGGCCAGCGCTTCGCCTTCCACTTCCTCGGCAATGATCAGCAGCGGACGGCCGCCGCGGGCAATCTGCTCGAGCAGCGGCAGAAGGTCCTTCATGTTCGAAATCTTCTTCTCGTGGATCAGGATGTAGGGATCCTCGAGAACCGCTTCCATGCGGTCGGCGTCCGTGATGAAGTACGGCGACAGGTAACCGCGGTCAAACTGCATACCGTCCACGGTCATCAGCTCGGTCGTCATCGTCTTGGCTTCTTCCACCGTGATGACGCCGTCCTTGCCCACCTTCTTCATCGCCTCGGCAATGATGTTGCCGATCGTCGCGTCGCCGTTGGCCGAAATCGTGCCCACCTGAGCGATCTTCTGGTCGTTCTCGACCTTCACGCTCATCTTCTGCACTTCCGCCACCACCGCGTCCACGGCCTTCTCGATGCCGCGCTTCAGCGCCATCGGGTTGGCCCCGGCCGCCACCGCCTTCACGCCTTCCTTGAAGATCGACTGCGCCAGAATCGTCGCCGTCGTCGTGCCGTCACCGGCCACATCCGACGTCTTGGAGGCCACCTCGCGCACCATCTGCGCGCCCATGTTCTCCAACGGATCCTTCAACTCGATCTCTTTGGCCACCGTCACACCGTCTTTGGTGATCGTCGGGCCGCCAAACTTCTTCTCGATGACCACGTTGCGGCCCTTCGGGCCCAGGGTCACCTTCACCGCGTCGGCAAGCTGGTTGACGCCGCGCATGATCGCCTGACGGGAATTCTCGCCGTACGTAATAGATTTTGCTGGCATTGCTTGATTACTCCTGATATCTCTTCTGAACTCTTGTCGATGGCAGGGTTAGCTGGCCTTCGTCTTCTTGCCCGACGGGGCTTCCGCCGTATCCAGTACGCCGAGGATTTCGTCCTCGCGCAGGATCAGGTACTCCTCGCCGTCGATCTTGATCTCGTTGCCGGCATACTTGCCGAACAGAATCCGGTCGCCCACCTGGACTTCCAGGGCGATCAGCTTCCCGTCTTCCAGGCGGCGGCCCTTGCCAACCGCGACCACTTCCGCTTCCTGCGGCTTCTCCTTGGCGGTGTCGGGGATGATAATGCCCCCCTTCATCGTCTCGGTTTCTTCGATCCGCTTTACGACAATCCGGTCGTAGAGCGGGCGGATGTTCATTGCCATGGGTGTTTGACCTCCATTGAATCCAAAACTGCTGCTTGAGAAAAATCCTGATGTCAGTGCGCCCGGGCGAGCCCGTTGACTCTGCCCTCCGGCGGCTGCTACGGCCGCCTACGCGCCGAAAACTCTGTTGTGCGGACCGGACGAGCGCCCGTTCCGCCTTCTATTTTTAGCACAGATTTGCTTCGAGTGACAGAATTTTGAAGCAAGTTACTGAAAACAAGCAAAAAATAGTTGTTGCCGCCCCGTTATCGTTGATGACATGACACTCAGATAAATCTATCAGCGGCAGCCTCGGCGCCGGCGCCCCATCTCCCCCCGCGCAAACCGCCCCAACGCCCACAAAATCAGCACCGCCACACACGTCACCCCATACGCCATCAGGCCGTACGAAACGAAGCCAACCGGCGCTGCCTGCCACGTGAATAGCCTGGCCCCGCCCGGCCACCGCACCGGAAAGCTCACAGCCGTCCCCGTCCGCGCCAGTTAGACCATCACCAGCGCCACCGGCAACGCGGTCCACCGCAGCAGCCGCCTATTTCCGCTCCCGCACCGTCTGCCCCAGCGTCGCATCCCAGCGCCCATCCCCCTGCGCCGTATACTCACCCAGCTTGTCCCAGTCCTCCCGGCTCAACCCGTTCAGATCCCACACCACGCGCCCGTCCCGCAGCGTCATCTCCGCCACAATCTTCTTGTCGGCCCGCAGCCGCGCCGCATACGAATCCGTGTAGCCAAACTTCCCGTTCAGCACGCTCAACACCGCAATGTCCGCCCCCGCGCCCACACTCAGGTGCCCCAGGTCCTCCCGCTTGATCTGCCGCGCCGGGTTCCACGACGACCGCGCAATCACCTCATGCATCGGCATCCCCATCGCCAAGAACTTCGACATCACGTTCGTCATGTCCTTCATCCCCGCGTTCATCGACGAAATATGCAAATCCGTGGAAATCGAATCCGGCCAGAAGCCCTGCTTCATCGCCGGAACGGCGTGCCGGAACACCAGGCTCCCCCCGCCATGGCCGACATCGAACAGCACGCCCCTCTTGCGCCCTTCCAGCAGGTAGTCGCGCACCTTGCCCTGCTTGTCCAGCATCGGCACCCACGCCAGGTAGGCATGCGTGTACATGTCCCCCGCCCGCAGCTTCTTCGTGATCAACTCCTCATGCGGCCGTTCCGGCGTGAACTTCCCGAAATCGACCATAATCGGCACCCCCGCCTCGCCCGCGCACGCCAGCGCCCCATCCACCGCCGCCCACGTCGGCGCCTGGTAATGCGCCGTCTTCACCCCAACAATCGTGCCCTTAAACTGCTTCACCCGCTCCGCGCACAGCTTCGCGTCGAGCTCGGCCACATTCTGCTCCACATCCGAACCGCCGCCCATGCCCGTACCCACAATGTTCAAAAACGCCAACACCCGCGTCTTCGACTTGTCGATCACCCGCGACTTGAATCGCGTGAAGCTCTTCGCCCCCGACGACCCCGCATCCACCATCGTCGTCACGCCCGACCGGAAGCTATGGTCATCGGGCATCACGCTCGACTCGCCCATATACTCCCGCCCCTCGCCCGCAAACACGTGTACGTGCAAATCCACCAGCCCCGGCGCCACATACAACCCCGTCACATCCACCGTCTTCAACGCCTGCCCCGCCGGAATGTTCGCGGCGACAGCCGCAATCTTTCCATCGCGAATGGCCACGTCCCGCACGGCATTCAAGCCGTTCTTGGCATCCACCACCGTGCCGCCCTTCAGCAGCAGGTCATATTGCTGAGCACCCAGCGAAAGCGCGCCCACCAGGGCAAGAGTAAGGATTCGAACCATGCCGGGGATTGTACCGTACCCCGCAAGCCCCCCGCCGCAACCGAAGCCCTCCCCGCGCAACCACCTATAATGGCCTCCAATGCCCGCATCCCCAGCCGCCCCCGGCCGCCACTACCGCTGGTGGATCGTCTCCCTCCTCTTCCTCTCCACCGTCATCAACTACATCGACCGCCAAACCCTCTCCGTCCTCGCCCCCCTCATCAAAACCGAACAAGGCTGGAACAACCAGGACTTCGGCCTCATCGTCATCTCCTTCCGCATCGCCTACACCATCGGCCAGTCCCTCTCCGGCCGCATGGTCGACCGCCTCGGCACCCGCCGCGGCCTCTCCCTCGCCGTCGCCTGGTATTCCATCGTCGCCATGGCCACCCCCCTCGCCACCGGACTCCGCGGCTTCTGCGCCTTCCGCTTCCTCCTCGGCCTCGGCGAATCCGCCAACTGGCCCGCCGCCACCAAAGCCGTCTCCGAATGGTTCCCCAAACGCGAACGCGCCCTCGCCGTCGGCATCTTCGACTCCGGCTCCTCCATCGGCGCCGCCCTCGCCCCGGCCATCGTCTTAGGCATCACCGCCTGGTCCGGCAACTGGCGCTGGGCCTTCGTCGTCACCGGCTCCCTCGGCTTCCTCTGGCTCTGGGCCTGGCGCCGCTACGCCGTCGGACCCGTCCGCGTCGACGACGCCGAACCCTCCACCCCCGGCTCCCCCGCCACCCCCCGCACCCCCTGGCGCAAACTCCTCACCTACCCCCAAACCTGGGGCGCCATCGCCGCCCGCGCCCTCTGCGACCCCGTCTGGTTCTTCATCACCGACTGGTTCGCCATCTACCTCACCTCCAAGGGCTTCAAACTCGAAGAAAGCCTCCTCGCCTTCTGGGTCCCCTTCCTCTGCGCCGACCTGGGCAACTACGCTGGCGGCGGCCTCTCCAGTTACTTCGTCCACCGAGGCTGGAGCGTCGAATGGGCCCGCAAGGCAGTCTTCGTCCCCGGCGGCCTAGGCATGGCCCTCCTCATCCCCGCCGCCTATACCAATGACTTACTCGTCATCACAACCTGCTTCGGCGTCGCCACCTTCTGTTACGCCGCCGGCTCCACCATCGCCAACACCCTCCCCGCCGACCTCTTCGAATCCACCTCCGTAGCCTCCGTAAGCGGCCTCTCCGGCACCGCCGCCGGCCTAGGCACCATCCTCTCCACCTACATCATCGGCTACGTAGCCGACCACTACGGCTTCCAATCCATAGTCATCGCCGCCAGCACCATCCCCCTCCTCAGCGTCGCCCTCGTCCTCGCATTAGTCCGCAACTCAGCGGTATCGGGGAAGGGGACGGTTGTGCGGGTGTGAACGACACCGAGGAGTCACCCAATTACCAAGCACTGTTGATCGGGTCAAATGAGCGAATCCACAGAACCTCGGCCCCCATTTCTCCGGCAAATCAACACCAAGCGGTGGAAATCGGAAGTTTCGTCAAGTACAATATGCCTCATTCTTGTCACGCTGTCACCAGAGAGGGAATACCTATGAACAGTTGGCTCCTGTTTCTCGAAGCTGCGACCCTCCTCGCCCTCGGAGTGCTCACGGCATGCTCTCTATGGGGACTGACCAATTGCCTCAATCGTGACGAACCGGCTGAAGTCTCAGGCAGCTTGGGAGGGTTTGGCGGCGGAATGGGCGGCTGGCGGATTTCGAAAGCGATGGTCTGGTTTTTGTTAACCGCATTGTTTGGCGTGATGTTCGTGTTCACGGGTGTATACAGCATTCAGAACATGCAGGAGCAGCGGGGGAAGGGTAAAGACTCCAGCGTCGAATTTAAAGTAAAGCAGAGTTCGAATTTCCAGGGATCGCCGCTACCGGGCACCCGCGCTTCCCGCTACAGAGAACACGGCGCCGCAGGGGTGAGCGCACGAACCACTCACCTTGTGCCCATCCCCAATTCCCCCCACACCGCGAGGCTGGGTCTGGATTCAACGAGGTGAGCATGCCTCAGGACAACAAAGCTCAGCCCGAGCTCAAGATCAAGATAGAGCAGGTCTATGATCCTCTTACCCGGGGCTCCTACCTCAACCCGACCGCACCCTGGGTGGGAGTTGAATGGGACATCGACTCCTGTGGGCGGGTTACATCCAGAACCACCCTCGAGTTGGCAAGGCTGGAGAGGCTGATCAAAGACTACGTCGCTGGAAGCCTCTCTGGCTGTTCAGTTCTCATTGGAGGAGACCGGGGAGCAGGAAAAACCTCCTTGGTGCTGAAGGCACTAGAGCGGCAGAGGAGTTCATGGATAAAGAAACCTCCCGACATTCCCCTCGATGAATCCGGTTCGCCAGAGTGCACTCTCCAGGAGGCTCCCAAGCCAGCCCCCCCGGTACAAAGCCACTATTCATTCCCAAGGCCTTTCCTGGTTCGGGTCCACGGCCCAAAACTGTTCGACGTCGAGCCAACTGACCACCCTCCCCGTAATGCCATGCGTTTGATTGCGGAGTCCCTCTGCAGAGCCTTGGCGGACGAGTATGGTGAACTGTTCCAGCTTCGAGCGCAGAATCCGCAGAAACTCGAGGAGGCGGCTCAATTCCGCATGGAACTGGACGAGGGCCCCACATCGTACCGCATCAGGGAAATGTGGGCCACCTTCTCAAAACGGTCCGACCAGCTCGAGTCCATCCTGGAGGAGCCAGGCAAGGGTTCCACAACCGCGCAGGCGATGAAAGAGATCTTGGCCCTCGCCACCGCGGTCCAGCTCTGTCAAGAGATACGCAAGCACAAGTCTGAAGCAGACGAACAAGAGAACTCGCGGGAGAAGAAGGACAAGCCCCAGGCCCCAAACGGCCGAGAGGCCCGCGCTGAATCAAGCGAAGACCGCGCCTTCTGGCGCCTGTTCTCTCGCTTCATGCTTGACGGCGGAAAGCTGATCCACCCCCTCGCCGGTCTGTTCGTAGGTGCACTGACCTTCTTCTCGCTCCTCCGCTCCTCAGCCGACCTTCCTGTGGCCCTCTTCACCGCATTCCTCTCCGGGTTCACCACCACCATCCTCCTCAACTTCGCCGCCGCCAAGAACCGGTACAGCAGCATGCTCCCGGACGCCTCCCTAGCCTCCTTGGACCGCACTCTGCCCTCTCTGCTGCGCCGCATCGAGGAGGCGGGTCTATACCCCATCATCGTGGTCGACGAGCTCGACAAGCAGGAAGACGAAGATAGGGACTTGGACAAACTCGTGCGCGACCTCAAGTACTTCGTGGCCGACCAGGCGTTTGTCTGCTTCCTCACCGGCCGCAGCTACTACGACAAAGTCGTCAAGGAGAACGCCAAAGAGGCATCGCAGCGGGAGAAGGTAGCAACGTTCTTCACGGAGCGCATCCTGGTCAGCCACACCCCGGATAGCCTGATGAAATACCTAGACAAGGTGCTCATCCTTGAAGAGGTGCGAAACCCAGGCCCAAATTCATCCGCGCCCGCGGGGCAGTCCTCTCAAAGTGTTGCGACAGCGCATCTGTCAACGGATTCGCCGCGCAAAGCCAACAAGAAACCGTCCCCATCACCTGAAGCACGATTAACGTTTCTCAAGTACTACTACCTTTACCGGGCCAAGGGCCACCTTGCCGACCTTTCCGAGAGTATCGCCCGTGACCACAAGCATGACGGCACAGTGCATTTCGCAACAGGCGAGGGCATGCACGAAGTTCCTGTATACATGGACCAAGTACTCTATCAGCTCTCAGTCCACGCCGCACTGTCCGATCCAGCCACATTGCGGACAATCCGGGTCGAGCCGGATCACTTGGAAGCTCTGAACCGCGTCCTCTATGAGCCGGCACGCATCTGGGAGGAACAGGACAAGGACTCATTTCTTTTAGATGAGATCCTCGGCACTGGCGGTGACCGGGAGGTCCGAGAAACATACAAGTATGCTGTTGATACGTTACTCGACTATCTACGACATTCGATTGACGAATGGAGGATAGAGCAAACGGAGCACCGCGGACAATTAATAGCGGATTGGCATATCTTGAGTGCGCTTTTATGTGGCCCCATCCCGCTATTGAAACCGGACTTGAAACAAGGCGAGAATCGACACTTCTGGACTCGTCCCATTCACTATGACCAGAAATTTGTTCGGACGCCTTTGGACAAACCAGAGATCATCAAATTTCGCAGTCAACCGGAATACGATTTCGCCATGCGCAGGCTCAAGTCATTGTCGGCCCTCGTGGAAGATCTCACTCGAGGTGAAATGACGGTTCTCGACCTTGCAGACATACCAGGATTACTGCAATACACACGCCCCCACGGCATGACTTGGGCCGACCTCTCCTGGCCTCGGCCTGAACTCCCAGAGAGCGCCCCAAGTGAACTCGCCATATTCCACGCTGCCATCACGGCTCGGATAAACGAGATCAGATGGCTGCTGTACCTCAGTCTCATCTCGGTCCGATCCAATGCCCGCCAAGTTTCTCGCAATGAGTTGGAGCAGTTGGCACTACAGGCCGCCTCAGGGGATGGGGCGGTTGACTATACACTTCTGGATACGTCGGTCGCCGCGGCCGAGGAGCATTTGAGGGCATCAATCTCCATCAAGCAAGACCTACGTGATCTCCTAAATAGTTCGTCAGGGTCTGAAGACATCACGGATTGGACGCGGGAGGCGCACTTCCTCCTGAACCGACTCCGGGCGCTCCCACCTCCCTGAGGAAAGAGACAACCTTGCGCCTAAACTCGTCTATTTTCATCTCTCGCTTATCGATACACAAGCAAGGCTCCGCGAAATTCTCCGCCTGATTCAAGATCGCAGCATCGCGCTGGTTGGTGAGGAAGATGATCGGCAGCCCAGGTCGATCCTTGCGCATGCGGCTCGCGAGATGAATGCCGGTCGAGAGGCCATCCCCTGGGGCTTCCTCTAAACCCGCGGGTGCCGCCATCATGATGTCCACAATCGCGCATGTCCACTGCGCAAGGTTGGCCTGAAAGTCCGTAAGAGCGCGCTCGGCGGTGTTTCTCAACTCCACCGGCAACCCATGCTCACGCAGTTCCCGGATGTGCGCTCGCACCGCGATGAAATCATCATCCACCAGCAGAATCATAGAGTGACAGTCTATCCTCTCTTAACGCCGTTTCGCCACCGCGCTGTTCGGCAGCCAGATGTGGAACCGTGTATGGCCACGCCCTCTCCATTGGACCAGCTTGATCTGACCGTCGTGGCTTTCGATGATGCGTCGCACTAGCCACAAGCCTAGCCCCTCTCCAGGCATCTGTGCTCCCGCTCCCTCCAGAACTCGCTCACCGCGCTCAAACACCGTTTCTCGATAATCCTCCGGGATACCAATTCCCTCGTCCTCGAAATTAATCGCGACACCGTCAGAGAGGGTCTCACCCCAGATCCGTACACTGAACCTATTCGGGTCCGAATGTGCATATTTGATAGCATTGCCCAACACGTTAAAGACAACCTGAACGAACATCGACTTGTCGACCCAGAGCGCCGGAAAGCTCTTCCACGATTCCAGCTCACCGTAACTGATCTTCTTCGGCGAGAACCCCCGCTGTTCAAGCTGAGCACGAAGTTGACTCACAACGGGAGCCACAATATCCGCGAAGAAGAAAACTCGCTGGCGTCTGGGAGTAAGAGGTGCTTTGCGACCCGAAATTGCCATCTCATACTGTTTGAGCTGGCGCACCATCAAGTCGAGCCAGCCCTCCATCTGCCCTAAATAGTCATACTTGAAGGGCGACGTATCCCGATCATACTCGCCCAAGCCAAGGTCCTTGTTCGTATCCACAATCGCGCCACGCATCGCAGTGATCGGATTGCTGAGCTCGTGTGAAAGAAGCGTGAACGCGTCCCTTCTTCGCCGGTCTTCATCAAACGTCTCAAGCGCAGGCTGCACCACTTGCATCACAGCTTCCACAATCGACAGGTCATCCTCGCAAAAGTAGATAATCTCCCCGTTCTGGCCGATCGGATTCCGGCAGCGAACGACCCCGATGCGATGATCTTCTCGATCAAAGACGCAGGCGCTCAGGCAGCTATCGATCATCGGTGTAGTAACACTTTCAGAGCTAGTGGCAGGCACATGCCTCGCGGGGCCAGTCTGATCGCGACTGTCATGACGGTGAACAGCATACGACCGCGAGGCGAGCACAGCGCCAGTAATCCCATGCCCATGCTCGTAATGGTCCCGCGCTCGTCCGTCCCGGCCAGGCAACCAATTGATCCCGGTCGTTCCTCCCACCTTCAACCGCCGCGTGCTGGGTGACCACTGAAATACTGTCACCCCCTCACATCGGAGCGATTCACGCAGGAGTTTCGCCGTCTCATCCAACAACTCCTTGCTGCTTTCGAACGCCGTAGTCAGCCTAGCTGCCCGCGCCGCGGCGCTCAGGCACTTCTCCGTAAGATACACATCGACTGCGTCCCCAACGGTTGCCGCCAGGGATGGATGTTTCGCCACCTTTTCCGCAGCATCACTGGCCTGGGGATCGTACCGAAACACCATTACCTGCCGCACAAGATTAGGATTAAATCGGTTCAGGACGGGCACGGCAAGCAAAGTCGACTCGGACTCAACCTGGGCTACCTCCACATTGGATTCTTTGGCTTCAGCCGCACGACGTGCAATCCTCTTCGCTTCATCCCGGCTCAGCAACTCCGTGAATCCGACCCTGGCCGCTCTTCCCCGGATAGTGGGCTGTCCCGTTGACGAAACGAGGGAACAGATCAGCACTTCCTGGGCCTGCGTGCAGTTCAACAGGACGGACGCAAGCTGCGGGTAGAAGTCATCTTCACACCGCGATGCCTTCTGAAACATCAAATCTGCGCGAAACGGCGGTGGCTCAGTCTGCACCGGTGATGGAAATCCGCGCCTCGCTACCTCAGCCTTAAGATCCTCTCGGGGCTCCGGCAACATTTCCCAACCCGCCATGGTCTTGGCAGTCCCCCACATGTCCTCATCCGGCGTGGACCGCGCGTAGTCAAGCTCGACGACAACCCAACTGTCTTTGCCCGTGAATCGCTTCTGGATCTCCCCCACGATCTTCCGCATCCCCACTTCACCGTCCCCCAATGCCCGAAACCCACGCGTAAACCGGTGTGAGAACCGCCCATAGATCGGCGTCCAATCCTTAAGGTGGATCGCCGCCGTCCGCCCCAACAGCTCCGGCCTGAAAAGCGTATCGATCACATGCTTCGTCGTCTGCCGGCCAATGAAGATGTGCGCCGTATCAGGAAGCCACTTCAACGACGGCCACTTCTTGAGCAGTTCTTCAGCAGCTTCGATGCTCGGCAGCTTACTCAAGTGATGATAGTGAAGCGCAAGCGTCAACCCCTGTGCAAGCGCCTCCTCGGAACCGGGTTCCCAATACTCGATATACAGATATGGCTTCCTTGCCTCCTTGGTGAACTTTATCCCCTCCAACCACCCGACGCGCTCAACAAGCGCCCCCCCACTAAACCCCAGAATCTCCAATTTGCGTTCGCCGGCCAACCGATACAACTCTTCAGGCGGCGGAAGCGCGCTAGGCTTCTGAAAGATCTCCACCCCGGCATAACCAGCCGCCTTGAGTAAGTCCAACACTCGCGGCCAGTCCCCAGCCTGGAGTGTATCCCCCCAACAAATCGTCTGGAACGCGACCGGCATGGTGACTTAGTGTACCCACGGTCCCAATATTTAGCAACCCGCCCCCGCCCGCACCCCGCTATCTCGCCACCCCAACCACAACCCCGTCGCCACCGCATCCACCCGCGACTCCCGCTCTTGCCCCCCGCCGCCCACCCCGACCGCGCCCGCCAACC
>JAFLBB010000012.1 GCA_017304135.1 Acidobacteriota bacterium | reverse complement strand
GGCCGAGCGGAGGCCCATGTAGGCGGTGAGGGTGGAGACGGCGGCGTCGTGGGCGAAGTTTTCGAGCTTGCCGGTGCGGGCGCCGTCGATGAACTCGTTGACGGCGTCCTGGGTGATGTCGTACTTGGTTTCGACGACTTCATTGGGCATCTTGGGACGGAAGACGGTGTAGCCTTTGCGGCCGACGTTGATGGTGCCCTTCTCGCAGATGAAGGTTTCGCTGACGTCGCTCCAGCCGGCGCCGGCGCCGAACTGGTTGGCCGAGTAAGAGAAGGTGCGGCCGTCGTCGAACTGGTAGGAGAGGACGATGTTGTCGTAGATGTCGCCGTAGGAGCGGGCGAGGCGGCCGCCGTAGCCGGAGACGCGGACGGGGTGTTTGCCGACGAACCAGTGGACGACGTCGATGTTGTGGCAGTCCTGTTCGATGACGATGTCGCCGGAGAGTTCGCGGTAGAAGAACCAGTTGCGGATGCGCTCTTCCTGGGCGGCGTGGCCGGACTTGATGCCGGGTCCGTTGCCGAGCCAGGCAGCGCGGACCATCTGGATGGCGCCGAGTTCGCCGGACTTCATCAGGGCGTGGACTTTGCGGTAGTCCTTGCCGTAGCGCTGTTGGAAGTCGAAGGAGATGCGCTTGGTGGGGTCGGCCTTCTTGGCGGCGGCGATGACGCGTTTGCAGCCGGCGGTATCGACGCCGACGGGCTTTTCGCAGAAGATGTGCTTTTTGGCGATGATGCCGGCCTCGACGTGTTCGGGGTGGAGGAAGGCGGGGGTGGCGATGTAGATGGCGTCGACGTTGGTGGCCAGGAGGTCCTTGTAATTTTTGAATGCCTTGGCGCCGGAGTATTTCTGGGTGGCGGCGGTGATCTTGTCGTCGTAGATGTCGCAGACGGCGTTGATTTTAAGGTACTCGTGTTTGGCGAAGATGCCGGAAACGTACATGCCGCGGTTGCCGCAGCCGATCATGCCGAGGGTGAGAGCGCTATTGGCCTGAGAGCCGAAGGCGATCTTGGGGGTGGTGATGAGGAGTCCGGCGCCGGTGGCGCCAGCCCCTTTCAGAAAGCTGCGGCGAGGTGTGGATTGGCTCATGAGGTTCTCCTTGAGGCGCGGCGCGCTGGGCGCGGACCGGGCGCGGCGATGGGATGAAAGCAGATCAATTTGCGCCCCCATTATACTGAACGTTTCCCATGAAATTGTCGATTCTCATACCCGTCTACAACGAGCGGGCCCTGGCGGCGAGGAGTATTGCGGCGGTGCTGGATGCGCCGCTGCCGCCGGAATTGGAGCGGGAGCTGGTGATCGTGGACGACTGCTCGACCGATGGGACGAGCGCGATCCTGGAGAAGCTGGCGGCGGAGGAGCCGCGCATCCGGCTGTTCCGCCACACCGTGAACCAGGGGAAAGGAGCGGCGGTGAGGACGGCGATCGAGCAGGCGCAGGGGGATTTCTGCCTCATCCAGGACGCCGACCTCGAATACGATCCGAACGACTATCCGGCGCTGATGCGCCCGCTGCTGGAAGGGCAGGCCGACGCCGTGTTCGGTTCGCGCTACATGGCGGGAGACCGGCGGCGGGTGCTGCCCTACTGGCACACGCAGATCAACCAGTTCCTGACGTTGTTCTCGAACATGTTCTGCAACCTGAACATCACGGACATGGAGACCTGCTACAAGGCGTTCCGGACGGACCTGCTGAAGAGCATTCCGATCCGTTCGGACCGCTTCGGGATCGAGCCAGAGATCACGATGAAGTGCGCCAAGCGGCGGCTGCGCATCTACGAGGTGCCGATTTCGTATCACGGGCGAACCTACGAAGAGGGAAAGAAGATCGGGTGGCGGGACGGATTGAAGGCGCTGGGGGTGGTGATCTATTTCTGGCTGATTGACGACCTCTACACGAACCCCTACGGCCGGGCGCATTTAAACAACCTGACGGGGACGCCGAACTACGTTTCCTGGGTGATCTCACTGATCCGCCCGGAGGTGCGGGACACGGTGCTGGAGCTTTCGGCGGGCATTGGGACGCTGACCGGCCATCTGATGGGGCGCCGCCTGCGCTATGTGGCCGGGGAGAAAGACCCGCTCTACCTGCATGCGCTGCGGAACCGCTTTCTGCGCACACCGACGGTGGAGGTGCAGCAGCTTGCGGCTGACGTAGCGGAGGACTATGAGGGGCTGGAGGGGCAGTTCGACACGGTGCTGTGCCTGAACGTACTGGAGTATGCGGAGGATGCCGAAGCGGTGGTGCGGAACGCCGCGCGGTGCCTGCAGCCGGGAGGGAAGCTGATCGTGCTGGCGCCGCAGTGTGAGGCGATTTTCGGGGCGGTGGACCGGACGCTGGGGCACCAGCGGCGGTTCAGCGCGGGGGCGCTGGGGGCGATGATGGAGGGGGCGGGACTGACCATCGAGAGGCGTCACAGCATCAACAAGATCTCCACGCCGGGCTGGTGGCTCTATTCGCGCCTGCTGGGGAGGAAGCAGATCAACAAGATCTCCATGAAGGCGTTCGATTGGACGGTGTGGTTCTGGCGGCGGATCGACTGGCTGATGCCCTGGCCGGGGCTGAGCGCCATCGTGATCGGGAAGAAGTAGGCTCCCCTTGCCCCCCCTCAGTTGCGGGGATGCGGGATAGGGTAAGGGGCGTCGTTCCTAAGTCGGCTATCTCCGTGCCTCTGCTCCTCTCCTATTATCTGAGAGCGTTTACGCGTAGACGAAACCGGCAGTGGGAACACTACCTGACTGTTGCTGCCGTTCGTCCGGCTTGAAGCGGATTGCCATCATACACGCGGGTGGGCGAGCGCAACTATGAACTACAACCAGAGGGACTACTCGGGCCCGCCCTCAGGGACGGGCCCCCACTTCACAACGCAAGTGGCCTGGTAGCTGGGTTGTGGGAAGAAGCCGATGCCGAGCACACTGCTGCCCCAATTGTTGTACTGTCCGAACCGCTGCGAGTACCAGATGCGGGTGAAATCGCTGCGCGAGGAGGGGGAAGGCATCTGGCGGCTGGGCTCGGTGTGCGCGGTCTGCTTGACGGAAGTGGAACGGAGCTTGCCTGAGCTTGATTCGGAGGCAGAGCATGAGCAATTACTTGTTGCGTTGAGGCAGTTGATGCACGCGACGCAGGGCGCGGCGGCGGGCCAATAGAAGCCGGTTGCGATAGAGTGGCCGCATGATGACGCGCGGCCGATTCCTCAAGACAATTAGTGGCGTCGCGGCAGCCGCGGCCGGGGCAGAGGGGGCGTCCCGTTCGGCGGATGTTGTGGTGTATGGCGGATCGCCGGCGGGGCTGGCGGCGGCCCAGGCGGTGGTGAGGAGCGGGGGGACGGCGCTGATCGTGGAGCCGACCGTGCACATTGGCGGGCTGGTGACGGGCGGCATTGCGTGTACCGACACAGGGACGCCTCAATTCGTGGGCGGGTTGAGCGCGGAGTTTTTCGACGCGGTGGCGGCTGAGAAGCGGCGGACGTTCCCTGCCCCGGCGCAGCCGAAGATGCTGTTCCGGGGGCAGTCGATTCCCTGGCGGCAGGTAAGGTTGTGGGATCTGGAGCCGAAGGTGGCGCGGCGGGTGTTTGAGGGCTGGGCGGCCGGGCGGGGGCAGAGCCTGGTGCGGGCGCAGAGGGTGGCTGGGGTGGAGCGCTCGGGCGGGCGGATTCAGGCGATCACGCTGACCAACGGGGAGCGGCTGGTGGGGAAGGTGTTTGTGGATGCCTCCTATGAGGGCGACCTGATGGCGAAGGCGGGGGTGGCCTGCACGTATGGGCGGGAGGCGAGGGAGGAGTTTGACGAGCCGCTGGCGGGGGTGAGGGGGCCGCATTTCCGCGCGTTTTACGACGAGGCGTATTTGGGCAAACCGGGGATTGAGTACACGCATCACGGGCAGTTTTCGGCGGAGATACCGGCGCGCGGGAGGGACGGGAAGTTGATGTGGGGAATCAGCGGGGAGCGGCAGCCGGCGGAGGGGTCGGCCGACAAGCGGATTCAGGCCTACTGTTTCCGGTTGATCGCGACGCAGCGCGAGGACCTGCGCGTGCCGTGGCCCAAGCCGAGACGCTACCAGCCGGAGCGTTACGAATTGCTGCTGCGCTACATCGAGGCGCACCCGCACATCAGCTTTGCGCGGCTGGTGCACTTTTCGGCGATACCCGATGGGAAGTTCGATTTGAACGCGAGCGGGCCGTTCTCCATCGATTATGTGGGCGGCAACTTCGACTACCCGGATGGCGACTACGCGACGCGCGACCGCATCGTTGCCGACCATGCCGACTACCAGCAGGGGTTTCTGTGGTTCCTGGGGCATGATGGGCGCGTGCCGAGGCAGTTGCGCGACGAAGTGAACTCGTGGGGGCTGTGCAAGGATGAGTACCCCGACACGGGGCACTGGCCGGTGCAGCTTTACATTCGCGAGGCGCGGCGGATGCGGGGGGCGTATGTGATGACCGAGCACGACATTCTCACGCGGAACACCAAGGAGGACTCGATTGGGATGGGTTCGTTCGTGCTGGATTCGCATTGGGTGAAGCGCTTTGTGGACGCGAAGGGGAATGTGGCCATCGAGGGGCATCTGGATGAGTCGATCCAACTCGCGCAGCGGCCGTATGAGATCCCCTACCGGTCGATTACGCCGGTGCGGAAGGAGTGCGAAAACCTGCTTGTGCCGGTGTGCCTGTCGGCGACGCATGTGGCGATGTGCACGATCCGGATGGAGCCGGTGTACATGATGATGGGCCACGCGGCGGGGCTGGCGGCGGCGAAGGCGGCGCGGACAGGCAAGGCGGTGCAGGATCTGGACGTGGGGGGACTGGTGCGGGAATTACGGGAGCAGGGGGCGGTGTTGCACAAGGGCGAGGCGCGGAAGGTGGGGTAGGCGGGGGCTATTCACGGAAGGCGTCAGCGAGCATTTGGAGCAGACTTTGGCGGTCGGCGGCTGAGAGGCCGCGCACCCGTCGGGCGATCGAAGATTTCGGAATTACGGTCATTTTGTGCACACGAATTGGGGAGGGGACGAGGTGATGGGAGCCGGCACGCAATCGGCGTCGCCGGAATCAAGCAGCACAACGGCCGGCCTGGTTTTTCCGCCCGGAGCTTGATGGTAGGCGATCCAGGCAAGAACGATTTCACCGAACTGGAGGGTCATTCATCAACTCGTCGTAGACGCAGTCTTCAGGCGAGTAGGCGGCTTCAAAGCTGCGACGGCCAAGTTCGCGCCACGCGGATTCGTCGTCCCCGGCGCCCCAGACGAGCACGACCTTGAGTTCCTCGCCTTCGGGCAATTGCCGCGCGAGTTCGGGCGGGATGGCGATTTGGCCTTTGGTGGCGACGGTGCTTGTGAACTCGACGGATTTCATGGTGTTCAGCCGTCCAGTTCCATTCTCTTCCCGGAAGCCTTGGGGACGTTGCGCAGCGATGGCAGCAAGGTGGCTCGCCTTCGCTGCGCAGGGCCGGGTCGCGCGAGTAGTCTCAGCCATGGTTTCGCGGAGGATTTTGTCACTACTGAGCCGCACTCCTGTAAGCTAGACCCCATGTCTCTTCATCGTCCTCCGGAGTGGGAACGGCTTGCCGCTACTCCCCAATTCCGGCATTTGCTGGTGGCCAAGGCCGGGTTTGTGGTGCCGGCGACGTTGTTTTTTTGCGTCTATTATTTCGCTCTGCCGGTGCTGGTGGGCTACTTTCCTGAGTTCATGAGCCGGAAGGTGTGGGGGCCGCTGAACATTGCCTACCTGTTCGCGTTGTCGCAGTTCCTCATGGCGTGGGTGATCGCGTTCCTGTATACACGGGCGGCGCGGCGGTTTGACGAGATGGCCGATGAGGTGGTGCGGATGCACGACGACGTGGGCGGGGAGGGGCGGCAATGACGGTATCCCTGTTTATTTTCCTGGCGTTCGTGACGCTGACGCTGATGATCACGGCGTGGGCGGCGAAGAAGTCGAGCGGGGCGGCGTCGTTTTTTGCCGCCGGGCGGCGCATCACGGGGTGGCAGAACGGCCTGGCGGTGGCGGGGGACTACATGTCGGCGGCGTCGTTTCTGGGCATTGCCGGGCTGATCGCGTTCAACGGCTATGACGGGTTCATGTACTCGGTGGGCTGGCTGGTGGCGTATTTGACGGTGCTGCTCATTGTGGCGGAACCGCTGCGCAACGCGGGGAAGTACACGATGGCCGATATTCTGGCGTACCGCTTGTCGCCGCGGCCGGTGCGGGCAATGGCGTCGCTGGCGACGCTGACGGTGAGCACGTTCTACATGATTGCCCAGATGGTGGGGGCGGGGGCGCTGGTGAGCCTGCTGTTGAAGGACTCCGGCATAGGCTACACGACGGCGGTGAGCGGCGTGGGGCTGCTGATGATCGTGTATGTGGTGTTCGGCGGGATGCTGGCGACGACGTGGGTGCAGATCGTGAAAGCGGTGCTGCTGATGGGGGGCACGCTGCTGCTGAGCATTCTGGTGATCGGCCATTTCGATTTCAGCGTCAGCGCTTTCTTCGATGCGGTGGCGCATGTGAAGTACACGCTCAACGGCGTACCGGTGGAGCAGGACTTCCTGACGCCGGGTCTGAAGTACAAGCCGCCGTATGGAGCGCTGGACCTGATCAGCCTGGGGATGGCGCTCATTTTCGGCACGGCGGGGCTGCCGCACATTCTGATCCGGTTCTACACGGTGCCCGATGCGCGGACGGCGCGTGTGAGCGTGGTGTGGGCGATGGCGATCATCGGGGCCTTTTACGTGATGACGACCTTTCTCGGTTTTGGCGCGGCGACGATCGTGGGGCGCGACTTCATTGCGAAGAACGGCGGGATCAACATGAGCGCACCGCTGCTGGCGCAGGCGCTGGGGGGGGAGATTTTCTTCGCCTTCATCTCGGCGGTGGCATTTGCGACGATTCTGGCCGTGGTGGCCGGGTTGACGATTTCGGCGTCGTCGAGTTTTTCGCACGATTTCTGGAGCAATGTGGTGCATCACGGCACGGACCGCGGGCCTTACGAAGAGGTGAAGGTAGCGCGGCTGACGGCCTTCGTGGTGGGTGTGGTGGCGATCATTCTGGCGATTGTGCTGGGACCAGGGGCGAACGTGGCGTTCCTGGTGGGCCTGGCGTTTGCCGTGGCGGCGAGCGCGAACCTGCCGGCGATTGTGCTGTCGATCTTCTGGAAGCGATTCAATACCGCCGGGGCCGTGGCGGCTCTGGGGGCGGGGCTGGCTTCCTCGATTGTGCTGATCCTGTTGGGGCCAAGTGTGCGGGGCCCGGCGAATGCGATTTTCCCGTTGGAGAACCCGGGGATTTTATCGATTCCGATCGGCTTTGCGGCGGCGGTGGTGGCGACGCTGGTGAGCGGCGACCGTTCGTCGGAGGAGAAATTTGCCGAGTTGCAGGTGCGCGGCAATACGGGCCTGGGGGCGGAGAAGCCGACGGCGCACTAACCCGGACATTTCACCAGCCATCGGCCGCGGAGCGGGATCACCGCGCGACTGCTGCGTTGCGCTCGCATGCCGTCCTCGACGTACTGTTCCCTTACGCCTGCCTCCGGCACCCTTCGCGCGCCTTGCATTCGCGCGGCTCTCCTCGCTCCACGCTGCGATCGTGGTGAAACATCCGCGCTAGACAGAGGCGGTGCGAAAATAGGGCATGCGATTCACTGGGCTGGTGTGCCTGTTTGCGTTGACGCTGCGTGCGGGCGATTGGGAGTCGATGCTGGCGGCGAAGTATCTGGATGAGAGACAGAAGCAGTGGGCGGAGTGGAAGCCGGCCCAGGCAGCGGGCGGGACATGCCTCTCCTGCCACACCGGCTTGCCGTATCTGATCGCGCGTCCGGCGGTGCGGCAGTTGCACAACCAGGCTGAACCGGCCGCCTACGAGAAGGCGCTGCTGGACGGCTTGCGGCACCGGCTGGCGCAACCCCTGCCGGCGGCCCCCTATAAGACGGGCATGGTGGCGGAAAGCGTGCTGGCGGCGGTGGCGCTTGCGCCGGATGCGGCGGCGCTGGAGCGGATGTGGGCGACGCAAACGCGCGAAGGCGCGCAGGCGGGCGCATGGGCCTGGTATTCGGCCGATCTGGATCCGTATGAGACGGCGGTGTCGCCATATTACGGGGCAACCTTGGCGGCATGGGCGGTGAGCAAGATGCCAGCGGAATACCGGGCGCGGCCAGAGGTGGCTCCGCGGGTGGAGGCGTTGGTTGCGTATTTGCGGAAGAACCAGGCCGGGCAGCCGCTGCACAACAGGTTGGGGCTGTTGTGGTCAGCCGGGAAGTTGCCGGGGTTGATGACGAAGGCGGAACAGGCGGCGCTGGTTGCCGAGTTGTGGAAGCTGCAGCAGAAGGACAACGGCTGGACACTGGAGTCGCTGGGACCGTGGGGGCCGCATCCGAAGGCGCCGGCGGCGGCGGGCGGGTCGAATGCCTATGCGACGGCGCTGGTGACGTTCACGCTGCAGCGCGGCGGGGCGTCGCACAAGGACAAGCGGTTGATGTATGCCTTAAACTGGCTGGCCGAGCGGCAGGACCAGAAGACGGGCGCGTGGGCGGCGCAGTCGATGAATAAGGTGTATGCGGAGGGGTCGATGCAGGCCGATTTCATGCGGGATGCGGCGAGCGGGTATGCGGCGGCGGCGCTGGCGGAGTTTGATCTGCACTGAAAGCGAAAATATACGGTCTTGTCATGATTGATTCGGGTCTGGCATGCTGGAGGCATGGAGCCACGCGATGTCATGCACGCCTGGGGCGCAATCCTGGACGGCAGGCCGCCCTTTCTTTCGCTGGAGGTGACGCGGGAGTGCCCGTTGCGCTGCCCCGGTTGCTACGCCTATGAGCCGGACCATATTGCGGGCACGGCGGGCTTGAGGACGCTGCACGATTTCAGGGGCGACACGCTGGTGACACGGGCGCTGGCGATTATCGACGAGGTGCGTCCGCTGCACGTGTCGCTGGTGGGAGGCGACCCGCTGGTGCGCTACCGGGAGATGGAAGCGCTGGTGCCGCAGATTCTGGCGCGGAACATCCACGTGCAACTGGTGACGAGCGCGTTCCGGCCTCCGGCGGCGGAGTGGGCGAAGTTTGAGCGAATGACGATTGCGGTTTCCATCGACGGCCTGCCGGCTGAGCATGATGTGCGGCGGGCTCCGGCGACCTATGAGCGGATCCTGAAGAACATCGCCGGGAGCAGGGTGACGATCCATTCGACGATCACCTCACAGATGGCGGCACGGCCGGGATACCTGGAGGAGTTTCTCGCCTTCTGGACGCCGCGGCCGGAGATTCACCGGGTGTGGTTCAGCCTGTTCACGCCGCAGCGGGGGGCGCGCGATGCGGAGATCCTGACGCCGGAGCAGAGGCAGCGGGTGATTGCGGAGATCAGGGAACTGCGGGTGAAATACCCGAAGCTGGATATGAGCCCGATGCTGTTGCCGGAGTTCCTGCGGCCGCCGGATTCACCGCGCGACTGCATCTTTTCGCAGGTGACGGAAACGCTGTCGGCGGATTTGAAGAGCCGGGTGACGCCGTGCCAGTTTGGCGGCGACCCGGATTGTTCGCAGTGCGGCTGCATCGCGTCGATGGGGATGGCGGCCATTGGCCATTACAAGCTGGGAGGCCTGATCCCGCTGGGGCAGATCTTCAACGCCTCGGTGAAGGTGGGGCAGTGGCGGAAGCGGTTCAGGCGGCCGAGTATTCCAGCAGGCGGCGTTCTCCCTGGAGAGCCCGTAACGGAGTCAAGTCCTGAGTGATTTCGAGGGTGCCGAGGTAGCGCTGGTCTTCATCGCGCACAGCGAAGTAGCGGATGTGGACGAAGCGGCCATGGAACTCGATCCAGAACTCGGCGACGTTTTGCGTGCCGGCGCGGAAGTCGGTGAGGATGCGGTCGACGGTGTCGACGCTTTTGGGGGGATGGCAGTTTTGGACCTTGCGGCCGATGATGGCGCGGCTGCGGGCGAAGACACGGTCGGGCCCTTCGCTGAAGAAGGCGACGCGGTCGTCGGCGTCGACGAAAGTGACATCGACGGGGAGGGTTTGGAAGATGCCCATCAACTGCTGCAGGGTGAGGTTGCCGGTGGGGAGGTGAATGCCCTGGGTGGCGTCGAGTTCGAGGCCTTTTTGGACGACCTGGGCGGGCGGTTGATAGCCTGTGCGCGGCTCGACGAGGCACCAGCCGTAGCGCGGTGAGGCGAGCCAGATTTCGCCCCAGTCCTCTTCGGTGAGGGTATCGGAGGACATGGGGAAGAGGATCTGCTCCTCCTTCATCATCATCTCTTCGATGCCCCGGAGGGCGGCCAGGGCGAGGGCGGCGACATCGAGGGGGTTCGCCTGTCCGGCCGCGGCGCCGTGAGCAGTGGTGTGCAGGGCTTCGCCGAGGAGTTTGAGCTTGGCGCGGACCTCGTCGTCCTTGGCCCACATGACCTTGGACGGGCCGTGGATGCCGTGCTTTTCCAGCTTCGAGAAGAGGGCGTGTTCCTTGCGCTGGTAGTGCTTTTCGATGTCCATCAGTTCGTTGAACGCCTGGCGGAACTCGAAGCTGGGGGCGCTGCCTCCCTCTGGCAGCGCCGTCCTCAGTTTGGCCATGGATTCGCGAAGTGCTTCATTTTCGCGGCGGAAGGTATCCAGAGGGTGGCCGGGAGCGAGTTTGGGGGGCGGGAAGGGAACGATGACTTCGCTGACGACGCGGGCGTGGAGGTCGCACATGGAGCGGATCTCTTCGACGGGCATGCCGGAGGCCATGAGTTCATGCTCCATGGCGACGACCTCGGTGTGATCGGTTTCCTTGACGAGGGTGCGCATCTGCTCGCGGACCTCGTCTTCGCTGCCGCCGGCGTGAAGGTGCTGGATGATCTGCTTGAGGGTTTGAATGCGGTTGGCCCGGTTGTTGATCAGTTCGCTCATGGCTACCTTGACGGTAGCCGGAGGGGGGCGGAGGGGTCTGCGACTGAGGTCACACGGCGCGCGGGTGAGTGGCGCGCCGTGCGTGGGGGGGGGAAGGGTCAGCGCTTGCGGCGCGCGAGGCCGAGGGCGAGGAGGCCGGCGCCGAGGATGGACCAGGTTGCCGGTTCGGGGACATTCGCGGCGTCGCCGATGGTGAGGTTGTCGATTTCGAGATACCCGTTGGTGGTGGTTGCTCCGCCGGTGAGACCGAGGTGAATCGACTGGATTTCGAGCGGGGAGGTGATGCCCCAGAAGGACGGCGAGGTGGGCAGCGCGTATTGAGCCGTAGAGTTGTCGCCCAAGGTGACGAAGGCGACATAGGTGGTTCCGGCGACGATGTCGAACCCAGCGCCGAAAACACCATTCGTGGCGGTGACCGAGGTGGTGGCGAAGCTGAGGCGGAAGCTGCCGTTGCAGCCGGCGCAGTAGCGATCGTTGGCCAGATGAATGTTGAGGTTGGCAAAGCCTGTTGACGTGAAGTCAGTTTCGTTGAAGAAGCCGCTCATGACGGCGTTGTTGTAGACGGCGAACATGTCTGGGTAGGCCGTGCCGAAGTCGTCGGTGATGACGGTGCCGAGTGTGTTTTCGAACACCGTGCGGTTGTTGTAGATGATGGCCGCCGGAAGCGTGGCCGTCCAGGTGACGGCCAGCGCGAGGGCGGCGAGAAGCGGTCGATTCACAATAGTTCTCCTCTTCAGGTGGTTCCAGGCTAAGGGTGAAGCGACCTGAGAGGAATAAGGCGATGCACTCAGTACGTTGGTGGAAATGGTACGCGATAATCAAGCCATGATTACCGGGATTGAGCATACGGCCATCGCCTCAAAGGACATTGCGGCGCTGGCGAAGTTTTATACGGATGTGTTGGGCTTCGTGATCAACTACCAGTCGGCGAACGCGATTTTCGTGAAGGCGCAGAACGGCATGATGCTGGAATTGATTCACGCCGCCGAGGACCGGGGTCCGCAGACGATGAAGACCGAGGGCATCCGGCACATTGCGATCGCGGTGTCCGATTTCGATGGGGCCTACCAGCGGCTGAAGGACCATAACGTGACGTTCCTGGCCGAGCCGCAGGAATCAAAGGGCAACAAGGTGGTGTTCTTCACGGATAGCGACGGGAACTATTTGCACCTGCTCTATCGGGCGACGCCGCTGCCGTAGAAACCGCGGAGGCGCCCCGCTTCAGATGCGCCAGAGGTAGATGGGGCGGCCGCCCACGAGGATGCGCTTCTCCGGCTGCCAGTCGCCCATGTCGAACTGGTGGGAGACGACGCGCGTGCCGGGTTTGAGTTCCTTCTGCAGCTTGGGGCGGAGCTTGCGGTTAACGGTGGTGAGCAGGTAGAGGGTGACGACAGTGGCTTCGTGGATGTCGGCCTGAAAGAGGTCCTGCTCGCGGAACTTGACTTTGTCCGTGACGCCGTTTTCGCGGGCGAACTGGTTGGCCTCTTGGATGCGGTCGGGGTCGATGTCGATGCCGACGCTGGAGGCGCCGAATTGCTTGGCGGCCATGACGACGATGCGGCCGTCGCCGCAGCCGAGATCGTAGACGGTGTCTTGCGGGGTGGTTTCGGCGAGTTTGAGCATCGCTTCGATCACTTCGTCGGGCGAGGGAACGAAGGGGACCTCGCCTTTGCCTTCGATGTACTGGCCTCGGACAGGGAGAGCAAGCCCAGGGAGCAGAGAGAGTAGCGTTCTGCGGTACAGCATGTGGGTGATTATACCGACGGGCTTCAACCGCCGCGCTGCTTCTTGATGGCGCGGAGTTGGGATTGCAGTTGGGCGCGGATTTTGGCGGCGGATTCGTCGCGGGCGATGTTCTTCATCTCCTTGGGATCGGCCTGGTAATCGTAGAGTTCCATGCCTTCCTCGCCGTCGTTCCATTCGGTGTAGCGGTAGCGCTCTGTGCGCAGGGAATAGCCGTCCACCTGCTTGCCCTTCGTCTCACCGCGCCCGCGGCGGACCTGGCTGAGGGCGGGCTTGTCCCAGGCGGCGCGGGGGTTGGCGAGCAGCGGGCGCATGCTCTTGCCGTGGAGGTTTGTGGGGACGTTGGGGACGCCGCAGAGGTCAGTGAGCGTGGGGTAGAGGTCGACGAGTTCGACGGTGCGGCCGCAAGCGCCGCGGCCGGTGACGCCGGCGCCGGAGAAGATCATCGGCATGCGGGCGGAGACTTCGAAGAGCGACTGCTTCATCCACTGGCCGTGTTCGCCTGTGCCGTAGCCGTGGTCAGACCAGAAGACGATGGTGGTGCTGTCGGCCAGTTTGAGGCGTTCGAGAGCGGTGACGAGGCGGCCGACGTTGGCGTCGACGAACGAGATGGAGGCGTAGTAGGACTGCAGCACCTCTTGAATCTGGCGGCGGTTGAGGCCCCAGTTGGCGGGTTTGGTCCAGTAGGCCCAGGGCGGGGCCATGGTGCCTTCGGCCTCGTTGTAGGGGATGGGCTCGATTTTGTCGGCCGGGTACATGTCGAAATATTTCGACGGCGCGATGTAGGGGCAGTGGGGGCGATAGAAACCGGCGGCTAGGAAGAAGGGGTTGTTGCGGTTCTCTTCCATCATGCGGATGATCTCTTCGGCGACCATGCCGTCGGTGTGCTTCTCGTCGGGGGCGGGCGAGGAGTAGAAGCTAAGCTGCGAGCCGATGCCGAGGCGTTCGGGGGTGTGGTTGGTGAGCTTGGGTTCTTCGTCTTTGTCGATGCCCTTGGGGTTCACCTTCTTCGTCCACGATGGCGGGTCGTCGAGGCCATCGGTGCCGATTTGGCCGGGGTTGCCGTAGTGGTAGATCTTGCCGACGCGGCCGGAGTAGTAGCCGGCGTTCTTGAAGCACTGGGACATGGAGACGACGTTGGGGAGGGTGTCGCGGATGTAGTTGTTGTTGCCGTGGATGCGCGTGGCGTCGGGGCCGAGGCCGGTCATGAGCGAGGCGCGGGAGGGTCCGCAGAGGGGGTACTGGCAGTAGGCGCGGTCGAAGCGGACGCCGCGGGCGGCGAGGCGGTCGAGGTTGGGAGTTTTGACGACGGGGTGGCCGTAGCAGCCGAGGGCGCTCTTCATGTCGTCGGTGGCGATGAAGAGGACGTTGCGTTTGCGGCCGCCTTGGGCGTGGAGGCCGGGGAGGGAAGAGGCCGCCGCGGCGGCGGTGGTGGTGAGGAAATTGCGGCGATCGAGCATGGCGGGACCATTGTATGCGCAAACGCGGAACCGGCCCGCCCCCGTGGGGGAAGGCCGGTTTGGCTGGTTATGCGGATGGTGCTGATCAGTCCGATTGCACTGGTCAGGCCGGTTGTGCTGGTTGCCGTTGCGCGCGGTTTAGAACTCGTAGCGCAGGGCGAACTGCATGACGCGGCTGGGCATGGCGCGCTGGTATTCGCCGAAGGTGGCGGGGCGGTCGAGGCGGAGTTGAGCGTCGAAGAAGTTCACGTGGTTGAGGGCGTTGAAGGCTTCGGCGCGGAACTGGATCTTGTGGCCTTCCCAGGGAAGGCTGAAGTACTTGGCCGCGGCGAAGTCGAAGTTGATCATGTCGTCGAGGCGGGTGATGGCGCGGGTGCCGGTGAGGCCCGGATACTGGCCGACGAAGGAGTTGATGGTGTTGGTGTTGCCAAACACCGAGGGGTTGTTGTTCTGGTTGTAGACGGCGCCGCCGGCGGGGGCGGTCTTACCCGGCGCGACGATGGCGATGGCCGAGTTGAGATAGTTGGTCGGGAAGATGCCGGCGTTGTTGATGGTGGTGGGCAGGCCGGTGCGGTAGCGCATGATGGTGGACACCTGCCAGCCGCCGACGATCTGGTTGGCCCAGCCGGGGGCGTTGGCAAAGAACATCTTGCCCTTGCCGAAGGGAAGTTCGTAGAGGGCGTTGGTGGAGATGTTGTGGCGGATATCGAAGTCAGAGGAGCCGCGGAAGGAGCCGTAGTCGTAGGCGTCCTGGATGACGGCGCCGCTGGCGCCGGCTCCGGCTTCGGCGCCGGAGGAGTTGTCGATGGAGTGGGACATCGTGTAGTTGAAGTCGAAGGCGAAGCCGTTCTTCAAGCCGCGGCGGAGGGTGAGGGTGCCGCCGTGGAAGTTGGCGAAGCCGACGTTCATCCAGGTGCGGTTGCCGGCGTTCTGGAGGGCGAAGGTCGTATTGCAGCCGGTGACGAGGATGCAGTTGGGGAAGCGGGCGCTGCGGAGGCGATCGAGATCGTTGAGGGCGTCGAGGTCGCTGCCGCCGTAGGAGTCATAGACGAGGCCGTAGTAGTTGGCCGTGGCGCTGCCGGGGAAGAGGTAGCCGGCGAGGCCGGGAGCGAGGTTCTCGATCCAGGGTTGCGGTGTGATGATGCCGGGATTGGCGCGAACCTGGGCCGGGGTGACGCCGTTGAGGAACTGGTTGTAGAGCACGCCGGACATCTGCGTCCAGTCCTGGCCGCTCTTCTGGTCCTTGAAGCGGGTGAGGGGCTGGAAGGTGTCGACCTGCAGGAGGCTGGCGCGCGAGAGGCGGCCGATGTAGCCGACCTCGAAGGTGACGCCGCCCTTGAGCTCACGAGCATAGCTGGCGTTGAGCAGGAAGGAGTAGGGGGCCTTGAGGTTGGGGTCGATGGAGAGGTAGCTGCCGAAGCCGCCAACGATGGTGGGCGGGGTGAAGGGGAAAGCGCCGGAAGCAGCCGCGGGCAGCGTGGGGAAGCCGTTGGCGTAGCGGGGCGCGGTGGAGAAGTTAGTGTTCTGGGGCTGGGAGACGGTGGTGGCCAGGCCGGGCGAACCGCTGCGGTCGAACTCGACGATCATGTCGCTGCCGTAACGGTCATAGACGATGCCTGCGCCGCCGCGCAGGACGCTGCCCTTGCCGAGGATCCTGGTGAGCAGGCCGTCCTTCTGGGGCGAGTAGGCGAAGCCGAAGCGGGGGGCCCAGTTGTTGTTGTCGCGCTTCCAGTAGCCGGCGGCGTCGTTGGCGGGACCGGAGAGGCCGTAGGTGAGTCTTGGGTTGGCGACGGCGTAGCCGGGGATGCCGAGGGCCTGGCCGCCGACGCGGTCGGCAAAGATTTTGTCGATACCGACGACGGGGGAGACCTGGATGCCGTTGGTTTCGTAGGGCACCGAGAAGTTGGAGTAGCGGATGCCGTAGTTGAGCGTCAGTTCACTGGTGGCGCGCCAACTGTCCTGGAGGAAGAACTCGTATTCGTTGGTGGTGAAGTTACGGGCAACGGGCTGGCCGAAGGCGAGGGCTTTGCCGTCGCGCTCGAAGTTATAGGTGCCCGAGTACTGGTTGAGAATGCCGAGCAGGGCTCCCATGCCGCGCGTGACGTTGGCGGCATCGGCGAGAGCCAGGGCGGCGTTGCCTTCGCGCTGGCGGATGTAGTTGGTGACGGAGTTGTTGATGTCCGAGCCAAGGCCGAGCAGGGTATTGCGCGACATGCTGAAGCTGGGGAAGGAGTTCGTGTAGGAGTTGCGGTCAAAGGTGATGAAGCGGAAGTTGATGCCCGTCTGCACGGTGTGGGCGCCCTTCATCCAGGAGAGGTCGTTGGCGATGTTCCAGGTGGGAATGATGCGGCCGAAGGCGCGGGCGGCGGCGCGGAAGTCCTGTTGCGTGCTGATGCCGTCGAAGGTGAGCGAGGGGCCGACGGTGCCGGACTGGGCGATGCCCAGGCGTGTGAGGCCGACGTTGAGCGAATTGATGACGCTGGGCTTGATCACCGTCGTGTAGTGGGCGGCAAAGCCTCGCGAGTTGTTCAACATCTTTGAGGCGGGGTCCTGGCCGGGGAACTGGGCGACGTTGACGTCCTGGGCGTTGTCGGCGAGGGTGCCGCGGACGCTGAGGGTGTGTTTGCCGCTGGTGTCGATGTTGAAGTCCATTTTGGCGACGTAGGCTTTGTCGTCGCGTTTGAAGGGGGCGTTGAAGCGGTAGCCGTCGAAGTTGAGGCCGCGGTCGCCGCCGGCGGCGGGGTCGTTACCGGCGGGGTAGAAGGAGAGGAAGTCGCGCATGGTGGAGGCAAAGCCGACGCCGAGGGGATCGATGGCGCGGACTTCGGCGGGGGAGAGCGAGTAGGTGGCGCCGCTGGTGGTGCGGAACTTCAGTTCGCCGGCCTTGAGGCTGGCCGTGGGCACGGTGCGGAGCTGGGCCTGGGCGCTGGCGTCGATGCGCTGCTCGGCGTTGAGGAAGAAGAAGGCGCGATCGCGAATCATGCGGCCGCCGATGGAGCCGCCGAACTGGTTGCGGACGAGGGCTTCGCGCTTGATGCCGGCACGGTTGGAGAACCAGTTGTTGGCGCTGGTCACGGTGTTGCGGTGGAACTCATAGAGCGAGCCGTGGAAGTCGTTGGAGCCGCTCTTGGTGATGAGGGTCACCTGACCGCCGGAGGAGCGGCCGAGGTTGGCGCCCTGTCCGCCGACGGTGACGCGGAACTCCTGCACGGAGTCGAGCGGCACGGGGAGGGCGGCGTTGAAGCCGGAGTCGCCGGGCACGCCGTTGGCGTTGGAGCCGTTGGCCTGGGTGCCGCCGTTTTCAATGCCGGCGCGCTGGTTGTCGTTGGCGTCGACGCCATCGAGGGTGACGTTGTTCTGGTCGCGGCGCGCGCCGAGGACTTCGCCGGTGGGCGTGACGCCGGGCTGAATGGAGAGCAGTTCGACGATGTTGCGCGTCTGCAGCGGCAACTGGCGAACCTGCGTTTGGGTGAAGGCGTTGCCGACGGTGGCGTCGACGGTGTTGATGGTGACGACGTTGGATTCGACGTTCACCACTTCGCCCACCTGGCCTACTTCCATGGTGACGTCGAGCGTAGCCGGAGTGGACACCTGCAACGTGATGCCACTCTTCAACGCCGTCGTAAAGCCTTGCATTTCGACCTTCACCTCATACTTGCCCGGTGAGGTCTGAAGAAATTGATAGACGCCGCCGGCGTCGCTGAGCGTGGACCGGCTGGCGCGCGTTTCCGTGTTCAGCAGCGTGACCGCCGCCCCCGGAACCACAGCACCGCCCGTATCGAACACGGTTCCTCGTAGCGACGTGGTGGCTTGCGCAAAAGCGGATGCCGCCGCCATCGCACCCAACACTAGACCCAGGAAAACTCTCTTCACTGCCATCTCCCTTCATTCACTGCCATGAAAAGTTGTCATTGCGCACGAAGCGCAAACGTAGGGAGCAAACTGTGCTTTGGACGATTCGGTTCCGGCGTTGGAACCAGAGGCGGGGCGCTCGGTCGGAGAGCGTATGGACGAGGGAGCGGTAGCTCCATCCCCTGACGTGTACTTCGCTTACACTAGCGCGGTTGCGGGTGGGGGTTCAACGGTTCCGGGGATTTCCTTCCATTCAAAAATTTGATGGGGTCGTGTCCGAATCGTTATAAACTTTACGTTTCTATGCGTTATGAACAATTGACGGTGGTTGCGCTGATGCTGGCGGGAGCGGCGGTGGCCCAGACACCTGCTCCGCCGAAGGTGCCCGACGGCGTCACGCTGGAGCAGAATGTTCCGTATTCCAACGTGCTGGGCGGGGCGGTGCAGATGGATGTGGCGCGGCCCAAGGCGCCTGGGGCGCGGCCGCTGGTGGTGCTGATTCATGGCGGGGGATTCCGGCGGGGGAACCGCTCGTCGTATGTGCCGTTCGCTATCCGGCTGGCGCAGGAGGGCTTTGTGGCGGCGACGATCAGCTACCGGTTTTCGCCGAAGTTTCAGTTCCCGGCGCACCTGCATGATGCCAAGTCGGCGGTGCGGTTTCTGCGGGCCAACGCGCGGCGGTTTGGCATTGACGGAGCGCGAGTGTGCGCGTTGGGGTCGAGCGCGGGCGGGCATTTGTCGTTGATGCTGGGGCTGACGGGCGGGGTGGCGGAGTTTGAGGGCGACGGACCGTTTCCGGAGCAGCCGTCGCGGGTGAACTGCGTGGTGTCGTACGCCGGGCCGACGGATTTCACGCGCATCTATGCGAAGGGGTTCGATGCGGCGGAGGTGCTGCCGCAGTATTTGGGCGGCGATTTGCGGACGGCGTTGCCGGCGCATATTCAATCGAGCCCGATTTCGTGGGTGTCGCCGGACGATGCGCCGGTGCTGTTCGTGCACGGCACGGCGGACAACTTTGTGCCCTACGAGCAGGTGTTGTGGCTGGCGGAGCGGATGTCGCAGGCAGGGGTGGAGACCGAGGTCGCGAGTTTCCCTGGCGGCGGGCATGGGCTGCGCGATCAACAGAAGGTGGATGCCGATAACCGGGCGGTGGCGTATTTGAAAGCGAAGCTGATGCCGGGGGCGGGGGCGGGGCGGCGGCTGTGGGTGGCGAATCATGGACGCAATGGCGCGGCGATGTTGATCGATTGGCCGAGCGGGCGCGTGTTGCGGTCGATTCCGAACAACGGCGGGCACGATGTGCAGCCGCTGAAGAACGGCAATGTGCTGATCACGACGGGGCGGGCGGCGCGGGTGGCCGAGTATGCGCCGAACGGGTTGGAGGTGTGGTCACTGACGGCGATGAATGGGATCAAGTACCCGGTGTGCGCGTCGCGGCTGGACTCGGGCAATACGCTGGTCAGCGATACGCAGGCGGCGCGGGTGGTGGAGTTTGACCGGAACGGCAAGGAGGTGTGGCAGTACACGGATGCGAGTTTCAAGCCGAACTACATGCGGTGCGCGCGGCCGACGGCGGCGGGGACGGTGCTGATTTCGAATGAGCGGGAGTCGACGATTGTGGAGGTGGACCGGGCGGGGAAGGTGGTGTGGCGCTGGCAGATGCCGCATGCGGATGCGCGGCGCACCTACCAGGCGCTGCGGCTGGCCGACGGGACGACAGCGATCAGCATTTCCGAGCCGGGCGAGGTGTTGTTTGTGGATAAGGCGGGCAAGGTGGTGCGGACGATCGGCAATGGGGGGGACCTGACGCGAGGGATCAAGTTTGGGTGGGCGTCGGGATTTCACGTTCAGCCGGATGGGAGCGTGTTTATCTCCGACTATTCGGGGCGGCGGATTGTGGAGGTGAATGCGAAGGGCGAGTTAGTGAATGAGCTACGGACTCCGGATTGGGCGGTGGCGAGCGTGTGGGCTCCGTAGCCACGGAGGGGCGGATTTGGTAGCCTGCGGTCAGGTTGGCTATGGATTCGACCACGCATGGCTACTCGCATTGGGGTTGTGCGCGGATTGCGTTGCGGGAGGCGGGACCGAGGTTCGTCGAAGCGGCGATGGGCGTGTTTCCGATACTCGTTCTCCTCGCAGCTATGAATCCGCAAACGTTCTGGGGTCGGCCCGCGGCCATGTTCCTCTTAATGCCAGCAGTGGAACTGGTCCGCGTCATGTGGCGATGGTGGCGATTGCGTGGAGTGACTGTGGCGTTTGATGGTGAGCACCTTCGCATGGTGGGCCACTATGGCGTTCGCGGGCTGGCTGCGTATGAGGTGGCGGCCTACTTGAACACAAGCCGGTATCTCTACATCGTGCCTGGCCGCACCAACTATGAGATGACGATCTACACAGAACTGGAAGGGTTCGAAGCGATACGGGAGCAGATCCTTGGCTGGATTCCGCCAAGCGCGGAGGTTGTTCCCCCACCTGCCAGACGAAGACTGCGCTCGGCTGTGTGGTCAAGCCTACGATCGGTGGCATTCGTGCTGGCGCTCCTGTGGTGCTACAAGACCCTTGGACTGAGCCTCCGAGACTCCATGATTTTCATGGCCGTCGTAGTTTTCGTCTGGTGCGCATGGAGCTACTTTCACGTTCGTAAGGCCGAGCCTCCGCCGGAAGAACGCTACAATCTGCCACCCGAATTCGTTTGGTGAGCCGCCGGCTGCTACTGCACCTTCGTCGTCTGGTGCGCCACGAGTTGCCAGGCGCCGTTTAGTTTCACCCAGACGTGCGTCATGAGGACCTGGTCATCAAACGGTCCGGCGGGGTTGGTGCCGTGCATGCGCATGCGTGCGGTGAGGATGGCGGTGTGGCCGCCGAAGACGCTCACGCGGACGTTGGAGTGGACGATGCCGTCGTACTTCTGCCGCTTGCTCTTCACCTTGTCGATGTAGCTCTTCTTGTCGTCGATGATGCCGGTGGCGTGGGTGTAGATGAGGCCGTCGGCGAGGAGGCGGGTGAGTTGCGCCGCATCGCCTGATTTGGCGGCTTCGGCCCATTGCTGGTCGGCGGTGCGGATGTCATCCTCGACGGCGGCGAAGGCGGAGGCGGAGAGGGCGGCGACGAGGAGAGCGCGCACGAAGTGGTGATGCATCGCACTATCGTATGCGGTTCCAAGGGGGAATGGGGAGGGGTGGTAGCGCTAACGGGAATCGAACCCGTATTTAAGCCTTGAGAGGGCTCCGTCCTAACCGTTAGACGATAGCGCCACGGGTTTCTCTAGGCATGGTAGCACGGTGGCCGGACGTGTGTGAATTCAGGCGGGGTCAGGCGTTGCGCTGAGCCGATGCGGCGTGTTGAAATGGGGGTTACCACTTCCCCAACAGCAGAGGAGTCACCGGATTGGAAAAGTCGATCCTCGCCCTGGAGGACGGAACAGTCTTCGAGGGCAGGTCCTTTGGTGCGCCCACAGTCAGAAGCGGCGAAGTTGTTTTCAATACCTCGATTACCGGCTACCAGGAAATCTTCACGGACCCTTCCTACTCCGGCCAGATTGTCGTTCTCACGAACCCGCAGATAGGCAATTACGGCGCGAACCCGTCTGACTGCGAATCGGTGAAGCCGTTTATTGAAGGGTTGGTGGTGCGCGACTTCTCGCCGGTGGCGAGCAACTGGCGGAGCGAAGAGGAAGCCAACCACTTTCTCGGGCGAAGCGGGCTGCCGGTGGCGAGCGACATCGATACGCGGGCGCTGGTGCGGCGGCTGCGTTCGCGCGGCGTGATGCGGGGCGTGCTGTCGGGCGCGGGCGGCGATCCGGCGAAGCTGGTGGAGCAGGCGCGGTCGATTCCGAGCATGGCCGGCCTTGACCTGGCGACGCGGGTTTCCACGTTGGAACAGTACCAGTGGGAAGAGGGCGTTTCGCCGGTGTCGGAGTCGGACCTGGTGGGTGAGGCACAAGCGCCGCGGTTCCATGTGGTCGCCTACGACTTCGGCATCAAGCGCAACATTCTGAGGCGGCTGGTGCATATCGGCGCGCAAGTGACCGTGGTGCCGGCGCTCACCAGCGCCGAGGATGTGCTCGCGTTGCAGCCCGATGGGGTGTTCCTGTCGAATGGGCCGGGCGATCCGGAACCGCTGCAACACCAGGCGGCGCAAGTGCGCAAGCTGATCGGCAGGACGCCGGTGTTCGGCATCTGCCTGGGACACCAGATTCTTGGCCTGGCCCTGGGCGGCAAGACGTTCAAACTCAAGTTCGGCCACCGCGGCGCGAACCATCCCGTGCTCAACCGGCGCACGAACAAGGTGGAGATCACCTCGCAGAATCACGGCTTCGCGGTAGATCCCGATTCCCTGCCCGACTCCACCGTCGAGCTCACCCATATCAACCTGAACGACCACACGCTGGAAGGCCTGCGGCATAAGAGCGAACCGGTGTTCTGCGTGCAGTATCACCCCGAAGCCGCGCCGGGGCCGCACGATTCGCACTACCTGTTCGACGAATTCGCGGCCATGATGGCTGAGTTCCAGAAGAAGCCCTAACACGATGCCCAAGCGCACCGACCTGAAAAAGATTCTCATCATCGGCAGCGGCCCGATCGTCATCGGCCAAGCCTGCGAGTTCGATTATTCGGGCACCCAAGCCTGCAAGGCGCTGCGCGCCGAAGGCTACGAGGTGGTGCTCATCAACTCCAATCCGGCGACGATCATGACGGACCCGGAACTGGCCAACGGCACCTACGTGGAGCCGATCAACATCACCTACGCCGAGGAAGTGATCAAGCGCGAACGGCCCGACGCGCTGCTTTCCACCGTGGGCGGGCAGACGGGACTGAACCTCTCGGTGGCGCTGGCAGAGGCGGGCATCCTCGACAAGTACGGCGTGGAGTTGTTGGGCGCGAAGATCGATTCCATCAAGAAGGCCGAAGACCGGCTGCTGTTCAAGGATGCGATGAAGAAGATCGGCCTCGACATGCCGCAATCGCAGTTGGTGAACAACGTCGAGGACGGGCTGAAGTTCGCAGTGAAGGTGGGCTATCCGGTGGTGCTGCGGCCGAGCTTCACGCTGGGCGGCTCAGGCGGCGGCATTGCGTATAACCGCGAGGAGTGCGAGGAGATCCTGCAGCGAGGCATTGACCTCTCACCGGTGGGGGAAACGCTGATCGAGGAGAGCGTGCTCGGTTGGAAAGAGTATGAGCTGGAGGTGATGCGCGACCTTGCCGACAACTGCATCATCATCTGCTCGATTGAGAACTTCGATCCGATGGGCGTGCACACGGGCGATTCCATCACGGTGGCTCCGGCGCAGACGCTCACTGACCGCGAATACCAGATGATGCGCGACGCGGCGCTGGCCTGCCTGCGCGAGATCGGCGTGGATACGGGCGGATCGAACGTGCAGTTCGCCATCAATCCGAAGACGGGGCGGATGATCATCATCGAGATGAATCCGCGTGTGTCGCGCAGCTCGGCGCTGGCATCGAAGGCGACGGGCTTCCCCATCGCGAAGATCGCGGCGCGCCTGGCCGTCGGTTACCGGCTGGATGAGATTGCCAACGACATCACGCGCAAGACGCCGGCGTGCTTCGAACCGACGCTCGACTATGTGGTGGTGAAGATCCCGCGCTGGCAGTTTGAGAAGTTCCCCGGCGCCGAGCCCGTGCTGGGCACGCAGATGAAATCGGTGGGCGAGGTGATGGCGATTGGCCGCACCTTCCAGCAGGCAATGATGAAGGGCATCCGCAGCCTGGAGACGGGCAAGCGCGATTCGTCGGAGAAGTTCGACGACCTGCTCATTCCGCAGCGCCTCATCACGCCCACACCAGAACGCCTGGGCTATATCCGCTACGCTTTCGAGCGCGGTTGGACGATTGAACAGGTGCAGGAACTGACGTCGATGGACCCCTGGTTCCTACGGCAGTTGCGCGACATCACCGTCTTCGAGGCGGAGCTGAAATCGAAAACGCTGGCCGCGATGAGCGCGGAGGAATTCAAGCGCGCCAAGCGCATGGGCATCTCCGATTCCTGGCTCGCCCACCAGTGGGGCGCGACGATTCACGATGTGCGCGCGCGGCGCAAGGAGCTCGGCGTGAAGGCCGTGTTCAATCGCGTGGACACGTGCGCGGCTGAGTTCGAGAGCTTCACCCCGTATCTGTATTCGAGCTACGAGAGCGAGTGTGAAGCCGAACCGGTGGAGCGCAAGAAGGTGATGATCCTCGGCAGCGGTCCGAACCGCATCGGCCAGGGCATCGAGTTTGACTACTGCTGCTGCCATGCTTCGTTTGCGCTGCAGGAGTTCGGTGTCGAGTCGATCATGGTGAACTGCAACCCGGAAACGGTGTCGACCGATTACGACACATCGGACCGGCTGTACTTTGAGCCGCTCACGCTCGAAGAGGTTCTCAACATCGCCGACACGGAGAAGCCCGATGGCCTGATCGTGCAGTTCGGCGGGCAGACGCCGCTGAACCTTGCGCTGCCGCTGAAGCGGCTGGGGGTGCCCATTATCGGCACCGATCCCGAATCGATCGACCTGGCCGAAGACCGCAAGTTGTTCGGCAAGCTGCTGGACGATTTGAAGATTCCCTCGCCTCCCAACGGCACGGCGACGAGCGTGGATGAAGCCATTGCCGTGGCCCGCCGCCTGGGGTTCCCCGTGCTCGTGCGCCCCAGTTATGTGTTGGGCGGCCGCGCCATGGTGATCGCTTACGACGAGGAGTCGGTGCGGCGTTACATGCACGAAGCGGTGGTGTTTTCGCAGGACCGGCCGGTGCTGATTGACCGTTTCCTTGAGGACGCCGTGGAGGTGGACGTCGATTGTCTATCCGACGGCGACGATGTGCTGATTGCCGGCATCATGGAGCACATTGAGGAAGCGGGCGTGCATTCGGGCGACAGCTCGTGCGTGCTGCCGGCGTACGGCATCGCGCAGCGGGAGTTGGAGACGATTCAGAAGTACTCGGTGGAACTGGCGCGGGCGCTGAAGGTTGTCGGCCTGATGAACGTGCAGTATGCGATCAAGGACGGCACGGTGTACGTGCTGGAGGTGAATCCGCGCGCCTCGCGTACGGTTCCCTACGTGAGCAAAGCCACCGGCGTGCCGTTGCCCAAGGTCGCCGTTGGTTTGATGCTGGGCAAGAAGCTGAAGGAACTCTCGCACCTCACGTTTGGCCAGACCTCCGGCGTACTGCCGGTGGACAAATTTTTCGTGAAGTCGCCGGTGTTCCCGTTCAACAAATTCCCCGGCGTCGACCCGGCGCTGGGCCCGGAAATGCGTTCGACGGGCGAGGTGATGGGCGTAGGCGAGAACTTCGGGGAAGCGTTCGCCAAGGCGCAGTTGAGCGCGGGCTCGCCGATGCCGGCGAGCGGCACGGTGTTCTTCAGCGTGAACGACAAGCACAAGGCGGTCGCGATCGACCTGGCAAAGCAATTCGCCTCGCTGGGCTACGATCTGGCGGCCACACGCGGCACGGCGGCGGCGTTCCTGGGCGCGGGGCTGAAGTGCAAGACGGTGTTCAAAGTGAACGAGGGCCGTCCGAATGCGGTGGACCTGATCAAGGGCGGTGGCGCGCAACTGGTGATCTACACCTCGACGGGCGCGCACTCCTTCAGCGATGAGAAGATCATCCGGCGCACGGCGGTGTTCTATCGCGTGCCCTGCATCACCACGTTGAGCGGCGCGAAGGCGGCGGCACAAGCGGCAGCCTCGCTGCAGAAGGACCCGATCCGCGTGTGGAGCCTGCAGGAGATTCACGCGGAGAAAAAGGCGCGGGCCTGAGCGCGGGCCTGCAGGCGACGGCGCGCTAGCGGCCGTGATTGGCGAGCAGTTCCCAGCGCTCGCCGAAAAATCCTCCCAGCACAATCTTGCCGGGGAAGCGTGCGTCAGGAGGCGTGGTGATGTCCACGACGGCGTAGTCGGCCAGCTTGGGGATTTGCCGCGCGTTGTTGAGGTAATCGTATTCGCGATAGGTGAAGCCTGAGTTCAGCACAACGTACTTCTTGGGGTTGAGCGGATTCGGGTAAATGAGAATGGCCGCGTGCGTGGCCGACGGATAGGACTGACCGCCCACCACGACGGCATCTCGCGTCCACTTCACCGGCAGTTTACCGGCAAGGCGCGCCAGCACCTTGTTGCTCTGCGGATCACCCCACAGGACGAGGTTGGACGCGGCGATGTCGGCATCGGTGATCTCCGCATCGGTCTTCACAATCGCTTCGCCGCGGAACTGCCGCCGCCACTCCGTGAGGGCATGCTTGCTCTCCGCCTCAACCCAGGCGGCGACGGCGGCGTGCATTCCCTGCCCTGTCGGTTTCACCATCACGAAGCGGTTCCAGAAGGCGTCGTCAATGGGTCCCTGCAAGGCATGGCGCTTGCGTAGTTCGTCAGCGGGCGCACCGGCGCTCCACTTACCCGCGCGCTTCACCAGCCGGGGATTCCAGGAGCGATCGGACTCCGGGCCGGGAACGGTGACGGCCTGGCCATCGATCGTGATGATGGTCTGGCCGGGTTCCACCAGCGCGCGCCCCGAAGCAAACTCGAGCGAGAGTGCGGCAACATTGGCGGTTGTCAGTTCGACGCCGTGGGCCGCGGTGACCTGGGCGTCCACGCGCGCCTTCTCCCAATGCTTGTCGAGCGCGTCGACGACAACCCACTTCATGCGGTTGTAGCGAAGCGTGTAGGTGGTGAAGCGAATGCGGCGGGGATACTCGTCGCGGCCGCGGGCCAGGATGGCATCCATGCGGCGGTTGATTTCGACAATGGAATCGGGGTGATAGCGATGCGGCGTTTGTGGACCGATGAGGTGCGTGAGGGTGAGGCCTTCCTTCGCCATGTAGGCAGCCATGATGTCGGCGGCCTGCTTCTGGCGGTCAATCTCGCCGGAGTAGGCGACTACGGGCAGGTTGAACAGGTTGGCTGCATACTCGGTGGCGTCATACAGGCGCCAGAGTTTCTGCTCCCACCACGCCGGCTGCACGGTCTCGTTCTGGAACACCTTGAGGAACTCGGCCGTCTCGGAGAAGCCCGCGCCCGGAGCCGCCGCGGCCCAGCGGCCGGCATGGTGCGCGGCGATGTGCCACGCGGCCGCGCCGCCCATGGAGAAGCCGCGCACGGCAATGCGGTTGCCGTCGATGCGGTACTTCTTCTTCATGTCGGCGATGGCTTCGAACAGGTCCACCTCACCGGCCATTTTGTTTGCGTTGCAGAAGCGTCCGTAGAGATGAATCACGATCGCGTCGGCGGGTGTGAACTGGCCCGCGTTGCGTTGCCGTTCCCAGAGGAAGTTCACTTCGGTGAGCGTTTCGGAACGGCCGTGGAACCAGGCATCGAGCCGCCATTTATGCGGCACGGCAGGCGACCAGTTGGCGGGGATCACGAGGCCATAGGGCTGAGCGCTGCCGTCGATCTTCGATTCATAGCCGCGCACGACAAGCCCTGTCTGCCGCGTCCAGGGCGCATCGCCCGAGGCCAGCGCATCGGCCCGCTGCTCGCCTTGCAACAGGAGTTCACGGGCCTTGAAGATCTCGTCGCTCTTGAGGAACTCGTTGTAGGTGAGGGCGTAGCGGACGGCGTCATGGAAGATGCGGACATCGGCCACCAGCGGCGTTTGCGGGAGCTTCGCGATCTTGGCGGAGAGCCGCGACAGGCCAGCTTCGAGTTGCTTGCGATCCGCCGCGGGGACTTCGACGCCCGGCGCGGGCACGGGCCGGACAGGTTGCGCGAAGGCGCCGGCAGCGATGAGGAAGAGGGCGGAGGTGAGCTTCATGTTATTGACCATGACTGGCGAGCAGTTCCCAGCGTTCGCCGAAGAAGCCGGCGAGCGCGATGCGGCCCGGGGAGCGTGCATCGGGCGGTGTGGTGAGGTCGACGATCGCGTAGTCGGGCAGTTTGGGAGTCTGTTGTGAATTGGTGAGGTAGTGCGCCTCGCGGAAGGTGATCCCTGAATTGAGCACCACGTACTTCGCGGGATTGAGCGGGTTCGGATAGATGAGAATCGCGGCGTGCGAGGCGGCGGGGAACGACTGGCCGCCCACGAGCACCGCGCCGGGCGTCCACTTCACCGGCAGCTTGTCGGCGATGCGCGCCAGCACCTTGTTATTGTGCGGGTCGCCCCAGAGAATCAGGTTCGACGAGGCGATGTCGGCATCGGTGATTTCGGAGTCGGTTTTCGTAATTGCCTCGCCGCGGAACTGGCCGCGCCATTCCTTCATTGCCCGCTTGCGTTCGGCCTCGGCCCAACTGGCGAGCGCCGTGTTCGTGCTCGTCCCCGTGGGCGTCACCATCACGAAGCGGCTCATGAAGGCGTCATCAACCGGCCCTTGCAAGCCGTGGCGTTTGCGCAGTTCAGCAGGAGCAAGCACGCCCGCGCCCCACTTGCCGGAGGTCTTGATGAGCGAGGGCCGCCAGGAGAGATCTGACGCGGGTCCGGGGAGCGTCACCGATTGGCCGTCGATCACGATGCGCGCTTCCCCAGGCTCGATCAAACTCCTGCCGGCGGGAAACGCGAGCGTGAGCGCGGCGATGTTGGTGGTCTTGAGCGTGAGGCTGTGTGCACCGCTCACGGAGGCCTCGACACGGCCTTGTTCCCAGTGCCTGTCGAGCGCATCGACGATGAGCCACTTCATGCGATTGTAGCGGAGCGTGAAGGTGGCAAAGCGCAGCGAGGCCGGATACTCCTCGCGGCCCTTGGCCAGGATCGAATCGATGCGCCGGTTGATCTCGGGAATCGCGTCGGGATGATAGCGGTGCTCGGTCTTGGGACCAATGATGTGCGTAAGCCGGATGCCTTCCTTTTCGAGGTAAGAAGCCATGAGGTCGGCCGCCTGCTTCTGTTTGTCGAGTTCGCCCGAATAGGCCACTAGCGGGAGGTTAAAGAAGTTGGCCGCATAGCCTGGCGCGTCATAGAGCCGCCAGAGGCGCTGTTCGTACCACGGCGGCTTGGGGCCGGATGCGCGCATCACGCCCGTGTACTCAGCCGTTTCGGCGAAGCCCGCGCCGGGGGCAGCGGCGGCCCAGCGCCCGGCATGGTGGGCGGCGATGTGCCAGGTGGCCGCGCCGCCCATGGAGAAGCCGCGCACGGCGATGCGGTTGGCATCGATGCGGTACTTCTTGCTGACGTCGGCGATGGCCTCCAGCAGGTCCACCTCGCCGGCGAACTTATTGGCATTGCAGTAGCGGCCATAGAGATGGATCACGATGGTGTCCGCAGGGGTAAACTGGCCGGCGTTGCGCTGGCGTTCCCAGAGGAAGTTCACCTCGGTGAGAGTTTCCGAGCGGCCATGGAACCAGGCATCGAGCCGCCACTTGTGCGGCACATTGGGCGACCAGTTGGGGGGTATGACCAGCCCGTAGGGCTGCACGCTGTCGTCGATCTTCGAGTGATAGCCGCGCACGACCAGCCCGGTTTGCCGCGTCCACGGCGCATCGCCCTTGGCCAGTGCATCGGCGCGCTGTTCGCCCTGTGCGAGCAACTCGCGAGCCTTGAACACCTCTTCCTCCTTGAGGAAGCCGTTATAGGCAAGCGCGTAGTAGGCCGCGTCGTGAAAGATCTTCACGTCGGCGACCAGGGGTGAAGGGGACAGGCGGGCGATTTTTTCCTTCAGGCGCAGCAGAGACGCTTCGAGCGACTTGCGGTCAGCGGGGCTGATTTCCAAGCCGGGCGGGGGCACGGGGCGCACGCTTTGGCCGGTGGCGGAGAAAGCCAGGAGAAGAGCAAGCAAACAGCGGCGGGTCATGGCGAATTGTGTAACTTATCACAGCCGGGGCCATCTATCCTGAAATATGGGCAGGAGAGACATGGGCAGGATGAAGTGGATGTGCGCATTGATCTTCGGGGCATTGGCCTTTGGTCAGGAGCCACGGTTGGTGGAGATCGCCGCGGGGTTTGCGCGCCCGGTGGACATCCAACAGCCCGATGATGGCACGAACCGTCTGTTCATCGTCGAGCAGGCGGGCACGGTGCGCGTGATGCGCGATGGGGCCGTGGTGAACATCCCGGTGCTCGATATCCGCGACCGGGTGACGGTGCTCGGAGGCGGGGGAGATGAGCGCGGGCTGCTGGGGCTGGCCTTTCCGCCCGGATTTCAGAATAAACAGTATTTTTATCTGAATTACACGAACCGCTCCGGCGCCACCACCATTTCGCGCTTCCGCATGAGCGGCGCGGGAGCCGACACGGCGGAGGCGTCTTCCGAACAGGTGTTGCTCACCATTGCCCAGCCGTTTTCCAATCACAACGGAGGGCAACTGCAGTTTGGCCCTGACGGCTACCTGTACGTGGGCATGGGCGACGGCGGGAGCGCCAACGATCCGCAGGGCAACGCGCAGAATCCGCAGTCGCTGCTCGGCAAGATGCTGCGGCTCGACGTCGAGTCTGACTTATCGGCCTATCGCATCCCGGCAACGAACCCCTTCGTGAACGACCTGCCGCACCGCCGCGAGATCTGGGCCACGGGCGTGCGCAATCCCTGGCGCTTCTCATTCGACAAAGCCACGGGAGACATGTGGATCGCCGACGTTGGCCAGAACCGGGCCGAAGAAGTGAACGTGCAGCCGGCCGCGAGCCAAGGCGGGGAGAGCTATGGCTGGAATGTGATGGAGGGCCTGCAATGCCTGCGCGCGGGATGCACTCCGACAGGCGTTCGCCCCATCCACGAATACACGCGCGAGAACGGAGACGTCTCCATCACTGGCGGCTATGTATATCGCGGATCGATGTCGCCTTCCTTGCGCGGCCTCTATATTTACGGCGACTACGCTTCCGGCCGCATCTGGACGCTGGGCCAGGAAAACGGCTTGTGGGTGAACCGCCTGTTGATGCGCCCGGCGAGTTTCCTCATCTCCACCTTCGGGCAGGACCGCGCGGGCGAGGTGTACGTGGCCAACCTGCGCACGGGATCGATTTCGCGGATCGAGGTGACGGGACCGCCGAGGCTCACCTCATCGAGCGTGGTGAATGGAGCAAGCTATGTGGCTGGATTGACGCCGGGGTCAGCGGCGACGGCGTTTGTGAGTGGAGCCAAGCCAGCGGCGGGCATCCGGCAAGCGACTTCACTGCCACTACCGACGACGCTGGAAGAGATCTCGGTGCTGGTGAACGACACGCCCGCGCCGCTGTATGCGGTGGCCAACGTGAACGGACTGGAGCAGGTGAACTTTCAGGCTCCCTTTGAACTGGCCGGGCTGACGAGCGCGCGCGTCGCCGTGAGACGCGGCACCGCCTCAAGCGCGCCGGTGGATGTTCCGGTGTTCACGACGCAACCGGGCGTCTTTACCAGCGATGGTGTGCGCGGCGTCCTCGTGCGGGCCGATACCAACACGCTGGTGACCGCCGCCAATCCGCTGCTACCGGGCGAAAACGTCTATCTGTATGCGACAGGATTGGGGCCGGTGGACAACCAGCCGGCCACGGGAAGCGGCACTCCGGCGGCGCCTCTGGCGCAAACCCGCACATTCCCGGTGATCACCATTGGGGGCCGGAGCTGTCTGGTACGTTTCGCGGGACTTGCGCCTGAGCTGGCTGGAGTTTACCAGGTGAACCTCGTGGTCCCGCCGGGCATTGCATCGGGCGAGCAGGACCTTGTGCTGACGGTCTCCGGCTCGGCCGCTCCACCCGTAAAAGTGTTCGCGCGTTGATACACTGGGGCGGTCATGATCCACCGCCGCCATTTCCTCTCCGCTCTCACCGCCGCGCCGTTGCTGGGGCAGGCGCCCAGGGCCGCGAAGAAGAACGTGCTGTTCATCTCCATCGATGACTTGAACGACTGGATCGGGTGTCTGGGCGGACATCCCGACGCGAAGACTCCGAACCTCGATCGCCTGGCGGCGCGTGGTGTCCTGTTCACGAATTCCCACTGCAATGCGCCGCTGTGCAACCCCTCGCGGGCGAGCATTATGACCGGGCTGCGTCCGTCGACCACCGGCGTTTACGACAACAGCCAACCGATGCGCAAGTCGCCGGTGATCGCCAAGGCGATGACCGTGACGCAGCACTTCCGCACGCACGGCTACGAGGTGATGGGCGGCGGCAAGATTTACCACACGGCCTATCCGGACGAAGCAAGCTGGGACCACTACTTCCCGAGCCAGAAGCAGAACAAGCCCGACGACAAGCGCCCGGCGGTCACTCCGGCCAACGGTATCAAGGGTTCAGGGAACTTTGACTGGGGTCCCGTAGACGTGAAGGACGAGGAGATGGGTGATGCGCAGGTGGTGGCCTGGGCTTCGGGCGAGTTGAAGAAGCCGCGCACGAAGCCGTTCTTTCTTGCCTGTGGCATCTATCGCCCGCACCTGCCGTGGTATGTGCCGCCGCGCTATTTCGATCAGTTCGTGAAGAGTGAATTGCGCATGCCGCGGGTGAAGGATGACGACCTCGACGACGTCCCGCCGACCGGCAAGAAATGGGCCAACCCAACCAAGGACCATGCCTCGGTCGTTAAGAACGGCAAGTATCGCGATGCCGTGCAAGCGTACCTGGCTTGCATCCGCTTTGCCGATGAGCAGGTGGGCAAGTTGCTCGATGCGCTTGACGCGAGCGCCCATGCACAGAACACCATCGTGGTGCTGTGGAGCGACCACGGCTGGCACCTTGGCGAGAAGCTGCACTGGCGCAAGTTCACGCTGTGGGAAGAGGCGACGCACAACGTGCTCATGATGTCCGCGCCGGGCGTGACGAAGCCGGGCGGCCGTTGCTCGCGGCCGGTGAGCCTGATTGATGTCTACCCGACGTTGTGCGATCTGGCGGGCTTGCCGCCGCGGCCGGAACTGGAGGGCGTGAGCCTGCGTCCGCTGCTGCGCGATCCTTCCGCAGCATGGGAACGCCCGGTGGTGACCACTTATTTCCGGAACAACCACGCCGTGCGCAGCGAGCGCTGGCGCTACATCCACTATGAGGACGGCACGGAGGAGTTGTACGACCACGCCGCCGATGGGCAGGAGTGGACGAACCTTGCCGGGAAGCCTGAATATGCGCCGATCAAGCGCGAACTGGCGCGCTGGCTGCCGTCAGTGAATGTAGCCGAGAGCCCGCACGAGCGCGGGCTCAACTTCGAGAACTAGCGGTCAGGCGCCGAGGTCGGCGAGCAACTTCTTCACGACGTTGCCGCCGTAACTGGCTGGCCGTTGTGGCGCGCGCTTGTCGACGACGGTCATCGTGCGCAAGGCCGCGGCGGCGGGTTTGGCGCGCGGGCCCATCGCGGCGATGGCATTCAACGCGGCCAGCGAGATGAAGGCGTTTGTTTGATCGGCGGGCGCGAGCGTGAGCAGCACGTCGAGGGCGCGCTGCGCATCGGCATCGGAACCGTAACGGCCGAGAGCCTCGCCCGAAGCGATTTTCACATAGGGCGCAGCATCGTCGAGCCCCTTACGAAGCGCCTCCGCGTGCGCTTTCACCGCGGACTCGCCGCGGATCACCAATCCCATCGCGCCCCAGTAGCGGACCGCGCTGTCTGAGTCGGCCATCAGTTTCGCCAATTGGCCTTCGACGCCGGGCTTGAGGGAGGAAGCCAGTTCCGCAGCGGCGACGATCTTCTTCATTGGATAGCGGGCCTCATCGTGGCCCATTTCGTAGGGCGTGGCCGAGGCGGCGCGCGCGTGGATTTCGCCTTCCGGCAGGAAGCCGACATCGCGCACGCTGGTTACCCATTCCTGCTGGGCCTTGCGCAGTTTGTCGAGCACGGCACGGTGTTTGGGCGAAGCGGCAAGGTTATTCACCTCGTCGCGGTCGGTCTCGAGATCGTATAGTTCCTCGGGGGGCTTGGTCTCCCAGAACTTGCGCTGCGCGGCGTTGAGCTTGCCCTCGTCGTACATCTTCTTCCACACCGCCGTGGTGGGCGTTTCAAACATGTAGGCGATGTACTGGCCGTAGATCTTGTGCGGCATGTAGTTGCGCACGTAGACGTAGCGCTTGTCGCGCACGGTGCGCACCAGGTCGTAGCGCTCATCCATGCGCCCGCGGAAGCCATAGTTGAACTCGCGAGGCGGCGCGGCGTGCGGCCCGAGGAAGGCCTGGCCCTGGTGATAGGGCTCGGGCTTGCGCCCGGTGAGGCTCATCAACGTGGGAGCGAGATCGACGAAGCCGACGAGGCGGTCGGTTGTGCCACCCGGTCGATATTCCGGCGGCGCGAGGTGTTTGTACTTGTCGGGGATGTGGACCACGATCGACACGTTGAGCCCTGAGTTGAACGGCCAGCGCTTGTTGCGTGGCATGCCGGAGCCGTGGTCGCCGTAGAAGAAGACGATAGTGTCTTCTTCCAGGCCGTCGGCGCGTAGTTCGTCCATCACCTTACCGGCCATGCCGTCCATGGTGGTGATGTTGTCGTAGTATTGCGCCCAGTCCTTGCGTACTTCGGGTGTGTCGGGATGGTAGGCGGGCACGCGCACTTTGGCCGGATCGTGCTTCCAGTCATGCGGCCGCGTCCGGATCTGGCTTTCGTGCGTGATGATGAAGTTAAAGATGGCGAAGAAGGGTTGCCCGGGCGTGCGTTTGCGCCAGTGGGCGCGCGGGCTGGACTCATCCCACACTTTGCCGGGCTCTTCGAGGTTGTAGTCGGTTTTGGAATTGTTCGTGCAGTAGTAGCCGGCCTCACGCAGCAGTTGCGGATACATCTTCTGCCCCGGCGCAAGGCGCGTTTGCGAGCGCATGTGCTCGGAGCCGTTGGCGGTGGGATAGATGCCGGAGATGATGGTGGTGCGGGCGGGCGCACAGACGGGGGCGTTCGACCAGGCGTTCTTGTAATAGAGTCCGCGCTTCATGAGGCCGTCGAGGTTCGGCGTCACAGAGTAGTCGTCGCCGCAGCCGTGAAGGTGCGGCCCCATGTCCTCGCAGGTGATCCAGAGGATGTTGGGCTTAGGCCCGGAGGCGGGTTGCGCGGCGGCGGTGGCCGAGGCGGCGAGGCCGGCGACAAACGCGCGGCGGGTGGCGGGGGTGTTCATTGGGCGACTCCATCGATGCGGTCAAGAAGTAGGATGATGCGGTCGTGCTGTTGATTGCGGGCTTCGACGGTGCGCTCGGCGATTTTGGTGACGTAGCCGGCGACGGTTTGTCCGTTGAGGTAGAAGGTGAGCCCGCGTTTGTTGGCCAGGCTCGCCTCCAGAAGATCCTGGAAGAGAGACATGATCGCATCATATACCGCGGCGCTGCCTGTGGCAGGCCGGGGAATGCGACCATGGGGTTCGATGAAGATCCTGCTCTTCGGCGCGACGGGGATGGTGGGCCAGGGCGTGCTGCGTGAGTGTTTGCTGGATGCGGGGGTAACCGCCGTGCGGGTGGTGGGCCGCACGGCCACGGGCATCGAACACGACAAGCTCAGCGAGTTGGTGCGGGCCGATCTGTTTGCGTACGCCGGGGTGGAGCACGAGTTGTCAGGCTTCGATGCCTGCTTCTATTGCCTGGGGGTTTCGTCGTCGCAAGTGAGCGGCGCTGAATATGAGCGCCTCACCTATACGCTGACGCTGGCCGTTGCGGGGACGCTGTTGCGGCTGAACCCGGCGATGACGTTCCTTTACGTCTCCGGCCTGGGCACGGACAGCACGGAGCGCGGCAAGGTGGCTTGGGCGCGCGTGAAAGGGAAGACGGAGAACGCCCTGCTGCGCATGCCCTTCCGCGCCGCCTACATGCTGAGGCCGGCCGGTATTGTGCCGATGCATGGCGAGGTTTCACGGACGCCGGCTTACCGGCTGTTCTACGCGGTGTTGAAGCCGCTGATGCCGCTGCTGCGCCGGCTGATGCCGAATCAGTTCGTCACGACGGTGGAGTTCGGTCAGATTATGCTCGCACTCGTCAGGCGCGGCGCGGAGAAGCGTGTGCTGGAGAGCGCCGATTTGCGCGCCGATGCGGGGCGTCTCGCCGTGGTGGAAAACCACCACTCCGCTGGCTGAAATGGGCATGTAACGGACTGCCTCCGCGCGGCGTTTTACCCGGCAGGAGGCAGCAACGATGGGCAAACAACTTCTTTTGACGATGGCCATCGCGGCGGCAGTCGCGATTCCGGCGGCGGCGCAGTGGCGGAATGACGGTCCGGGATACCGGGGCGGCGGTTACGGCCGGGACAATGGCCGCGATGGCCGTTACGAGTATGGGCGGCAGGGGATGCGCGGCAACCCGGTGGCCTCGGCGATGCGCGACCTGGAGATGATCTTCCGCCGGGCCCGCGTGGACAACCACGAAGCCAACCACTTCCGGCGCGCGCTGCAGGAGTTGAATGACTTCAACCGCAACGCCTCGCGCGGACGCTTTGACCGCGGCAGCCTGAACAGCGCGCTGGACAACATGGGCGACCTGGCCCGCGCCGATCAACTGCATCCGCGCGACCGCCAGATCATCCGCGCCCGCATGGACGACCTGCGCCGCATGGGCGACTACAACGGCCGCTGGTAATGTCGTGCCCGCGACCGGGCGCTACCCACCCCGACACAAATGAAAAGCCCCGCTGGGAGATTCCCAACGGGGCTTTCCTTTGGCAGGCAAAGGTGTCTGGGCCTATGCCGCGGGACCCGGGGGTCCCAAACCGTGCGCGGCTTAGTCGCCCATGGCGCCGACTTCTTCCTCGGCGGTCTGCTTCTTGGGGGCGCTGCCCATGAGGTTTTCGATGCCGACGAAGCCTTCGGGCCGCTTCTCCTTGAGCACGACCTCGCGGTAGAGCTTGGCCATCTTGGCGTTCTCGGCTTCCTGTTGCACTTTCAGCTTCAGGTCGCGGGCGCGGATCTTTTCCTCGCGGGCGTTCTTGGCGATGCCCAGTTCGTCGAGATCGGTCTGCTTCTTGAAGTTGACGTGCTCGGGGCGGAGGTCCAACTGGTGGTCAGTGGAGCGGAGGGAGACGTTCTTGTTGCCGGCGAAGATCTCGTGGCGGCCGTGCTGGTCGTACCACTTGGTGAGGGTGGCCGTCATGTGCATCTTCTCGATGATGTTGCGCCAGCCGATGCCGGTGTTATAGGCGCAGAAGCTGATCTCGCCTTCCTGCGTGGCGTAGGGGATGATGCACTGCTCGGTGCGGCGGAAGTCGTAATTGAACAGATCCTGGAACCACATGCCGGCGATGAAGAGGAAGTTCCAGCGGTCGGCGCGGCGGCGTTCGATGTCCTTGAGGCGGTTGGCGCCGTGCACCTGGCCGTAGTCCTTGCCGGTGGCGCCGAAGCTCTTGTCGAACTTCTTGAGCAGGTCAGTGAGCTTGAAGTGAGTGGGCGACTCAAAGGAGTTGTAGTTGCGCATCAGCGAAAGGGCCATGCCGAGGATGGCGAAGCGTTTGCTGCGGCCGGCGTCGTTGACGCGCATCAGGTCCTTGGAGAGCTGGTCGGCGTTCAGGAACGAGGTGACGGCCTTGGCTTCGCGGGTTTCCTTATCCACCATCACGGCCATGCCGATGCCGCAATTGGGGTGGCAGCCGCAGCTCATCTGGCCGAAGTTGCGCTCGGGCCCGTGCACGATGTCGGCCCAGTCAGCGAAGGTGGAGACGAAGGAGATGGGGAACCAGTCGCGGGTCGGCTCGCCGATGCCGGTCTGGCGCTTCACGTCGTGCGCGAGGTGGGAGAGGGTGTAGCGCTGCGCCATGCGCCGTTCGGGCGTTACCTCTTCGTCGCGCCCGGTGAAGCTCACCGGCTGGAAGCTGAGGAAGGGGATCTTCTTCGGATTGTCGAGAGCGAACTGCACGACGTGGCCGACCTGCTCGTTGTTGATGCCGTTGACGATGGTGATGACGGGGACGATGGTGACGCCGGCTTCGTGCAGGTTTTCAATGGCCTGGATCTTCACATCGAAGAGGTTGCCGACCAGGCGGTGGGAGTTGGCTTCGTTGCCGATGCCGTCAAACTGCAGGTAGGCGTAGCGCATGCCTGCTTCGGCGGCCTGGCGGCTGAACGTCTTGCTTTTGGCGAATTCGATGCCGTTGGTGGCCGCCTGGACGCTGGTGTAGCCGACCTTGCGGGCGTAGCGCACGGCGTCGATGAAATAGGGCGAGAGGGTCGGCTCGCCGCCGGAGAACTGCACCGACATCTGGCGCCGGGGCTTGATGGAGATGGCGTTGTCGAGCAGCGTCTTCACGTCTTCCCAGGAGAGCTCATGCACGAAGCCCACCTGATTGGCGTCCATGAAGCAGGGGTCGCACATCATGTTGCAACGGTTGGTGAGGTCGATGGTGAGCACCGAGCCGCGGCCGTGGGTGATGGTGGACGAGCCGTGGTTATGCAGCTTCTCGTCGTTGTGGGCGCGGATGTCGCGGCCGGGGAACGACTCTTCGAGGTGCTTGAACATGACCGGATCGATGGACATGACGTCTTCGAAGTGGCCGTGCTTGGGGCAGTCCTTGACCATCCAGATCTTGCCGTCGCGCTCGATGATCTGCGCCTTAATTTCGCCCACCTTCTCATTGAGGAGAACGGTGTAGTCCTTCTTGCCGTCGAGAATTTCCTGGCGCGCTTCGCGCACGCAGGTGGGGCAGAGGGAATCGGTGGTGCGGGGCCAGCCGAGCGGGGGCTTGGTTTTCTGCCAGCTCTTGAGGAGGGGTTTGTCACTCCACTTGGGAGTGAAAGAGGGCTTTTGGTTGAACTGATTCAGCGCGTCGAAGATGTGCCAGGCGCCGTTGGCAGCCACGGTCACGACCTTTTCCACGTATTTAATCGGCTTGTGCATAATGTCGATTCTCCTCGCAGGAACCCGGTCAGAAACTGGTTGGCGGAATCTCGCGCTGGCGCGAGAGACTCTACGCCCTTACATTCGATGAGTGTAGGAAAGAGAACAGGCCGAGGCCATCACAAAGTATCCAAGTGTGCGATATCGTCATTGTATGGTGAAAATCGGGCCTGAACGGAGAGGCCCGAAATCGCCTGCTAAGCCCCTTATCTTTCATGATGATGCGACGGGAACTCCTGGCTCGGTGGGTGGCACAGGCGGGTTTTGCCCGGGGTGGGGCGGTGAGCGCCCTTCCGCTGCCTGATTTCCCCGCCTACCGCACATGGGTGGACGGCGGCCGGGCGGGGGCGATGAGCTACCTGACGGACCAGCGGGCGGGCGTCAGGAGCGATCCCCGGCAACTGCTCGAATCGGCGCAATCGATCCTGTGTGTTGCAAAATCTTACACAGGCCCGCAAGCCTACTCCACGGAGTTCAGCCGGCCGGAATGCGCCTGGATCTCCCGCTACGCCTGGGGCGACGACTACCATGACATTGTCCGCAAAGGACTTATCGAGCTTGCCGGGACCATGGCGAGCGGCCTGGGGGGGCACGACTGGCGGGCCTGCGTGGACACCGCGCCGCTGCTGGAGCGGAGCTACGCGCGGCTGGCCGGCCTGGGTTGGATTGGCCGCAACCAGTGCCTGATCGATGAACGCGCCGGTTCGTGGTTCTTTCTCGGATTTCTCCTTACCAGTCACGCGCTGGAACCGGAGGTGCCTGCGCCGGACCGCTGCGGCAGTTGCCGCCGCTGCATCGACGCCTGCCCCACCCAGGCGCTCGTGCCGAACCCTGAAGCGCCGGGCGGCTGGGAGCTCGATGCACGGCTCTGCATCAGCTATCTGACGATTGAGCTGCGCGGGGCGATCCCCGCGGAACTGCGCCCCGGTGTTGGACGCCACGTCTTCGGCTGCGACATTTGCCAGGATGTCTGCCCTTGGAATGAGAAACTCCGCCGCCAGGGCGGCATGGACCAGGGCGGAGAGTTCGCGCCCAGGGAGGGCCTGGTGGCGCCGCCGCTCGACCGCCTCGCCGCGCTGACCCCGCAGGCCTTTCAAGCGTTGTTCCGCGGCACCCCGGTGACGCGTGCGCGTTACCATGGCTTTCTGCGCAATGTGGCCGTGGCGATGGGCAACGCCGGAGTGACGGACTTCCGCCCGCACCTGGAGACGCTGGCGCGGCATGAGAACGCAATGGTGGCCGAACACGCACACTGGGCGCTGGGACGGTTGGGCGCATGAGGCGGCCGGCGGCGTGGTGGATTTGCGCGGTGCTGTGCCTGCGCCTGAGTGCGGCTGAGCAGGCGCTGGAGCGCCGCGGTTTTGACTACTTCTACAATCTTGAGTTCGACGAGGCCATCGCCACCTTCGAGAAGGCCGTTGTGGCGGAGCCGGCCTCAGCGGACGCGCGGAACCACCTGGCGCAATCGATCCTCTATCGCGAGATGCTGAAGGCCGGGGCGCTGGAAAGCGAGTTAGTCAGCGGCGGGAACGCGTTTCTGCGCCGCGAGAAGATGAATCCGGCGGCCGAAGACCAGCGGCGGTTTGACGAAGCAATCGCCCGTGCGATGTCGCTCGCCCAGGCGGCCCTGGAGGCAAAGCCGGACGATGTGGAGTCGCTGCATGCGCTCGGCATTTCCCATGGGCTGCGGGCCAACTATAACTTCCTCGTACGCAAGGCCTGGATGGACTCGCTGCGCGACGCCACGCAAAGCCGCAAGTATCATCACCGCATCACGGAGTTAGATCCGACTTACATTGATGCCTTACTGGTGCAGGGCGTGCACGACTACATTGTCGGCAACTTACCCTGGCACTATAAGATGCTCGGTTTTCTGGCCGGCTTCCGGGGCGATCGGGAGAAGGGCATCCGGACGCTGGAGACGGTGGCGGCAAAGGGAAACCGGACACGAGACGACGCGGCCATTCTGCTTGCCGTGGTTTACCGGCGCGAACGCAAGTTCGGCCCGGCAATTGCGCTGCTTGACCGGCTCATTCCTAAGTATCCCCGCAATTACCTGCTGCGCCTGGAACTCGCCCAGATGCACTCGGACAACGGCAACGGCGAGGCGGCCTTGCGGGCCATCGCCGAGGTGGAGAAGTTGAAAAAAGCGGCCACTCCAGGCTTTGCCCGCCTGCCCGTGGAGAAGATCCTCTATTACCGCGGCACGGTGAAGTTCTGGTATCGCGATTACGCGGGGGCCATCGTGGACCTGGAGCGCGTCACATCGAGGGCGGGCGAGTTGGATCCGAACACCGGCGTCACGGCCTGGATGCGCCTCGGCCAGGCGCACGACCTGCGCGGGGAACGGGAGCGGGCCCTGGACTGCTACCGGCGCGCAGTGGCCTACGCGCCGGAATCCGGGGTTGCCAGGGAATGCCAGAGTTACTTGCGGCGGCCCTTCCGCAGGACCGACGAGTAAGCCGGGCAGCCTGAAGTTAGAAGTAAAGCTTGGCGCCCAACTGAATGACGCGCACGGTGAGACCCTGCACACCGCCGCCCACCTTGCCGAAGTTGACCGAGCGGATGCCGCGGTCGACCGAGCCGGGCTCGATGTTGTAGTGGTTGGGCAGGTTGTAGAACTCCGTGCGGAACTCCACGCGCCGCGTTTCGCTGATGCGGAACTGCTTGTTCACCGAGAGGTCGATGTTCCACACGCCCGGCAGGCGGATGGCGCCGGTGCGCGGGGCGTTGCCGTAGCGTCCGAACGGGGTTTGGGCAAAGGCGGCGGTATTGAACCAGCGCTGGAAGGTGCGTTCGCCGGGGTCGAGATTCGGGCTCTGTCCGGCGACCATATCGGGCCGCGAGCCGACGCCGGCGCCGGTGGTGTCGATCCCGTAGGAGATGTCGGAGGCAAAGCCGCTCTGGGCGACAATGATGCTCGACAACTGCCAACCGCCGGCGAGGGTGCGCACGAGGGGCGAGGCGCCGTTGAACAACGGCAGATCATAGACAAACGACTGCACGAAGCGCTGGGTCACGTCGAAGCCGCACAGCGAGCGTTCGTTGGCGAGGTCGTAGATGTTCTGGATGCCGCCGATGAAGGAGCCGCCGCCGATGTCGGCTCCGATGTCGCTCGGCCCGGAGATGCACTTGGACCAGGTGTAGGCGGTGAGCGAGGTGAGGCCGCGGGCCATGCGGCGGTCGGCGCGCACCTGCAGGGAATGGTAGCTGGAGTTGCCGATGGACTTGTCGCCCTGGATGGCGCGCAGGAACGACTGGTTGGGGCGGCGGGCATTGATCGAAGCCAGACCCGGCGTGCGCGGGTCAACCACTTCAAAGGGCCGGTTCATTGCCGGCAGGGTCACGCTGAGGCGAGTGCCCTTCGAGCCGACATAGCCGGCATCGAGCAGGAAGCCGGCCAGGGTCTGCGTCTGCAGCGTGAAGTTCCACTGCTGGATGTAGGCGTCGCGGTAGTTGGGGTCGTTGGAAGGTACGGCGTTCAGCTCGAAGCCGGGCGTGCCGACACGGCGAAACGGATCGTTCAGGAAGACATCGGGCGAGCCGGCGGCGGCGCCGACGATCGAATAGCTGCTCTTGGCCTGGGACGATTCCGTGTTCCCGAACGGGGCGTTGGGGTGGATGTGGTTGTAGTAGATGCCGTAGCCGGCGCGGACCACCGTTTTGGGAACGAAGGACGGCCGCCAGGCAAGGCCGATGCGCGGGCCGAAGTTGTTCTTGTCGCCGCGGACCATGCGTGAGTAGGCCGCCGTCGCCGGCGTCACCAGGCGCGTCACGAAGAGGCCATTCTGCTCGATATTGGCCATGCGGCCCTGGGAATCGAAGAGCGGCTGCAGGTAGTCGTAGCGCATGCCGAGGTTGAGGGTGAGATTGGGGAGCACCTTCCAGTCGTCCTGCACGTAGTAGCTCTGCCACAAGGCCTTCAAGTCGGTGTTCGTGTGGTCGGGATTGATGTTGGCGCTCTTCACATAGCCGAGCATGAAGTCGGCCATGGCCGAACCTGTGTAGGTGCCGTCGAAGGAGAAGTCGCCGCGCGGGTTGCGGGCCTGCTCGAAGGTGAAGCCGCGCTGGACAAAGTCGGCGCCGATTTTGATGAAGTGCTTGCCGCGCTGCATGGAGAGGATGTCGTTGAAGTTGAAGACGGCGTTGGCGCGCACGCGCGGGCCGATCTGGCGCTGGATGTTGAACACGCTGAAGCCGCCTTCAGGACCGCTGAGCGAGATGCTCGGCGGGCCGAAATCGACCGGCAATTGCGAGGCGAGCGGGATCTTCATCTCGTTGGCGATGTTGAATTCCGGTTTGTTCGTGGTGCCGAAGATTTCGTCCTCGGTCATGTCGTTCCACCCGAAGCGGACCTCGTTGACGATCGACGACGTCATCATGCGTGTCCAGGTGCCGGCGAGGTTCTGGGTGCGGGAGTCGTTGTCGCGCACGTCGTTGCCCCAGTAGGGCGTACCCTTCTCGACGGTGGAGTTCCAGACATAGCGGAACGAGAGGGCGTCCTTATTAGTGAGTGTGTGGTCGATGCGGTAGGTGTAGTTGTCCTGGGTCGCCACGGCGCTCTGCGGGTTGTTGATGAAGTTGAAGTTGCCCACGCTGGTGTTCGGCCCGGGTGTGTATTTGAGGAACGTCACGGCCTGCTGGCTGATGAGGGACCGCGGGATCTGGTTGTTCACAATGCCGACGTTGAGTGGATCCTTGAGGGTGATCGGGGCGCCGGTGCGGGAGTTGGTGAGTTTGCTGAAGTCGCCGTTGCGCATCTCTGGAGGGGGCACGAGGCGGTAGCCCGCGGCGGCGCCGGAGGCCAGCTTTCCGCTCTCCCAATTGAAGAAGAAGAAGGTGCGGTCCTTGCCGTTGTAGATCTTGGGGATGTAGACCGGTCCGCCGACGTTGGCGCCGAACTGATTGCGGTTGAGGCGAGGCGAGGTGGCGCCGGTCTTGGCGATGGCGTTGTAGGTTTGCGTGAGGGCGTCGTTGCGGTTGAACTCCCACAGCGTGCCGCGCAAGGCATTGCTGCCGCGCCGCGTGAGGATGCTCACCTGGCCGCCGGGCGAGGCGCCGTACTCAGCCGAGTAGGTGGAGGTCTCGACGCGGAACTCGGAGAGCGAATCCACCGACAGGGCGAACGGATAGCTGAACGCATCGTAGTCCATGAACTCGACACCATCGAGATAGAAGCGGTTGTTGGTGTCGCGCGCGCCGTTGGCCGACATGGCGGTCTGGCCGAAGCTGCGCGAGGTTTCCCCGATGGAGCCGCGCCCGCGGCGCACCGTGATCGAACCGGGCGTGCCCGGGTTGACGCCGGGGATGAGCTGCGCCAACTGGACGAAGTTGCGGCCGTTCAACGGCAGGTCGACGATTTTCGAGCCGTCGATCACGGCGCCGACGCTGGCTGACTCGGTTTGCAGCGCCGCCGCCGAGGCCGAGACGTTCATGGTCTGCGTCACCTCGCCCAGTTCGAGAACCAGGTCGAGGCGCGCCGTCTGCCCAACCTGGAGTTCGAAGGCCTCCACTTGATAGGTGCGGAAACCCTTGGCCGTCGCGGTGAGCGTAAACCTGGCCGACGGCAGGAAAGGAATCGAATAGTGGCCGGTGACGTCGGTGGTGGTTTCCCGCACCACGTTAGTGGCGACATTCCGCAGCCGGATGGTGGCCGCAGGCACAGCAGCGCCGCTGGCGTCGAGTGCGGTTCCGACGACGGTGGCAGTGGTTTGCTGGCCCCAGGCGGCGAGCGTAACAAGACAGGCGAGCAGGCACACTTGAATTGTGAGCTTCATGGCTACGATAGACTCCTTCGGGCCCATGGTCCTTCGGGAGCGTCTGGGAGACAAGCGAATTCTCCGAGAATTCTCGGAGAAAGGAGTCGGCAAGTCTTTTGTTTTGAATTGGATTTCACACATCTCCCCTGGGTGCTAGAATCGGGGGCATGAGGGAGCACGATGCCGGTGTCGAGCCCATGGCAACACCGCATTCGGTGTCTGCCGACGAACGCTGGGCCCTGGTTGCGCGCCTTTGTTCCTCCCCTCACCTGCACCGCTCCACGCGCCTCAAGGAACTGCTGCATTATGTATGCCGCCGCAGTTGGAACGAGGGGGCCGATGAGATTCGCGAGCACGAGATCGGTGTCGCCGTCTTCCAACGCCCCCACGATTACGACTCGGCGCAGGACACGATCGTGCGCGTCCAGGCGTCGCAGCTGCGGAAGCGCCTGGAGCGATATTTCGCCGAAGATGGACGCGGTGAACAGATCGTATTGGAGTTGTCCAAGGGCACCTACGCGCCGCTGCTGCGGGGACGCGAGGAGACGCCCGACGTCGCTCCGCACGCTCAACCCGCCCCCCCGATCGAGCAGCACTGGCGGGGCCTTGTGTGGGTGCTTGGCCCGGCATGCCTGATCCTGTCGGCCGCCTGCGGGTGGCTGCTCTACCGCCAGAGCGCCGCGCTCACCCCACCGGCGGCGGGCCCCAGCGTGCGGCAGTTCTGGTCCGCCTTTGCCGCCAATGGGGCCGAATCCTATCTCGTGGTGGCCGATTCCTCGTATGCCGCCTTGCAGGATGCCGTCGAACGGTCGATCGGCATCGATGAGTATGTACGCCGGGGCTACGAGGCGGAGTTCGAGCGCGACGGGTTGCCGCCCAAGTATGGCGACCTGCTGCGCTACCTCATGGCCCGCCGCTACACTTCGCTGGCCGATGTGATGGTGGTGCGCCGGATCACCGAAGCGCGTCTGCTCAATCCCGAACGGACCTCGGTGGTCCACACGCGCGACCACAACATCCGCGCCTTCCAATCCGGGAACCACATTCTCATTGGCTCGCAGCGGGCCATCCCCTGGGTGAACCTGTTTGACCGCAACATGGACTTCCACTTGTATGACGGCAAGGAGGATTTCCACCTCAAGCACGACGCGCGCGACTCCCGCGTGTGGGTGGAGAACCGCCGTCCGCGCCAGGGCGAACCGCCGCGCTACATCAGCCGGTCCCGCGGCAGCGAGGGGACCGAGGGATACGCCCTGCTGGCCTGCCTGCCCAACCTCGGGCGCACGGGGAACGTGCTCATCCTGGCCGGCTCGGACATGACCAGCACCGAGGCAGCCGGCAGCCTGCTCACCACCGAGAGTTTCCTGGCCGATCTTCTGCAGCGCCTACCCGCCGCAAAGACGTCAGGCGCGCCCCACTTTGAGGCCCTGCTGCGGACCACCCGCGTGGAAAGTTCGAACCGCGGCTTCGAAATCGTCGCCCTCCATCCGCATTAGGTCCGAATCGCGGAACCTGCGCGTCCGCTTCGCCGTTTCCCAGAAGGAAGGCGGTGCAATGCGCCGCCGGAAAGCTGGCATATGAACCCGACCGTGAACACCGCGGGCCCCTGCATTGAAGCGCATCCCGCCGGGCAAGGCGTCCTTCTCCAGGTCTGCGGCAAGCAGGTGGCTTGCCCCATCTGCGGGGAGACGGGCTTTGCCGCGCGCAAGGTGATGCTGAACACGCGCAAGCTGACCTTTTTCAACCTCGATTTCCTGAACAAGACGGCAACCATTTACCGCTGCCTGCGCTGCTCGCACGTGTTGTGGTTTGAGGATTGATTTACTGGCTGGCGTGGCAGAAGTCGCAGCCGTTGGGGGCGTTGCGCTCGGCGTGGCAATCCATGCAGTCCTTCATGTTCAGGACGCGGGCTTTCGCGGTGACGGCCATTGAGGCCACAGCGCCGTGGCAGGCGGCACATTCGATCTTGGCCTCCTGCGTGTGTGAGGCGTGGTTGAACCACACGATCGGCATGAGGCGGTAGACGCGAATCCACTCCACCGCCTTTTTGTCGGCGGCCGCCTTGGCCAGCTTGGCGATCTCGGGCGAGTCCTTCTTCACGGAAGTGTGGCAGCCCATGCAGAAGGCCTCTTTCGGAAAGCCCATTGAAAAGCCCTCGCCGGCCTCAGTGGGCTTCATGGCATGACAGCCGTTGCACTTCAGCCCCAGCGCCAGGTGCGTTTTGTGGGAGTAGGCGATGGGCTGGGCAGGAGCGTAGCCGACGGGGTCGGTCTTCAACTCATCGTCGGCGAAGACGATGAGCAGCGGCAGAGCCGCCAGCACGATGAGGTAGAGGGCGCGCTTCATCACTATCTATAGGCTAAACGCAATGAATTCGTCGGAGGCGGGCGAGCCTTCCTTGCCGCCGCAGGCCGCCACCACCAGATACTGCTTGCCGTTGGCTTCGTAACTGCAGGGCGTGGCAAAACCGGCCGACTCCAGGCGGTGCTCCCACACCACCTTGCCGGAGTCGCTTTCATAGGCGCGGAAGACGCGATCGTGCGTACCGCTCATGAACACCAGACCGCCGGCGGTGCAGATGTTGCCGCCATGCGAACTCGTGCCTGTCTTGGGGATCCCTTTGGCCTTGAGTTCGGGGAACTCGCCGTTGACCACGCGCCAGGCGAAATCGCCCTTGTCGCAATCAATCGCCGTCATGTAGCCCCACGGTGGCTTGATGCCGGGGTAGCCGTTCTGGTCGCGCAGGTCGTTGCGTTTGGTGAGCTGATAGCGGTAGGGCATGCCGGGCTTGGCGTCGGCGAAGGCGACAATGTTCGAGGTGTCGTCGGAGCTGACGAACACGCGGTTGCGCTTGGGGTCGAACGAGCAGCCGCCCCACAGCGGGCCGCCGCGGAAGCCGGGATGCACGAGATAGCCGCCCTTGGCATTGGGCGTGTAGATCGGCCCGCGCTTGATGCCCTGGAGGATGTCCTTCACGTAGGCGTTGGCCTCGGGTGAGATGTCGGTGATCCACTCGTCCTTCCAGCCCTGGCGCGAAATGGCGGGGGGCTTGGAGGGGAAGGGCTGCGTTGGGTGCAGGCGCTCGCCTTCGAGGTCCGACTGCGGCATCGGCCGCTCCTCCACGGGCCAGATGGGCTGTCCGGTTTCGCGGTTGAGGAACCACATCCAGCCTTGCTTGGAGGGTTGCACGAGGGCGTCGATCAGTTTGCCGCCGTGGCGCATGGTGATGAGCGCGGGTTGGGCCGGCAGATCCATGTCCCACACATCGTGATGGACGATCTGGTAGTGCCACTTGCGCTCACCCGTGAGCGCGTCGAGGGCCAGGACGCAGTTGCCGAACAGGTTGGCGCCCTTGCGGTTGCCGCCGTAGAAATCGAACGCGGGTGAACCGATGCCGGCGAAGACGAGCCCGCGTTTGGGGTCGACGCTCATGCCCGCCCAGTTGTTCGTGCCGCCGGTGGAGAGCCACGAGTCGCCCTCCCAGGTATCGTTGCCGAACTCGCCCGGACGCGGCACGGTGTGGAAGATCCAGCGGCGCTTGCCGGTCTTGGCATCCCAGCCGCGAATGTGGCCGGGGGCTTCGGGATACGGTCCCTCGCCGCCACCGCCGCCGGTGATGATGACGTCTTTATAGACGACCACCGGCGAGGTGTGCTTGAAGGAGAGATTGCGCATGTCGTGGTCGAACTCTTCCTTGAGGTCGAGCACGCCTTTGTTGGCGAAGGTCTCCACAAGCTGGCCGGTTTTGGCGTTCACCGCGAGGAGTGTGTCCTGGTAGCAGGAGAAGATGCGCTTGTCGTCGCCTTCTTCCCAGTAGCAGACGCCGCGGTTGTTGCCGGGCGAGCGCCGCACGGGCCGCCCCATGGAGGGATCGAACGACCACAGCAGCTTGCCTGAGGCGGCGTCGATTGCCTGGACCTTCACACGCGGCGTGGTGATGTACATGACGCCGTCGACGACGATGGGAGTGCACTCGCTGGCGGTGGCCGGGCGCAGGTTGGCGTCGCCGGTTTTGTGGACCCAGGCCACCTTCAGGTTCTTCACATTGGACGGGGTGATCTGCTCGACGGGTGAGTAGCGCGAGGCTTGGGCGTCGCCGGCATACCAGTTCCATTCGCGTTCGCGCGGGGTGGCGGCGAGGGCGCGCGGACCAGGAATCAGGGCGGCGGCTGCGGCCGATTGAATCAGAAAGCTGCGGCGTTGCATAAAGGGGAGACTGTATCAATGAGACGGCCGGGCTTGCAACGGAGTTACCTGGGGCGAGAAGATGGCGGGGTTATGTTGAACCGGCGAAGGTTTGCGGGAGCAGCCGCGGGGGCGGCGATCACGGGCGCGGGCATGGCGCAAAGCGGGGCGCGAAAGCCCAACATCGTCTTCATCTTTTCCGACGACCATCACTACCAGTGCCTGGGCGCGGCGGGAAACCCGCACATCCAGACGCCCAACCTCGACAGGCTGGCCGCGCGCGGCGTGAACTTCACCCACGCCATGATCAGCACCTCGCAGTGCTGCCCGTCGCGCGGGGTTATGCTCTCCGGCCTGGAGACGTACCAGAGCGGGCTGCAATCCAACGGCTACACGGCCTTCAAGCCTGGCTACCCGCCCACCGTCATCGAGCAATTGCGCCGCTCGGGCTACGACACCAACCTTGTCGGCAAGTGGCACATCACGAACATGCCCCAGGAGTGCGGCTTTGCCAAGGCGCCGCTGTGGCTGCGCGGCGGGGGCAGCAAGTATGTCGACCCCATGCTGCGCCGCGGCCTCGACGGCAAGGACGAAGAGACCAAGGGCCACATCACGGACTTGCTCAGCGACGCCGCCGTGGGGGTGATCGAGAAGTCGTCGAAGGAGCAACCCTTCTTCCTGTGGCTCACCTACAACGCGCCGCACACGCCGTGGACCGCGGTGGAGCCCTACAAGTCGCAATACGCAGGCAAGGCCCAGCCGCCGCCCGCGCACCCCGCTGGAGGCAAGCCTTTCGACTGGGCCACCTATTACGCGGTGATTTCGCACATGGATGCCGGCGTGGGGCGCGTGATTGCGGCGCTGGAAAAAGCGGGGCAGTGGGAGAACACCCTGGTCTTCTTCATCGGAGACAACGGCTACCTGTGCGGCACGAGGGGCCTCAACGGCAAGGTCCACCCCTGGGACGAGAGCGTGCGCGTGCCCTACATCGTTTCCGGCGGCGTGGTGAAGGCGCGCGGCAAGCAGGGCGCGCCGGTTTGCTCCATCGACGCTCCGGCCACCTGGATGGATTTCGCGGGCGTCAAGCCGGCCTACAAGCTCTCCGGCGTAACCCTGCGTGAAGAACTCATCGACGGCCATTCGCGGCACGAGCATGGCTTCGCCGTGTGGAACGACGGGCGGCCCGAGGGGCTGGCAATCAGAGTGGCCGTGGAACCGTACCGGCTTGTTCGCACGCGCTTCTACAAGTACATCCTGTGGGAGTCCAAGCGCGAGGCGTTGTATGAGCCCGACAAGGACCCCGGCGAAGTGCGCAACCTGGCTGAGAAGCCGACGCGGCTGCACAAGCAGGTGATCGCCGAGATGCGCGGGGCGCTGGAGGAACGAATGGTGGCGACCAACGACCCGGCGCGCGCATGGATGCGGTAAAGCGGACAGTCCTCTTCGCCACACCGCCCAAGGGAGGTAGCTTGCGAGACGCGCTTCCGGTGGTGGAGCGTCTGTGGCGCAAGCATGTGGGCGAGCGTGTCGAACTGATGTTGGGGTGGGCCACCGAACCATTCGACCGTCAGTGGGAAACCCACGAGGCAGCCATCGCAGAGGTCGCGGATTGCATTGCCCGGTGGGAGGCCGAGGGGCGCCTGGAACTGGGTGAGAGCGATGTCCACCTGAGTGCGCCTGTTTGCGAGGTGCTCTTCTGCCACGAGGCAGACCTGCACATCGAGAGCGATGACGCCAGTCTGCTCGCCGAGGCGCGGGCGGAGTTCGCACGGATCCATTGGCGGTGCGTCCAATCCGTCAATGGCCGCTGGGAGCCGGCGGAGGAGGGCGGGTTAACGGAGGGGGACGGAGCTTAGCTGTCCGGCGTGTACCACTCAGGCGAGGGCCCGGCGGCCTCTTCCACCGCCGGAACGAAAGAACGATCGTACTCAGCGACCAGCGCCGCGAGATTGGCGACGATGCGGCTCCAACTCTCCGCGTCGCCGATGGGATACTGACCGCCCCCGATGGCATGCACCGCCACCGGCAGCGGAAGCACGGCGGTGAATCCCCAACCGTAAATGTGAAAACTGCCCGTCAGGCTATTGCTCCAGGTGCCTACGTCGAGCGAGGCCTCCACCGTGAGGTTGCCGGCGGTGCGGCGGCGTAACGTGAAGGTCCCCGATTCCCCGCGGCAGGTGTAACCCAACGGCTTGAACGCGGCCACGAGCGCCGGTTTCTTTGGACCCGAGGTGACGCCGAGCATCGCCTGCCGGATGTCGGCGGCGGGCGGAAGTGGATGCGGCAGCGCGGCCCGGTCGATCATCTCCGCCAGCCGTGCGCGGTACGACGCGGCCAGTTCCCTGACCGCCTGCACCTTGGCCGGGTCGGCCAGCGGTTGCGGGGTGGCGGCGGGGGACGAGCAGGGAATCTGGACCGTCTTCTTCACCGCGCCGCACGCCTCCAGAATCGACTGCACCGGAGCGGGCAGCGGAGGCAGCTTCTTCGCGGCGGGATCGCCCTCCACCGCTGTGATGACCATCACCGTGCGCGAACGGCCGCTCACCCACCAGCAGTCGCCCACCAGGATGCCGGCCGTGGTCGCCCCCAGCGCCGGGTTGAGCACGTCCGCCTCGCCGAACGCCGCGCTATGGAAGTCGATGCCGATCGCGTGCAGCGGATACGAACGGGGCACGCCTTCGGCAACCGCAAGCAGCGTGGCAAAGGGAACTGCCTGGTCCGCCATCGGCGAGCCCGGCATGTTCGTGATCTGCCGCACAGCGGGGATGCCCAGCGCGGCTGACACCGTCGCCGTGAAGGGTTCGAGGCTGGGCTGGCGCTTGAGCACGCGGTCGATCATCGACGACGAGCCCAGCAGTGGCGAATCGGCAAACCGGAAGCGAACCGTGGGCTCTCCCTCACCGGCTGCATGAAAAGCGGCGTGGATGCGGGCCAGTTGCACGGCCAGCGGTTCCTTGCGGCTGGCCTTGAATGTGGTGAGGAGAGCGATCTTCATGCCTCCTCCCAAATCGGATGAACAAGGCGGTTTCTATAGCTCCCTGGCGGCCTGGCCCGGCGCGAGGATCCCCGGCGGCAACTCGAGAAGGCGGATGTTGCGGAAGTGGATCTTCGCGCCCTCGCTTTCCAGGCACAGATACCCCTTCTTCTGCGTCGACTTGGCGATGCCGTTCACGAATTTGCCGTTGATGGAGAGCTTGATGGTGCCATCGACGGCCACCACCTCATAAGTGTTCCATTCGCCCTTGGGCTTGCATCGCGATTCGAACGAGAAACTGCGTTCGCCACGCGGGTTGTCGGGGACCGTCTTCACACCACCTACTCCGAATAGCTCACCCGTGACATACGCGTGCGGTGGCGTGATGCCGTTTTTCGCATTGAGCTCCGGCCAGCCCAGTTCGAGCATCTGCACTTCGACCCCGTTTGGCAGCCGGTTGCGCTCGCCGGGCACGGCGTCGGACCACACGAACACGCCCGAGTTGCCGCCCGTCTCGGTGTGCATCCACTCGATGTGGAGGATGAAGTTCTCATACTGCCTGGCGCTGCGCATGACGCCGATCGGCTGGCCCGAGCAAACGAGTTCGCCGTTCTGAACCGACCATGTGTCGGGGACCGTATTCACGGGCACCCAGCCGCTGAGGTCGCGGCCATTGAAGAGGTCGACCCATTCCGGGGTGGGCACCGCCGAGGCGGGCACGAAGAAGGCGGCGAGGGTTACGGTTGCCGCGCAGGCGAGGATGGCTTTCATGCGTTCACTCCACTGATGTCGATGAGGTACTGCTGGCGACCGCCGTTGTGGGGCGAGTCAATGACGACTTTTTTGCCGTCGGGCGAAAAGCGCGGGTGGGTGTCGCAGCGCCATTCGCCGGTGTAGGCAGGCGGCGAAGGGAACCCGCCGAGTTCGGTGCGCTTGCCGCTGGCGACGTTGTAGAGATAGACGTTCTGGCGGCGCTGCTTGTCCGGATAGGTGTCGTTCAGAATCCAGCGGTTACCCGGCAAGTAGGTGCAATGGCCGTTGACGGTCATGACGCCCTCGCCGACGACGGGCGCTTCGCGCGTGCGGTCGCGAAAGAGGATGAACTTGTCGCCCGAGGCCGGGGTCCAGGCCCAGGCGAGGATGTGTTCGTCGTCGCGCCAGATGAAGTGCGAGGTTTTGCCGTAGGGGTCGAGTTCGTAGAGATCCTTGCCCGTGGCCGAGGCGGTGAAGAGGCGGGTATTGAAACTGGTCTGGCCGGGATTGCGCCAGCGGTGCAGGAAGATGAATCGCGCGCCGGAGGGTGAATAGAGCAGGTGGTTGAACCAGTGTTTGGCGCCCGGCTTGGGGGCGGCCTCCTGAAACGAGTGGGGGATCGCCGCCACCTGGGCAAAGGAGAGAATCAGCTTCGATTTTCCTGATTGCAGATCGAGCGACCAGATGCCGGCGTCGTCAGGGGCGGCCGCATCGGGGCGGGGATCGGCGAGGCCCGTATAGCCATAGCCGGGCCGGGTGTCGTTCAACCGCCGGAAATCGGGATAGACGGCGTGCCTGCCGTCAGGCGACAGGGAGTAGACCGGCGCGGGCAGAGTGCGCCGCTTGCCGGTGTTGACGTTCATGATGACGCTGGCAAAGCGGTTCCCCTCGCGGATGTTCCAGATGACCTCATGGCGCGAACCGGGAATCCACTGCAGCATGCAGCCCTGCTGCCAGTTCCAGGCCGTTGTCGAGCCCAACTGGCGATAGGCATCGCCGCTGGCCGTGTCGATGACGCCGACGCGGATCTCGTCGTCCGGCTTGGGCGAGCGGCCTTCAAAGTCCACCTGGTTGGTGAGAACGTAGCGCGAGGTGGGGTCAAACTGCAGCTTGTCGTAGTAGCCAAACCAGTGGAAGCGCGGCCCGCGGGTGAGCTGGCGGACGGGGAGTCCCGATTGTTGCGCGGCGAGGAGGATCGGGCTGGCGAGCAACCCGCGGCGAGTGATCACTCGCCAAGTGTATGCGTCCAGGGGAGCGGGGATCAAGGCGGCTGACCGACCGGAGGGCGGCAGAAGGCCCGCTTCGCGCCGGGATGCGATAGGATGCAGCGCATGTTGAGAGTAGGATTCCTCGCCATCATCGCCGCGGCCGCGTTCGCCCAGGACGGCCTGCCGCCCCACGTCTGGAACAAACTCGCGGCGCAGGACAGGGAGATCTTCGGCCGTTTGGCGAAGCTCGAACTGGAGGCCATCTGGAGCGCCGTCAACGAAGCCGGCTACCAGAACTGCTTCATCAATGAACTGCCGCCACTGCACACCGGGCGGCGCCTGATCGGCCGGGCGCGCACGGTGCGGTATCTTCCCAACCGGCCCGATTTGCGCGAGCGGCTGTACAAGGCCGGGCCGCAGCTCAACTACGTTTCGAGCGAACAGGCGGAGCCGGGCGATGTGCTTGTCTTCGACGCCGGCGGCGACACGCGCAGCGCCGTAACCGGGGCGATGACGACGCGGCGGCTGGTGGCGCGGGGCGGTGCGGGCATGATCGCCGACGGGGCCTTTCGCGACGTGGGCCAGATCCGCGAACTCCCCATTCAGGTCTACATGCGCCGCGGCCAGGCCTCGAGCGTCAGTCCACACATGATGAGCGCCGACTACCAGGTGCCGGTCCGCATCGGCAACGTTACCGTGATGGCGGGGGACATCCTCATGGGGGAAGAGCACGGCGTGCTCGTCATTCCGGCTGCTGTTCTCGAAAAGGCGCTGAAAAAGGCCGAGCAGACCGTCGAACGCGAGGCGTTCCAGAAGAAGCTGCTGGAGCAGGGCGAGCCAATCTCGGGAGTCTACCCGCGCCTCAACGAGAGCAACCAAAAGCGGTTCGATGCGGAGCGGAAGAGAGCGGCACCCAAGCGCTAGCGCGGAAATTTCACCAGCCATCGGCCGCGGAGCGTGATCACCGCGCGACTGCCGCGTTGCGCTCGCATGCCGTCCTCGACGTACTGTTGCAGTACGCCTGCGTCGGGCACCCTTCGCGCGCCTTGCATTCGCACGGCTCTCCTCGCTGCTCGCCGCGATCGCACCGAAACATCCGGGCTAGGCCGCCAGTTCGCCGAGGGCCGCCTCCTCCCGCAGCCGTTCCTGCTGGAGACAGCGCAACTCCCGCAAGGCGGAGCGCAGCAGACCGCCCATCATGCGTACCTCGCTTGCCGATGTTCCGGGGGGAAACGACTGGATCAACTTCCAATACCCCTCCGCCTCGTCGGCGAAGAAGTGCTCGAGCGCACCTTTCGGTTCCAGGCAGGCCAGCGAGGATGCCGGTGGTCGGACTGAGTTGGTCATGTGGGGGCTCCTGAACGGGAATCGGGGAGGCGCGCTGTGGGCGCTGCCTCCCCGTTACTTCCAGCATAGCAGCCCCTAGCGCAAGGAATCCCTCTCAAGCTTATGATAACAAACAACATATTGCGTGTAATCAAGATGGACCCTAGGGGGTACTTTCGCTCTGGTACGGCGCATCAGGCGGGCCCGCGCTGGGCCTAGGGGAAAACCGTCGAGGCGACTAGGTATGCAAATAGAGAACACCCGATTTACGGCTCCCCGGCCTTTCTTCACACTGAGGGCAGAGGGATCAGTAAGTGAAACGAAAGATTGGGAACTTCTTCCTATTGGCGGTCTCAGCCATGGCCTGCCATGCGACGCCCATCGCCTCGCTGGTGAATACGGGAGTGGGGGCAGCGGGGAACGGTCTGGTCGACCCGAACTGGGAGGTACGGCAGGGGGCCAACGCCTTCGTGAGCGCTTATCGGACCACCTCTCCAGGATTCCCCTTTGGCAGTTGGATGGCCAACACGTTGGTTTCGATGTGGGTGAGTCCGCGGTCAAGCTATCCGGGATCAGGCTCCGACGGCGGCGGCCTGTGGGAGTTCCGGACGGAGTTCGATCTCTCCGATTTCCTATTGAGCACGGTCACGATCCAATTCCGGGTGGCCACCGACAACCGGTTCGACGGCTACCGTGTGAACAGCGGTCCTGTGGTGGTGCCAGGGGCGCATGCGAGCTTTACCACGTTCTCGCCCTGGTACACGGTGACGCCTTCAGGACTGCTGCCCGGCGCGAACACGCTCACGATCCTGGTCTACAATGTGCCCCAGGCAACTGGCAATCCGGCGGGCTTGCGGGTGGAATTCAATGCCCAGGGGACTGAAGTGCCCGAGCCGTCGACAGGACTGCTGCTGGGATTTGCTGTGGCCGGACTGGCGGTGTTCCGGCGGTGGCGGTGAAAGTGGATTCCGCCCGGCTATAAGCCGGTTCCTGTACCGCCCCGGCTTGCACCGGCGCGGCGGCAGCCATTCCTCTCGGCCCGTCATTGCTGACGGGCTCCAGCAACCTACCCGGGAGTTGTAACGGCGCGGGCCGCGCCATCCTCCCCTATTTGGTCTTGCTCCACGTGGGGTTTTCCCTGCCGGCGCGCGTTACCGCGGCCGCGGTGCGCTCTTACCGCACCTTTTCACCCTTACCTCGCGGGCCGAAACCCGCGCGGCGGTACATTTTCTGTGGCACTATCCGTGGAACGCAGTTCTAACCGCGCCCCCCCGGCCGTTAGCCGGCACGCTGCCCGATGGAGACCGGACTTTCCTCGGCGCCCGGCCTTTCCCCTTGCGGGTATGGGCTGAGGGCGACGCGGCTGCCCGCCGGGCGGAATCCATGTTTATTGTTGCACGCCACGGCTGGGGGGCAAGCGGCAAGGGGGGGGCAAGCGGCAAGGGTGTACGGAGCGTACCGGGAGCGCGGTTTGGGTAGTCCGTGCGGGGCATTGCCCTCAAGTCCTGGAGCCGCCCCCGCCGATAGAAAGGGCTGGCGCATTGCCGCGGTCGGACAAGGCGGGTGTCCCGCATGCGTAAGTTGTAGTAAACTAATCAAATCGGAGGGAGAGTGGCTATAGAACTCTCAATTCAGGTACCCGCGTCAACATGGAACCAGGAGAAATCTCGTGACACATAGGAAACTGGCAGCATTGCTCATAGCACTGCTCCTTTCTTGCGCCGCACTATTGGCGCAAGGCGAGGGCCCTCAAGTGAATGCCAGCAAGGACGACTGGGAGGAGATCAATTTCGAGACCAACTCGGCGAAGATCTCAGACGGATTCCCGACTCTGCTGCGCATGGCCGAGCTGCTGAAAGGCAACCCCGGCTGGCGATTGAAGGTGGAAGGCCACGCCGATTCGCTCGGCTCGCATCCCTTCAACGACAAGCTGGCGATGAACCGCGCCAAGGCGGTGAAGGCATTTTTGGAAAAGTACGGGGCCAACCCGAACCAGACCACGGCGTCGGCGCAAGGCAAGCGCGCGCCGAAGGTGGGCAATGAGACCAAGGAAGGCCGGTTCGTAAACCGGCGCGTGCAGATGACGTTGACCGACGATAAGGGCAACGTGGTGAAGGCCAATGCCGGGGCGGGCGATACCGTATCGGCGATGGAAAAGCACGCCAAGAAGATGGAGGAGTGCTGCGACCTGATTCTGAAGCGGCTCGACAAGCTGGAGGAGATCCTCGCCGAGTTGCGCCAGTTGAAGGACGACCACCGCAAGATTCTCGATGAGCTGGCGGCCATCAAGCGCGGCGGTGCGGGCGGGGGCGCGGCCGGCATGGCAGGCGCCACGGGCGCGGCCGGAGCCGGAAGCGCTGGTCCGAGCCAGACGCAGCTCACGCAGATGGCAGAGTCGGCCGCCAAGAAGGCCGTCGACGAGATGCGCTCCAGCTCGCCGAAGTTCTCGCTGCTTGGCTTGAACGTGGGTCCGGACGGCTCGGGCGACGTGACGATGACGGGCCGGGCGCGCTACTTCGCGCCGTTCGGAACGCGCAGCGCCGTGCAGGCGCAGGGCGAATACATGTACTTCCGGGACCGCCGCGAGGGCCAGTTCGACCTTGGACTTGTGAACCGCTGGAAGGACATCCAACTGGGCAGCTTCGCCAGCTTCAAGAATGTCTGGATGAAGGGCATGGACAACACCGGCACGCTGGGCCAGGCCAGCTTCACGGCTGACTACCTGTTCGGGCAGGGAAAGATCGGACTGTTCGGCGTGAAGACGTTCTTGAACGACGCCGTGATCAAGACCGTGGCGCAGCGCAACCTGGTCACCGAGACCTACCTGCACGCCGTCGATCAGCTCGGCGCCTCAGGCACGGTGGCCCTCGGCCGCAGCGAGAAATCGCCCTGGGTGGAAGGCAACATCGGCTGGCTGAAGAGCGCCGGCGGCAACAAGAAGGCGGGCGGCACGGCGCGCCTGGTGTTCCCGGTGAACAGCTACTTCGCGGTGTCGGCCGAAGGCGGCGTGAACGAGACGCTGATCGGTTCGAGCAACAACGGCCGCGCGGTGTTCGGCATCCTGTTTGGCAATTACATGCACCCCAAGGAATTCGCCGCCGCCGATCATCCGGTGCCGGTGGACATTCCGCGCGTGCGCTACGAGATGCTCACCCGCACGCGCCGCACGGGGAACGACCCGCCGGTGCCGGTGGTGAAGGACCTGATCGGCGTGAAGGCGGGCACGATCCAGCTTGACGCTTCGGATTCCTACGATCCGGACGGCGACCCGATCACGTTCCAGTGGTCGCAGGTGGCCGGTCCGTCGGTAAACTTGACCGGCGCCAACACGGCGCGGCCGAGTTTCTCGGCAACCGAAGGCCAGATGTACGGCTTCCGGGTGCTGGTGGCCGACGATAAGAACGCGCAGGCCATCGCCCGCGTGACGGTGACCACGCAGGAAGCGCCGCGTGTGCGCATCCTCCGCTGGACGGCCAACCCGACACTCATCCAGCGCGGCGAAAGCTCGGCGCTGAACTACCTGGTGGAGAACGCCACCTCGGTGTCGATCACCGACGTGACGCAGAACCTCAATCCGCAGTCGGGCGTGGTGAACGTGTCGCCCACCCAGACGCGCAGCTATACGCTGACGGCGCGCAACGCCACCAGCGAAGAGACTGCCGTCGTGGTGGTGGCCGTGGAACGCGTCCAGGCGCGGTTCGTGAGCTGCTCGGCGAGCCCGGCGACCATCCTGCCGGGTGAAGCCGCGACCATCAGCTGGAACAGCGAAAACGCCCGCAGCGTGGAAGTGGTGGGTGTCGGCACGTACGCTCCGGTGGGCTCGGCGGTGGTGACACCGTCGCAATCGACCACCTACACGCTGATCGCCCGCGGCGACGGCGGCGAGGCCACCTGCACGGCTTCAGTGAATGTGCAGACGGGCAACGCCCCGATCATCACTTCGTTCAAGGCCGAACCGATGGAGATCGTGGAAGGCGAGAAGTCGACCCTGAGCTGGGCCGTGCAGGGGGCCGACACGATCGAGATCACGGGCATTTCCAGCCCCGCCGCGACGGGCTCGGGCGACGTGATGCCGGCCACGACGACGACCTACACACTGACGGCGATCAACAAGTTCGGCCGCTCGGTGGCCAACGCGACCGTGAACGTGATTCCGCGCGTGAAGGTGATCTCGTTCACCGCGAATCCGAACCAGATCACGACACCCGGCACGCCGGTGACGTTTGCCTGGACGACGGAGAACGCCGTTGAGGTGTTCATCACCGAAGGTATTGGGACGCGGCAGCCGAACGGCTCGCTGACCAACGCCGGTCCGATCAAGACGACCACCTACCTGCTCACCGCCATCGGCCGCGGCCGCAACAACACGGCGCAGGCCATGGTTGCCGTGACGGTGGATACGGGCACGAATCCCCCGAACCGCCCGCCGACGGCCTTCGTGCCGATTTCGAGCTTCCTGACGCCGCTGCGGCAGGTGGTTCTGAACGGCTCGGGTTCGTTCGATCCGGACGGCGACGCGCTCACCTACGAGTGGCGCAGCCTGGACGGCAAGGCGACCGTGCTGAGCCCGAACACGCCGATCACGCAGGCCATTCTCGAAGACTCCAACCACAGGGACTTCGAGTTTGAGCTGAAGGTGACCGATTCGAAGGGCTTGAGCGGAACGACCCTTGTGCGCGTGACGCTGGTGACCGTGGGCGGCTCCAACCGCTAACGATCGATACAGACTGAACTCATGCCGGGCCGGATCCCACGGGGTCCGGCCCGGTTTGTTTTGGAGGCGGCAGTGGCGTGCAGACCAGTGGCGTCTAGAATAAAAAGAGGCATGGACTGGACCCTCTTCGGCGCGATGGTCACGGGCTTCTTCGCCATCATCAACCCGATCTCCACGGCGCCCATCTTTGCCAACGTCACCGCCGGCAATTCGCCCGATGTGCGCGCCCAGGTGGCCCGCCGCGCCGTGGCCATCGCCTTCGGCATCATCGCCCTGTTCACGGTTTCCGGCAATCTCATCTTCAGCCTGTTCGGCATCACGCTCACCGCGTTCCGGATTGTCGGCGGCGTGCTGGTGATGATGGTCGGCTTCGAGATGGTCCACGGGCAGGCATCGCGGGTCCACGCACCAACGGACGAGGATCAGGAGGACAGCCGCGAGTCGCAGCTCACCGTGGCCGTCTCGCCGCTGGCCACGCCGCTGGTGGCCGGGCCGGGCACCATCTCCACGGCGATGGGCTTTGCCGGCGACGGCAACCTGTTGCGCGTGGCCATGACGCTGGTGGCCGCGGCGTTGATCTGCGCGGTTACGCTCGCTTCGTTTTTGTTCAGCGCGCGGCTGATGGGCTTTTTAGGACAAAACGGTCTGAATGTGGTGAGCCGCCTGATGGGCCTGATCATTGCCGTGATCGGCATGCAGATGCTGATGATGGGCATCTACGCGGCCATCGCCGGCTACGCCAGCTACGGGAAATAGAGAGGGTCAGGCCGCCGGCTGGGCGCGGGAACGCAACCAGCCGCGCCAGCCGCCATGCTGCGTGATTTCGAGCGACCCGGCGATCGCATACTGCTCGCAGATGAAACACTTCACCGAAGAGCCGTCTTCGAGCGTGGCGCTCCCAATGCCGAGGGGCGCGGGCACCAGCGCTACGAAGCTGCCGAAGGCATCCTCGGGCACGGACCACACCTCTAACTCGATGCCCGGCCCGGTGAACGCCGCGTCGCGCACGAGTCCGGGCTTGGCCGGTCCGGGATTCGGCGGCAGCGTCTCTTTCAAGGCGTAGAGTCGGTAGCCGGGCGCGGTGCGCGTTGTGCGCACCAACCGAGCGCCGCGCTCGGTGAGTTGACCATTGAGTGGCTGCCCGCTCAAATGCGCGCCAACCACGGCGACCTCAACGCATCGCGTGGTGGCCGGCGACACAGCCAGCGCCGGCGCCTCCTCCACCCGCGCCTCGGAGCCGCCTAACCGCCCGCCCAGGGCACGGTGCATGCGATCGGTCAGCGCCAACAGCGCACGCTCCGTCCAGGCATCGGCGATCAGCGTGACTCCGAAGGGCAGGCCGTTTTGACGGAAGCCCGCCGGCAGCGCCACGGCGGCGAGGTCGAGGAGGTTGACGAAATTTGTGTAGTGGCCGAGGTTGGAGTTCAACCGCACCGGGTCGGCTTCCACTTCGGCGCGAGTGTAGATTGTGCCCGTGGTCGGCAGCAGCAGCACGTCCATCTTGCGCCACTCGTCGAGCGTGGCCGCGCGCAGGGCGGCCAGTTTGTACTGCGCTTCAAACGCGCTCACCGCGCTATGCGAGGCCCCGCCGAGGATGATGCCGCGCACCACGGGATGCATCTCGCCGGCGTGTTTGTCCGCGAACGCCTGAATCGCCGTCAACCGTTCGGCGACCCATGGACCGGCATAGAGCAATTGCGCCGCCGCCAGAAACGGAGCGTAGTCGATCTCCACCATCTGGCCGCCCAGCGAGCGCAGCCGTTCGATCGATTTCTCATAGAGCCCGCGGGCGCCGGCGTCGCCGAAGAATTCCCACTGGCTCGTCTTCGGAACTCCGAAGCGAAACGACCCGCGCAACCACGGCGCGGCGCCATCGCCCGGCCCCGGCCGGCGCGAGTAGGGATCAGCCGGGTCAAAGCCGGCCGCCGTCTGGTACACCAGGTCGGCATCGGCGGCCGTGTGCGCGAACACCGTGACGCAATCGAGGGTCCGGCAGGCAGGCACCACGCCCGCGGTCGACAACGCCCCGCGCGTCGGCTTCAAGCCGATCAGGTTGTTAAACGCCGCCGGCACGCGGCCGGAACCCGCCGTATCCGTGCCTAACGAAAAACTGACCTCGCCGCGGGCCACGGCCACCGCCGAGCCCGACGACGACCCACCGGAGATATAGCGCGGGTTGAACACGCTCGCGCAGCCGCCATAGGGCGAACGCTGCCCCACGAGCCCCGTGGCGAACTGATCGAGGTTCGTCTTGCCGATGAACAATGCCCCGGCTTCGATCAACCGCCGCACCACCGTGGCCGACACCTGCGGCTGGTAGGCGTACTTCGGACAGCCCGCTGTCGTCGGCGCGCCGGCCACGTCGATGTTGTCCTTCACGGCGAACGGAATGCCATAGAGCGGCAGCGAGCGCGAGGCCGGATCGTGCTCCAGCTCCAGCGCCCGCCGCACGGCTTCCTTGCGGTCCGGCAGATGAATCCACACGGGCGTCACGCCGTTTTGCGCGATGCGTTCGTAGACCTCGCGCACCAGTTCACTCGGCCGCAGCGTGCCTTGCTGGTAGTAGGCGCGCAAATGGGCGATGTCGAAGCTCAGGTACGAGCTCATGCAACGGCCTCGCTTTCCGTACGCAGTACGAGCAGGTCCTGTCCGGCCGAGACAAAGGCTCCCGGCGCGCAGCGCAGTTGTTCCACGATGCCAGCGCGCGGCGCGGCCACGGCCAGTTCCATCTTCATCGCTTCGAGAATGATGAGCCGCTCGCCGGCCTCCACGCGCTGCCCAGGCTGAACGGCGACGTTCCACACGCTGGCTGTAATCGGGGCGCGCACGGCCTGGCATCCGGCTGGAATCGCCTCCGGCGAAGGGGGCGCACGCCCATCGTCGGGCGGTTGCACAAACTCCGCGTGTCCGGCCGCCTTCCAGCGCTCACGCTCAGCGGCAAAGGCCTCACCCTGCGTCCTGCGAAACGCCGCCGTCTCGTGCTGAATCGAGTTCAGGAAAGCGTGGTGCTCACTCAGTTTGAACTGAGCCGCTTCCGTCTTCACCTCGAACTTGCCGTACGGAAACGCTTCGCGCATCTCCAGCAGCTCTCCGGCCGAGACCGGATAGAACCGGATCTGATCGAAGAAGCGCAGGAGCCACGGCGTGCCCGGTTCGAAGTTCGGCGTCGAACGCCACGTGTTCCACATCTGCACCGTGCGCCCGACGAATTGATAGCCGCCCGGCCCCTCCATGCCATACACACACAGATACGCCCCGCCGATACCCACGGCGTTCTCCGGCGTCCATGTGCGCGCCGGGTTGTACTTGGTGGTCACCAGCCGGTGGCGCGGATCGACCGGCGTCGCCACAGGAGCGCCCAGGTACACGTCGCCCAGGCCTAATACCAGATAATTTGCTCCGAATACCGTCTTGTAGACCTCGTCGATCGAACCCAGCCCGTTGATGCGGCGGATGAACTCAATGTTCGACGGGCACCACGGCGCATCGGGCCGCACGCCCTGCATGTACTTCTGAATCGCCAGTTGCGTCTGCGGGTCGTCCCAACTCAGCGGCAGATGCACGATGCGCGAGGGCACGCTGAGATCGTCGAGCGACGGAATCACCGACTCAGCCGTGTGCAGGGCCTCGAGCAATTGCTCGCGCGGCAGACGGCGGCTGTCGTAGTGGACATGGAGCGAGCGGATGCCGGGGGTGATGTCGATCACGCCGGGCAACTGCAGATGCCGCAGCCCTTCCATCAGCGCATGGACGCGGAACCGCAGGTTCATGTCGAGCACGTTGGGGCCGTACTCGAGCAGCAGATACTTGTCGCCGCCGGCGCGGATGGTCAGCGCCGGGGCCTCCGCGGCCGCTTCCCGCCGCGCCAGGATGGCCGCCTCGCCGGGACCCTCGAGATCAAGCAAAGGAAACGGCGCATCGAGCGTGGAGAGCGCATACTCCACCGCGTCTTCCATCCGCGCCGCTTCCGATTCCCGCAAACGATGGAAGCGGACCGTATCGCCGGGCTTGAACTGCCCCTGCTTCCACAACTCGGCGTGCGCCATCGTCGCCGGACAGACGAACCCGCCCAGGCTCGGACCATCGGGCCCCAGCACCACCGGCATGTCGCCCGTGAAGTCGACGGTGCCGATGGCATAGGCGTTGTCGTGGATGTTGGAGGGATGCAGCCCCGCCTCGCCGCCATCCGTGCGCGCCCACTCCGGCTTCGGCCCGATCAGCCGCACGCCTGTGCGATCGGAGTTGTAGTGCACCTTCCAGGCCGTTGAGAAGAACATCTCCATGTCCTTCTCCGTGAAGTAGTCGGGCGCGCCATGCGGGCCATACAGCACACCCACGTTCCACGCGTTCGTCAACGCCGGCGCTACCGCGGCGGGCTTTGGTTCGGACTCGGCGAGATCGCTGGTGTGCAGCGTGTCGCCCGGCCGCAGCACGCGCCCGCCATGTCCGCCAAATTTACCGAGGATGAAGGTGGCGCGCGAACCCAGGTACTCCGGCACATCGAGCCCGCCGCGCACGGCGATGTAAGCGCGCGATCCAGGCCCCTCCACGGCATTCAACTGCAACGTCTGCCCTGCCCGCACCGCCAGCGGCACGAAACGCATCACCGGGGCGCCATCGAGCGTGGCCTGCATATCGGCGCCGGTGAGCGCGACGATGGAGTCGCTGTGAAACAGCAACGAAGGCCCCGTAAACGTGCACTCCAGCGCCGGGGCATTCACGCTGTTGCCGACAATGCGGTTCGCCAGCCGGAAGCTGAGGGCATCCATCGGCCCGGAGGGCGGCACGCCGACATCCCAGTAGCCGATGCGGCCCGGCCAGTCCTGCACGGTGGTCTGTGTGCCGGCCTCCACCACGCTGAACCCGTTGCGTTGGTATGCGAACCCGCGCAGATACGAGGTGGTGATGCCGCCGGCATGAAAGCCATCGCTCGACACCACCTGCCGCAGATAGAGCAGGTTGGTTTCCAATCCATCGATGCGCGATTCGGCCAGCACCTCAGTGAGCTTGCGCACGGCATGGGCGCGGTCCTCGGCGCGCACGATGATCTTGGCCAGCAGCGGATCGTAGAACGGAGTCACCTCAACGCCCGGCGTGATCCAGCCATCCACGCGGGCGCGCGAACTGAACCGCGCGTCACTCACCTTGCCCGAGCTGGGGGCGAAGTCGAGCCCCGGGTCCTCGGCATAGACGCGCACCTGGATCGAGGCCCCGTGTGGGCGCGGCGCCTCGGCGGGCAAGTGAAAACCGCCCTGCGCCTGGAGCACCATCCACTCCACCAGGTCGAGGCCCGTCACCTCTTCGGTGACGCCATGCTCCACCTGAAGGCGCGTGTTCACCTCAAGGAAGTAAAACGCCCGAGTCGCGTCGTCGTAGATGAACTCCACTGTCCCCGCGCCGGCATAGCGCACCGCTTCACCGAGCTTCACGGCGGCGGCAAACAGCGCGGCCCGTGTGGAGTCGAGGAGACCGGGCGCGGGGGTCTCCTCGATCACCTTCTGGTTGCGGCGCTGGGCCGAGCAGTCGCGCTCGCCCAACGCCAGCACGCGGCCGTTGCCGTCACCAAAAATCTGCACTTCGATGTGACGCGCGCGCTCGACAAACTTTTCCAGGTAGACGCCGGAGTCCTTGAAATTCGTCGCGCCGAGGCGTTGCACCGTGGCGAAACCATCGCGCAACTCCGCCTCGCCGCGGCACACGCGCATGCCGATGCCGCCGCCGCCCGCCGTGCTCTTGAGCATCACGGGATAGCCGGTGCGCGCTGCTTCGCGCGCCGCCGCGTCCTCGGTCTCCAGCAGTTCCGTGCCCGGCAACAGCGGCACATCGTGCCGCGCCGCAATCGCCCGCGCCGTGTGCTTCAAGCCGAAAGCGCGAATCTGGTCAGGCGCCGGCCCGATGAACACAATCCCCCGGCGTGCGCACTCTTCGGCGAAGGCAGCGTTCTCGCTGAGGAATCCGTAGCCGGGATGAATGGCTTCGGCCCCTGTCGCTTCGCAGGCCTCGAAGATCTTCTCCGTGTTCAGGTAGCTGAGCGCGGCCTGCGCCGGCCCGAGGTGGAACGACTCATCGGCCTGCTCCACATGCAACGCGTGGCGGTCGGCATCGGAATAGACGGCCACCGAACCGATGCCCATCTTGCGCAGCGTGCGGATGATGCGGCACGCAATCGCCCCGCGGTTGGCGATGAGAACCTTGTGGAACCGCCTCACGCGGCGCTCCAGATGATTGCTTCGACCGGCGTCGGGTTGTAGGCGTTGCAGGGGTTGTTCAACTGCGGGCAGTTGCTGATCACAGCGATTACATCCATCTCGGCGCGCATCTCGACATACTTGCCGGCATCGCTCACGCCGTCGTCAAACTTCAACCCGCCCGCCGGCGTCACCGGCACGTTCATGAAGAAGTTGATGTTCGACGTGATGTCGCGCTTCGACATCGCCTCGCCCCCCGGCGCGCGCCAGGAGCGCACGGCTTTCAGGAAGCTGTTGCGGCAGGCATGCATGAAGCGCTTCTCAATGGCATAGCGCACCATGTTGCTTTCGGTGGCGCAGGCCCCACCGAGGGTGTCGTGGCGGCCGCAGGTGTCGGCGACGATGGTCAACATCACATTGCCGCGCGTCGACATGAGCTTTGTGCCGGTGGTGAGGTAGATGTTGGCCTGCTCGCGAATGGTGTCCTGCGCGCTATAGCGTTCGGCCGGGTCGGCGGCGCTGTAGAAGAGCGTGTCGGCGGCCTGGTTGCCGCAGAGGTCGACAATGCGGAACACGTCGCCTTTCTTCACCAGGTGAATCCAGGGGTCGCCGGCGGGCACCACCTCACGGACGGCCGCCTGAGTGGGATCAAGTTTGCTTTCGATAAGAATGCGATCGGGCATGTGCGTGGCCTCCGCTTTACAGGAAATACCGCTCGGTGAGGATGAACCCGCGCTCGTTTTCCGGGCGCGACGTCCGGCAGATGTCGTGCGACGCGGGCGGAGGCACACGCTTCACGGTGAGCTTTACGGGCTTGGGGGAATACGCGGGCGAGGGATCCATCGGATGCGGGCACGAGTTCAGCACGACCAGCGTGTTCATTTCGGCGCGCAGTTCAACCAGGCTGTCCTTGGCGGCGTGGCCGGGCACGAAGTGCATCGAGCCGTCGTCTTCCACCACCACCTTCGAGAAGAAGTTGACGTTGGCCATGAGGTCGCGCTCGCCCATGCCGTATTTGCCGATCTCGGTGAGGAAGCTGTCGTGGCCGTTCCGGCGCCACTCGTTGCGGCTCTCCTGGTAGCTGGATGCGCCGTAGTTGCGCAGGAGCATCGCCGCGTTCGAGCAGCCGCCGATTGGATCGTGCCAGCCCACCGAGTCCTCGGTGATCGAGCAGAGAATCCGCCCCATGTCGGAGTAGAGCACGCTGCCCGCCGTGAGCCGGGCGATGTGCTGCGCCTTCAGAGTGTCGGGCATGTTGTAGCGCTCGACGAGGTTTTCGAAGTTATAGAACATGGCGCCGACATTGGCGCCGGCTTCGAGCGCCGTGAGGCGAAGCGCCGTGCCGCGCTTGAGCACATGTGACCACATGGCTCCGGGCGGAAGCAGTTCATCAAACAGAGTCATTGCGGATCTCCTTCGCGGACGCCTCCAGTGAGGAGGTGGGGGTTGGCTTCACTTGCGGGCGGAGAAGGTTCAGAGCAGAGGCGGGCCGCAGCAGACATCCATGCGGGTAAGCCGCAGGAAGACGCGCAGCGAGATGTGCGCCCGCTTCAATCGCCCTTTCCCGGCTTGGCTCATGCGCCCACTATGCCAGAGCCCCGCCGGGCTGGCAATGGCGCATTTTGAGGCAAATCAGCTAGTCCGCGCGTTATGAGCAAGTTGCGGCGCTTAGAAAATGATTGGATGCGCTCCATCACATTTTCTTTGCCCAGGCCGCGCTTTTGATGCGTTACAGTGAGTGGTGAATCTGGGAGCGGTGTGCGCTCCCATCTTCCCTGTCGAACCACCCCATTCTCCCTGTTGAGTCCTGATGGAGCCGCCACGATGCGCGGCCACTTGAGGACATTCCATGACACAGATGTTTTGGCCGGTGGTCATCTTCATGGCCATCTCTCTCTCGATCGGCCTATACACGTACACACAGGTGCGCGGTTCGAGCCGGCGCTTCACGGTGTGCGGAAAGTCGATGCCCTTCTTCATCATCGGCACCGCGCTGTTGGCGCAGGCCGTGGACGGCAACGCCACGCTGGGCAACGTCGCCATCACTCATTCCAGCGGGTTCTGGGCCGGCTTCATGATTCCCCTCGGGCTCGCCGTGAGCCTCTTCGTGGTCGGCCGGTTTCTGGCCGGACCGCTCAACCGGATGAACCTGCTCACGCTGCCCGAGTTCTTCTATCGCCGCTACGGCGTGCGCACGGAGTTGCTGGTGAGCGTGCTCACGATTCTCTGCTTCACCGTTCTGATTGCCGGCAACCTCTCCGCCGTGGCCTGGATTCTCTCGGTGGCCACCGGGCTGAATTACACCACCGCGCTCATCGTGGGCACCGCGGTCATCGTCGCCTACACCATGGCCGGTGGACTCTACTCAGCCATCTGGACCGATTTTTTCCAGATCCACATCGCGCTCATCGGCTTTATCGCCTCGGCCGGTTACGTGATCTACACCAAGGGCTGGGACACGATCCTTGCCGCCGTGCCGGTGGAGAAGCTCGACATGTCGGCGATCACGCAGTTCAGCGCCGGCGCGCTGCCCAACTGGGCCGCCATGATTTCGCTCGCCCTGGGCAACGCCATGGCGCTCGATTTCATGGAGCGCGTTTTCGCCGCCAAGAGCCCCGAGACGGCGCGCAACGGCTGCTACTACGCGGGCGTGCTCACCATCGTCATCGGCTCCTGCGCCTCCATCCTCGGCCTGGCGGGCATCAGCCTTGTGCCGACCATCGTCGACCCGCGCATGGTGCTGCCGACCATGGGCGTCAGCGTGCTTCCCTATTGGATGGGCATGATGGTCTTCATCGGCGTGCTCGGCGCGTCGATGTCCACGGCCAACGGCGCCATGCTCGTGATCAGCGTCGTGCTGGCGCGTAACCTCATCCAGCGCTGGTTGAAGCCTAACTTCGACGACGCGGGCATGCTGTCGTTGTCGCGCACCATGGCGATTCCCACGGCCATCGCCGCCGGCTTCGCCGCATCCATCTGGCCCGAGCCGGGCATCCTGCTCGTGGTGGCCTTCGACATCGTTTTCGCCGGATGCGTGGTGCCGCTCTTCTTCGGCGTCCACTGGCCGAAGGCGAACTCCGCCGGCGCGGTGGCAGGCATCGTGTGCGGCACCACGGCGCGTGTTGTGGCGCACTTCGTCACCCCGGCGGCCTGGGCCGGGCTGGACACGCTGCTGCCACCCATGGTGAGCCTGGCCGCTTTCTACGCCACGTGCCGTCTCACCGAGGGCCGTGTGCCGGCGCGGCATGAAGCGCTCGCCGAAACCAGCGCCGAACACTTCGCCGCCGAAGTGGCGCAGTAGCCGTGGCCCAATAACCCCGACCCCGTATACTGCGGGAATGGCCCATTCCCGCCTCGCTGAGTTCGTGCACTGCGCACGCACGCTCGGCGACACACCTTCGCAGCAGGTGCGCATCCTGTGGCGGCTCACCAAGAACCTGCGTGTTCGCCTTGGACTGGCGCGCCACAACCCCACCGCCGTCTACCAGTTGACGACCATCTTCGGCGCGCTCTGGCTGCGCGATAACTTCGGCGACATCACCAATCTGCCTGGTCTGCTCGCCCGCGGCGTCTACCAGTGGCGCGAGCTCACGGGCCCGGGACTGATCCTCGATGTGGGCGCCAACATCGGGCTGGCCGCGCGCTGGTTTGCCCGCTTCAACCCGGGCCGCGCGATTGTCTGCTGCGAACCGCTGCCGGAGAACATCGAGATGATCCGGCGCAACTGTCCCCAAGCGCAGGTCGTCGCTGCCGCTATTGGTGACGGGCCAGGAAGCGTCGACCTGCTCACCGATGCCGACGGCGTCATTGCCTCCAGCATCCCCACGGCATGGAACTCAGCCAAGCGCACCTTCCCCGTGCGCACGCTGGACGATTGTGCCGCCGAATTCGGATGGGGCGAAGTGGCCGTTCTCAAGATGGACGCCGAAGGGATGGAGCCTGCAATTCTTCGCGGTGGGTGCCGATTGCTCAACCGCACAGCGCGCGTCGCAGCCGAAACACACGGCCGCGCCGGGCATGACGAGGTGCAGGCGTTGCTGCGGGAAGCCGGATTTCGGATCACGAAGCAGCGCTTCGGCACTCACACCGGGATGGTGTTCGCCGAACGATCGGTGTAGAGTGTCGCTGATGCCGAATTCACCCGTTCATTTCGAGATCCCCGCCGACGATGTCGCCCGGGCCAAGAAGTTCTATGAGAAGGCGCTTGGATGGAAGATCGCCGATCCCTTTAAGATGAATTACTTCTTCGTCACCACGAAGGAGAAAGGCGAGGAGGGCATAAACGGCGGCCTTATGCAGCGCATGAATCCGGGCCAGCCGTTCATGGTCTACATTGCCGTTGCCTCCATCGACGCCGCGCTGAAAAAGGTGGAGAAGGCCGGCGGCAAAGTCGCCCTGCAAAAGATGGAGATCGGCAACAACATGGGGTTCATCGGGGCGTTTCAGGATACCGAGGGCAACCTGATGGGCTTCCACCAGATGCCGCCGCCGCCCAAGGCGGCCAAGCCCGCCAAGAAGGCGATCAAAAAGGCGGTGAAGAAAGCCGTTAAGAAAGCCGCCGCGAAAAAACGGTAGGCCCTATTGGGGACGTTTTGGGCGGGCCCGCTTCTTCGGGCTCGCCTGGGCGTTCTTTTCCACGCGCAACTTCCAGGCCGCGCGCAGCGCACCTTCGAGCACATCCGCGTTCACCTGGGCGAGCACAATGTGCGTCATCCCCATGCGCCCCCAGCCGCCTTTGATCGGCACGAAGATGTCCGGCGCATCTTCAATAAAAGCCGCCTGCATCGCGGGCGTGATCATCAGGTTGCCGTAGCCATCTTTCACCGACGCGAGCGTGGCGAAGATGCGCCCGCCGACACGGAAGTCCACCGCCCCCATGTGCGAGCCTTCCTCGGCTCCATCAAGACTGAGCGCGATGCGGCGGAAGTCGGCGGGGGTCATTCGCACACGTCCCTCTCTCTTACTGATTATCGTCAATGGCGATGAACCTGTCCCGATGGGCAGCCAGGTGTAACTCCAGAAGCTCAATCAGAGTCGGAGACGCCGCGAAAGAGGCAGCATCCAGGTCGTCGAACTCTCCCTCCCATTCCTGACAAACGTATTCCTCTGAGGTCGCGGCAGGCAGACGGCTTTTGGAATCCCAACGGCGGATTGCCTCGCGCAACAACGGCTGGAAATGCGGGGCCTGGAGATCCCCAAGAGCCTCGACTGTTGGTTGAAGATCAACCCGAGGACGGTTCATCAGGAACTGAAGATGACCGCCGTTCTGGACCTCCGACTCGTACCAAAACACAAGGTGTGCGGCGAGTTGATTGCCGGCAAGGTCGCCGCGCTTCGCTCTCGCGAGCAAGTCGACATAGGTGTTCCACAGAGAATGCGGGGCGCCCTCCATCCTCGAGCGAGGTAGTCTCACGATCATCACGCACATTCCTCAAAACTTGCGGTGGATGTTCCCGCCTCGCTCATCTCTCTACCGTCTCTACACACTTGCTCATCCCTATTGGCACTCGCATCAGGCCCCCCTCTACATCCATGGCCCAAAGGCGAGGCGGATCAGCCCCTCATTTAGATAGAAGCCCGAATTGCGCAGGCCGTCAACAACATTGGGCACATCGATCATGCCGCGCTCGGCGGCAAGACGCAATACGCCGAGCGTGCCCGTCATGGGAATGCCCAGTCGCGCAGCCTCCCGCCGTCCCTCGGCTTCATCGATCAAGACCAGGTCCGCGCCCAGTTCTTTTGCCAGCGCAAGAGCAGATCGTTCGCCGGGGTCCAGCCGGGGGTCGATCTCGTCCAACGAATTCTCCTGCGGTTCGCCGACCAGAAGCCAACCCGGACGGCTGTCAATTAGACCGCGCACCTTTTGTGGCGCGCCCATCGCTGTCAACTCAGCAAGTACCGCGCCTGGGATCCACACCTGCCCGAAGATCGCCGGCAGTATCCGCTCCGCATCGAGCACAACCAGGTACCGGAGCGGGCTGCAATCAGCCACGATGAGCATAGCTGGTCAACGAAGTCCGAGGTTGTGGAGAGTTTCCAGGTCGCCTTCGAAATCGGCGGCTGAATAGCGGTAGGGAATCTCCCGCGTCTTCAGCCACTCGTGCACCTGCGCGCGTGAGGGAAGGCCGAGCAATCGCAGGAGTTGAGCCTCCGTCAGTACACCTGTACGGTATCCCTCCGCTGCCAACCCCTCCAAGGCAGTGCGATCCGGAGAAATCTGCCGGTTGGCCAACGCTGTCAAGATATCTTCAGGAAGTTCTAATATGACCTGCATCAGGCCTCCCTCCACCATTATCGCTTCAGCGTCTCCAACACCTCGCCGGTGGCCTGCTCCACCTTCGCGTGCAGGCTGTTGCCGTGCGAATCCATCGTCACGATGGCCATGAAGCCGTTCACACGCAGGTGCCACATGGCTTCGGGAATGCCGAACTCAAACAGGTGCACGCCGAGCACCTTCTCCACCGTGCGCGCATAGAACTGCGCCGCGCCGCCGATGCCGTTCAGATAGACCGCGCCGTGCTCCTTGAGCGCCGCCAGCGTCTTCGGGCCCATGCCGCCCTTGCCGATCACCACGCGCACGCCGTACTCGCCGATGACATGCGCCTGATAGGGCTCCTCGCGGCTCGATGTGGTCGGGCCGCCGGCCTTCATCACCCACTCCTCACCCTGCTTGAGCATCACCGGGCCGCAGTGGTAGAGCACGCTGCCGCGCATATCCACCGGCGGCTGGTTCTTCATCAGGTAGGCGTGCACCTGGTCGCGTCCGGTGAACATCTCGCCTTTGATGAGCACCACGTCGCCGACCTTGAGCGCGCGGATCTGCTCCTCGCTCACAGGCGGCGTGAGAATCACCTCGCGTCCGGTGAGCGGGAAGCCTTCGCCCGCGGCCATACGTTCCACCGGCCGCGACGGATCACGGTAGAGCCACTGCGTAATCGCCCCGGTCCGCGCGTCGAGCCTTACACCCAAGCGCCGGAACGCCCAGCAATCGTAGGCCACGCTGACGAAGAAGCTTGCCGGCAGGCGGTTCGCCGCGGCGATCTTGCAGCCGATCAGCGAGGCCTTGCCGCCAAAGCCCATCGGGCCCACGCCGAGCGTATTGGCCTCGGCCATGATGCCGGCTTCGAGCTCAGCCAGTTCCGGATTGGGGTTCACGTCGTCGAGGGTGCGGAACAACTGCTCCTTGGCCACGAAGTAGCCATGCGCGCGGTCGCTGCCGATGCAGACGCCGATGGCCCCCGGCGCGCAGCCCTGGCCCTGCGCCTGCCAGACGGCATGCAGGATGCACTTGCGCACGCCTTCCAGGTTGCGGTCGGCGCGGCCGAGATGATCCAGCACGCACGGCACCGAATACTGAATGTTCTTGTTCTCGCAGCCGCCGCCCTTGAGGATGAGCTTCACTTCAATCTCATCCTGCTCCCACTGTTCGCAGTGGATCACCGGCGTCTCCGGCCCGAGGTTGTCGCCGGAGTTCTTGCCGGTGAGCGAATCCACCGAGTTCGGGCGCAGTTTGCCGCGCCGGGTCGCCTCGGCCACCGCCTCGCGGATGGCGCGCTTCAATTGGATCTGGTTGACACCGACGGGCGTGTGAATCACGAAGGTCGGCATGCCCGTGTCCTGGCAGATGGGGCTCTCGTCGTCCTGCGCCATGTCGATGTTGGAGGCGATGACGTTGAGCGCCTGCGAGGCTTGTGTACCGGCGGTCTCATCGCGCGTCACCAGGCTCATGGCGGCGCGCACGTCGGGGGGCAGGTTGGTTGAGGTCTGGGTGATCAGTTCAAGAAGGCTATTGGCGAGGAATTGCATGGCGGGATACCAGTTTCATGGTATCTTGACGCGCACCGTGGCGGTCAGCCCGGCCTTCACCGCCGCATCCGGCGCATCGAAGTTCACCGTCACCTTGCCGTCCCGGATCTCCACCAGTTCGCCTTCGATCGGCGTGAGCGGCAGTTCGGCCACCAGCACGGAGACCGGCGACGGCGCCTTCAGCTTGTCCAGCACCGGCGGCTCGGGTTCAATGACGACTTTCAACTGCAGCGGATTGGTTGCGATCTGGAACAGATCCTCCATGCCGGCGTCGACAGCGTCACCCGCCCTGGCGCGCGAGGCAACCAGCACGCCGTCGGCGGGGGCATGGACCTCGGCCGCCGAGAGATCGTTTTGCGCCGCCTCGAGCGACTTTTCGCGCTCCTCCAGGGTCTTGCGCGCCGCTTCCAGATCGGCCGCCAGCCCCTTCACGCGCTCCTCGGAGCGGCGGGCCAGCTCGCGCACGCCCTCATACTCGGAGCGCGCATTTTCGGAGTCCTTCTGCGCCTTCTCATAGGTGAGCCGCGGCGTCGCTCCTTCGCGGTAGAGCAACTGCTGGCGGTCGGCCACCTTGCGTGCGCGATCATATTCGCCCCCGGCGCGCTGGGTGTCGGCGGCGGAACGGGAAACTTCCAGCCGGGCGGCCAGCAATGCGCTATCGAGGTTGGTCACTTTGGACTGCGCGGCTTCCAACTGCTCGCGCGCCGCTTCCAACACACCATCGAGCCCCTCATTGCGAATACGCCCCAGCAGCTGGCCTTCGAACACCTCCTGCCCCGGCTCGACCTCGACGGTCTCCATCGTGCCTTCCACCGGCGCGGGCACCAGCAGCAGCTCCCGCGAACTGATTGTGCCGGTGTAGGTCAGCTCCGTGCCGGAGGCCAGAACCAGTTGGGGCGGCGGTTCCACCTTTTTCGGCTCCGGCTTCCTGGCTTGCCGCTGGAAGACGGTGACGCCGCCCAGCGCCATGACAAGCAGCACAACGGCGACGGCGGCGATCAACCACTTGGCCTTGGAGTTTGGGGGGAGCAAACCTCAATCATAGCGAGCCGCGCCGCGGGCAGGTGGCCCAGTCCCGGATGCTACGCTAACTGCCATGAGGCCGTACTCGAACGGCGCTGTGGCGTGGCTCTTCTTCCGGCTCGGCAACACCACGTTCGGTGGCGGCGATCCGGCGATGGCCGCGCTGCAGCGCGAACTTGTGGAACGCCGCGGCTGGCTCACGGCGGAACAGCACGGCCTCGCCTATGGACTGGCGCGCGTCACGCCCGGCACGAACATCCTGGCCTACTGCGCCGCCACCGGTTGGATGCTCACCGGCTGGCTCGGCTCGTTGCTGGCGGTCAGCGGCGTCGTGATTCCGTCGGCCCTGCTCGCGGTGTGGCTCTGTGGCGCCTACAACGCCTTCGGCGCCAACCCGTGGTTTCGCGCGGCCATCGGGGGAGTCGTCGCGGGAGCCGTCGGCATGATGGCCTCGAGCGGCGTTTCCATCATTTATGGCCGGACCACCGGCCGCTGGCTCATTCCCGGCCTCGCCTTCGCCGCCGCGGCCGTGGCCGCGATGTGGCTTGGCCTGCTTTCCCCGTTGAAGATCCTCATCCTTGCCGGCGGACTTGGCGCGCTTTACGGTGACGCGCCGCGGGCCAAGGGCGACGCATGAACCCGTTCCTCATCTATCTCCTCTTCCTGAAGGCCACGCTGACGTCGTTCAGCGGCATGGGCTCGCTGCCCATCGTGCGCGAGGAATTCGTCGTCCAGCGCCACGTGCTCACTGACCGCCAGCTCTCCACGGCGATCGGCGTGGGGCGCGCCGGACCCGGCCCGCACGGCCTCTACATGGTCGCCGCCGGTTACTTCATGGCCGGCATCCCGGGCGCCGCCGCCGGATGCGCCGCCATCATGACGCCGGCGTTCCTCATCGTGTTCATGCTGATGCACCTAGGCCGCCACAGGGAAAACCCGCGTGTGCGCGGCGCGATCCGCGGCATCACCATCGCCGCCGGATCGCTCGTCCTGGCCGCCGTGCTTCCCCTCGCCCGCGACGCCTGGACCGCGCCGCTGCCCGTGGCCATCTCGGTCGCCAGTTTCGCCACGCTGCTGTGGACGCGGCTGGACACGGTCTGGATCGTCCTGCTGAGCGCCACGGCCGGACTGGCCGGACTCCTGCTGGCGGGCTAGCGGAACAGGATCAACGCGCTCAGAGCCGTCAGCGCCAGCACGAGAAATTCGAAAGTCTTCACCGAAATCCGCGTCAACGCCCAGCGCCCGCTCAGCGCTCCGCACAGGACGGCCGGCGCGAGCATGGCATCCAGGGTCAGCGACGAACGGCTGAAGAGCCCGTGCCAGGAATAGATGGGCACCTTCGCCAGGTTCACGCAGAAGAAGAACCAGGCCCCGGTGGCCACGAACTCTTCCTTGGTCAGCTTCTTGGTCAACAGATAGAGGCTCATGGCCGGACCGGCGGCGTTGGCCACCGTCGTGGAAAACCCGGCCACCACGCCGTAGGGCGCGCCGTGATTGGCAAGGGCAAAGGCCTCCGGATGGCGCTTCCTCCACAGGTAGACGGCCAGCATCACGAGCACAATCACACCGATCAACGGACGGATACGGCCTTCGGGGAGCGACAACGTAAGCGCCCCGGCGGCCATGCCGGCCAACACCGAGGGAATGAGCGAAAACAGCTTGCCCGCCGCCGCATGACGCCGGTAATAGAACACCGCGAACAGGTCGGCGAAGCACAACACCGGCAGGAGCCAGCCGGCCGACTTGCGCGCGTCGCCCGCGACCAGCACCATCATCGGCACCACGAGGATACCCAACCCGGGCACGCCCGTTTTGGCCACGCCGACACAGAAGGCGCACGCGATGGCGAGCGCCCATTGCCACCAAGCCAGTTCCGGCATCATCGTGAGGAAGTCCCCCACGATAGCATGCGCGGCCCGGCCTTTACTTTGCCGCTTTCTCCTGCGCTTCCACGACGGCGACGGCGGCCATCTTCACGATGGTGTCCACCTCGGTCTCCGGCGGCAGCACGTGGACGGGATGGGCGAAGCCCATCAGGATGGGGCCTACCAGTTCGCAATTGCCGAGGCGGGCGAGAAGGCGGTAGGAGGCGTTGCCCGCTTCCAGGTTGGGAAACACGAGCACGTTGGCCCCGCGTTCGGCCAGCGGGGTAAATGGATACTGCTCGGCGAGCATTTCCGGCGACACGGCGAGATCGGCCTGCACCTCGCCGTCGATGATCAACTCGGGTGCGCGATTGTGCACGATTTCCACCGCCCGCGCCACCTTGGCCGCCAGCGGGTGCCGCGTCGAGCCGAAGTTGGAGAACGAGATCATCGCGACCCTTGGCTCGAGGTCGAACCGCCGCGCCGTACGGGCGGCGAGAATGGCGATCTCGGCGAGTTCCTCGCTTGTGGGCTCGAGGTTCACCGTCGGGTCGGCGAGCATGTAGAACTCGCCTTTGGGCGTAATCAGCAGATAAGCGCCGCAGACCCGCTTCAGCCCCTTCTCCATCTGGATCACCTGCAGCGCCGGCCGGATCGTATCCGGATAGTTGCGCGTCATGCCGCCCAGCATGCCGTCGGCGTCGCCCAGGTGGACCATCAACGAGGCGAACACGAACGGGTCGCGCACGCTGCCGCGCGCCTCGATCCGCGTCATGCCCTTGCGCTGACGCAGCCGGAACAACTCGTCCATGTAGGCTCCGGCGCGCCCGTCGGAGGCGGGGTCGACAATCTCCACCTGCGCCGCATCCACATGCAGCGCCGCCAGCGAGGCGCGGATCGCCGCCGCGTCGCCCACGAGCACCGGACAGGCGATGTGCTCGTCGATCAAGACCCGCGCGGCGCGGATGATGCGCTCATCGGCGCCCTCGGGGAAGACGATCTTTTTGGGCGCCTGCTGCGCCTTGTGAATCAGCATGCGCATCACTTCCCGCGCCTTGCCGAGCCTCTTTTCGAGGCTTTCGCGGTAGTCGTCCAGATTCAGTTGAATCTGCGCCACGCCGGTCTCCATGGCCGCCTGGGCCACCGCCGCCGCTTCATACACGAGCACGCGCGGGTCAAACGGCTTGGGGATGATGTACTCGCGCCCGAACTCCATCTTGCCCACGCCATAGGCGCGCCGCACCGAATCGGGCACGTCCTCGCGTGTGAGCTTCGCCAGGGCCAGCGTGGCGGCCAGCTTCATCTCGTCGTTGATGGAGGTGGCGCGCACATCCAGCGCTCCGCGGAAGATGAACGGGAAGCCGAGGACGTTGTTCACCTGGTTCGGATAGTCGCTACGTCCGGTGGCCACAATGGCGTCAGGCCGCGCGGCCACGGCTTCCTCATACGGGATTTCCGGGTCCGGATTGGCCAGCGCGAAGATCACCGGGTCCTTGGCCATCGGCTGGATCATCTCGCCGGTGAGGCAGTTGGCCGAAGACAGCCCGATGAACACATCGGCGCCCACCAGCGCCTCAGCCAGCGTGCGCGCCTTCGTGTCGCTCACGAAGCGCTCCTTATAGGCGTTCATGCCCGCCGTGCGGCCGGCATAAATCACCCCCTTGGAGTCGCACATCACGATGTTCTCGCGCACCGCCCCCAGCTTGATGAAGTGCGAGGCGCAGGAAATCGCGCTGGCTCCGGCGCCGTTCACCACAATGCGCGCCCCGGCGAGGGTCTTGCCGACGATCTCCAAGGCGTTCAACAGGGCCGCGCCGGAGATGATGGCCGTCCCATGCTGATCGTCATGGAAGACCGGGATCTTCATCGTCCGCCGCAGTTCGTCCTCGACGATGAAGCAGTCCGGCGCCTTGATGTCCTCCAGGTTGATGCCCCCGAAGGTGGGCTCCAGAAGCTGGCAGGTGCGGATGATCTCTTTCGGATCGAGCGTGGCCAGCTCAATATCGAATACATCGATATCGGCGAATCTCTTAAATAAGACCCCCTTGCCCTCCATCACCGGCTTGCCCGCCAGTGGCCCGATATTGCCCAAGCCGAGCACGGCCGTGCCGTTGGTCACCACGGCCACCAGGTTGCCTTTCGAGGTGTACTGGTAGGCGAGGGAAGGGTCTTTCTCAATCTCCAGGCAGGGAATTGCTACACCGGGGGTGTAGGCCAGCGACAAATCACGCTGGGTGCGGCAAGGTTTGGTGGGTACCACCGACACTTTGCCCGCGGGCGCCCCGGAGGACGAGGGGGCATGGTATGCCAGCGCATCCTCACGACGGATTTTCATACTGTTGCCTTTCTCTGGCTCGTGGCGGTGGTCGTCACGGACTCCGCCGTTTGGATCTAAGTGCACGTCGTGGGCCAACCCTCTCTGCGCCGGACTCACGTAGCCGGCCGCGGCAGCCAGTATATCGGTCCGCCCGGCCCCGTGCGCCGAACCGCTTGGCCGGAATGCGCGAAGGGCCGGCCCACCCGGTGAAACGGTGAGCCGGCCCTTGCGTGAAAGCACTCGTTGCTGTTTAAAACTCCAGCCGCAACGCCACCTGACCGGTGCGCCCGCCGCCAAAGTCGACGCCGCGCGAACCGGTGATCCGCCCGAAGTTGTTGTCGGCGATGTTGAGGTTCGGATCGCCGAGGTTGGTCCAGTTGGGCAGGTTCGTGAACGATCCCTCCAAGCGCAGGCCCACACCCTCGCGGATGATGAAGCGCTTGCTGAGGCCCATATTCAGCCCGAACGTGCCGGGACCGTTCAGGATGCCCACGCCGGCGTTGCCGAAGCGGCCGATCGGGTTGGGATCGCGGCCTGGCGTCGAACCGACGCGGCAGTCAAACTGCAAGCTGCCGGGCGCACGGCCGGGGCAAAGGAACGCCGAGCGGTCGGCCCACTGGTCGCGTGTCGGATTGGAGGTCGAACCGTTGGCCTCGCCGATGCGGTCAGGGCGCTGGCCGCCGCGGCTGGCGGCGTTGGTGCCGGAAGGATCGCCGCCGGAGAAGTTGGGTGTCAGGAAGGGACCCGACTGGAGCGTGAGGATGCTGGACAACTGCCAGCCGCCCAGCACGAGATCAGCGGCGCGTCCGGCGTCACCGAGGAACTTGCGGCCCTTGCCGAAGGGCAGTTCATACACGAAGGTGTTCACGAAGCGGTGGCGCCGCGTGGCATAGACATCGCCGCGGTCCGAGCGGCGGTCAAGCGAATTGGTGACGCGTCCGCCGCCTGTCTCGCCGGCGAAGCCCGTGGGCGTCGGACCGGCGTTATCGGCGAGGTTCTTGGCGAGCGTGAAGGCCGTGGTGAAGCTCAGCCCCTTGGCAAAGCGCCGGTTCAATTCCATCTGTAGCGAGTTGTAGATTGAGTTCGCCCCGGCGTCGCGGCTGAAGATGAGGCCCCAGTTCGGGAATGGCCGGTCCAGGCTGGTGCGCTGCGAGTAGAAGGTGTTGGACGGTTGCATCTGGTTCACGTCCGGCGCCCAGGGCAACTGGTAGGAGCGGTTGCCGATGTAGGAAAGCCGGAGGCCCGTCGTGGAGCTCAACTCGCGGTCGATGGACAGCGCCCACTGAAACATCTGAGGCGGTTTGAAGTCGATCTGGTTGGCTGTGCGGAACTCAAAGGTTCCGAGCGAGCCGCCGCGCACGCCGCTGCCCGGCGTCCGGGTATCGGGCAACTGGAAGATCGGCTTGCCGTCGGCGCCGATGTTGTTGAAGTTGCGCACGTCGCTCTGGACCGTGCCAGTGAGGGAATAGAAGACCGAGCCCATCAGGATCATGTTGTAGAGCCCGGCGCTGGCGCGTAGCGTCGTCTTGTTGTTGAGCCGGTAGGCCGTGCCGATGCGCGGCAGGAACTGCGTCTTGTAGGTCGTGCGCAGAGCCTCGGGCAGCCCAGCGTCCTTAGCCGTCACGATCGGCGTACAGGCCACCCCGTTCACAGCCGCACCAGGACAGCCGTTGAACGAAAGAATCGCTCCCGGCGCCACCAGATTGCGCGCTTCCGGATCGGACATGATGATCACGCGCCCGGTGCGCGCAACGTTGCGGTCGAAATTGGCGATGTTCAGGCCGTTGTCACGATAGCCCGGATGCAGTTCGTAGCGCAGGCCCAGGTCGAGTGTCAGTTTCTGACTGACACGGATCGTGTCCTGCACGTACATTTTGTAGTGCGTCGCCTGCCCGTCGTTGTCGCGCGACACCACGGCGATGGCCGACTGCGCGGGCACGCCCAGCAGGAAGTCAGAGAAGCCGTAGCCGCTGAAGGCCGGACCGAAGGAGAAGTCGCCGTAGTTGTTGCCCGTGGTGAAGCCCAAATCCGAGCGCGCGCGCAGGTTGCGCACGTCGCCGCCGAACTTGAGGGTGTGCTTGCCGCGCACCCAGGTCAGGTTGTCGATGAACTGCACGTTGTCGGAGGTGCTGTAGCCGGGGCGGCCTTTGCTCACGCCCGTGTAGAGGTCGATGCCGAAGTTCGGCAGGCCGTTGAAGAAGATGTCCTTTTGGATGTCCTTCAGCCCCAGCCCGTTGGTGAAGTTGCGGCCGTCAAAGTTGAAGATCGTAGCCGTATCCGATTTGACGAAGCCCACGCGCGCTTCGTTCAACAGGTTCGGCCGCACGGCGTAGGTCCAGGAACCGGACACCTGCCAGAACTTCGCGCTCAGTGTGTCGGAGGGCAGCGTCAGGTTGTTCGACCCGCTCGAGGGGTTGTTCTTATACGAGAAGCGGCCGTAGACGGTGTGCTTTGTGTTGAAGCTCTGGTCCACGCGCGCTTCATACTGGTCGGAGTTGATGCTCGTCGAGCGGTTTTCGCGGAAGTTCGACGCCGAGCGCCGGTCAGTGGGCCCGGTGTTCGGTTCCGGATAGAAGGTCATCACCTTCTTGGCAATGTCGCTGATGCGCGACGCCGGGATGATGTTGCCGGCAAACGGCACGCCCGTGAAGGGGTCGCGGATGTTCACGCCCTCGCGGCTGAAGTCGCCGTTCTTCACAAAGCTCGTCGGCACCGTGTTCTGCACCGTGCCCTGGCGCGGAAAGCGCATCGACTCCCAGGTGAAATAGAAGAACGTCCGGTTCTTGCCGTCATAGATTTTTGGCAGCGTCAGGGGACCGCCCACCGTACCGCCAAACGTGTTGCCGATCTTGGCCGGCAGCACATTCTGGCCGTAGGAGCGGGCATCCAGCGCCTTGTTCTGGTGATACCAGAAGAGCGCTCCGTGATAGTCGTTTCCGCCGCCCTTGGAGATCACCGTGACGTCGCCCGGCTGGCCGAACTCGGCCGTGTTGCCCACGCCCTGGACGCGCACCTCGGAGATTGACTCCACCGACAGGAACATGTTCCGGTTCGGGCTGTTGCCCGTGGAGGCCGTGATCGAAATGCCGTCCACAGTCGACTCCGACTGCGCCGGCAAGCCGCCCTGAATCGACAACCCGAGGCCGTTGTCAGCCTGCACGCCGGGCAGCGACTGCAGCAGCGCATACGGGCTCGTGCTGCCCGCGCCGCGGACGTTCGACGGAAGGTTCAACACCTTTTCCGCCGTCAGGCTCGACTGAATCGTCGGACTGTCGGTGGCAATGACACCCGCTGTCGTCGTCACTTCCACGGTCTGCGACACTTCGCCCACTTCCAGCCGCGCATCCACGCGCAGACGGGTGCGGGCGTCCAGCGTCACGCCGCTCGAAACAAAGGTGCGGAATCCCGGCGCCGTCACCGACACCACATACGGGCCGGCATCCACGTTTTGAAACTCATACGCCCCTTCATCGTTCGTGACGCCTTCGCGGTTTGTATTCGCCGCCGTCTGCGTGACCTTTACCTTTGCGCCCTTTACCGCCGCGCCGGAAGCGTCGGACACGTTGCCGAGTATCACGCCGTAGGTCGACTGCGCTTGGATCAACGGCACGGTTGCTGCCAGTAGCAACACGACGTGCAAAGCTGCACTTTTCTTAACAGACATTCTTAATTTAGCTCCTGAGTGGACTCCCAGATTCGGTTGATTGTAGCGCGACTTCGGTTACTTGAACATGTCATTTTCGCAACGGTCTCGTGCTACACTGGCCGCTCAACCTTTGCCGGAATCCAGCCAAAACCTGCAAAAAACCGCCGGATGGGTCCACCTCTGGGCGCTTGGCGTGGGCGGAGTCATCTCCGGCAACTTTTTCGGCTGGCAAACCGGCCTGCTCACCGGCGGTTTCGGCGGCCTCTTCCTGGCCACGCTGCTGATCGCGGCCATGTATGTCTGCCTGGTCTTCTCCATCGCCGAACTCTCCGCAGCGCTGCCCTCCGCCGGCGGCTTTTACAACTTCACACGCTCCGCTTTTGGCAAAGACCGAGCCTTCCTCAATGGCCTCACCGATGCCATTGAATACGTCACCACGCCCGCCGTGATCGTCGCCGGAATCGCGGGATACATGAAGGCCCTTGCCCCTTCCACCGCCGAATGGGTGTGGTGGGTGGCTTTTTATTGCGTGTTCGTGTTCATCAATGTGAAAGGCGCGGCGCTCACCTTTCGCGTCTCGATGGCCATCACGGCGCTGGCCGCCGCCGTGCTCGTCTTTTTTTATGTGAGCGCGATCGCCTCGGGCTCCTTCTCCTGGAGCCACGCCCTCAACATCGCCCCCACGGTCCCGGGCGGCAGCGCCTTTCTGCCGCACGGCTGGTTCGGCATCTTCTCGGCCCTGCCGTACGCGGTCTGGTTCTATCTCGCCATTGAACAACTGCCGCTGTCGGCCGAGGAAAGCCACGATGCGGCACGCGACATGCCGCGCGCCCTCAAGTGGGGTATGGCGACGCTGCTCGGCCTCTCGCTCTGCACGCTCGTGCTGAACTCCGGCGTCGGCCCCGGCGCGCAAGGCGTGGGCGCGTCGAACTCGCCGCTGGAAACCGGATTCCGCGCCGTCTTCCCCTCCAACATGACGTCGGCGGCGCTGTCGATCATCTCGCTCACCGGCCTCATCGCCAGCTTCCACTCCATCATTTACGCCTACGGCCGCCTGCTCTTTTCCCTCAGCCGCTCCGGCTACCTGCCGGCCGCCCTCGGTCACGTCGGGCGCTGGCGGACGCCCGACACCGCGCTGCTATTCGGCGGCGCGCTTGGCCTTGGACTCTGCTTCCTTGCCCAGCGCTACTCGGCCAGCGTCGGCGCGGCGCTGCTCAACATGGCCGTCTTCGGGGCGCTGCTGTCCTACATCCTGGTATTGCTCTCGTTCATCCGACTGCGGGTCGATTCGCCACTGCTCGCGCGCCCCTACCGCTCGCCGCTCGGCATTCCCGGCGCGCTTGCCGGCATCACGCTCGCCCTCATCTGCCTTGCCGCCACCTTTGCCGTGCCCTCGTTCCGCCCTGGCGTGACCGGAGCAGCGGTCTTCATCGCCGTCATGCTCGCGTACTATTGGCTGTATCGCCGCCGTCATGTGGAAGCCCATGAAACAAGCACCCGTCCCTCTCACACCAGCTGATCTGAAACGGCTCGCCAAATCAGGCGAAGTCGACACCGTCATCGCCGCCTTCACCGATCACTACGGCCGCCTCATGGGCAAGCGCTTTGACGCCGAATTCTTCCTGGATCACGTTGCCCGCGAAGGCACCCACGCCTGCAATTACCTGCTCACCACCGACGCCGAAATGGAACCCGTGCCCGGCTACCAGTTCGCTAATTGGGAACTCGGCTACGGGGACTTCCACCTCGTCCCCGACATGGCCACTCTTCGCCGCCTGAGCTGGCAGGAGCGCACCGCTTTTGTCCACTGCGACGTCGATCACGTCGACCTCGCGCCGCGCTCGATCCTGAAGCGCCAACTCGCCCGCGCCTCGGCGCTTGGCTACCAGCCCATGGCCGCCTCGGAGCTGGAGTACTACATCTTCCGCGACAGCTATCGTGACGCCGCCAAGAAGGACTACCACGGCCTCGAACCCCTCGGCTGGTATCTCGAGGACTACAACATTCTGCAAGGCACGCGCGAGGAGTTCTACACCGCCGCCGTGCGCCGCCACCTCAAGGCCTCCGGCATCGTTGTGGAAAACTCCAAGGGCGAATGGGGACTCGGCCAGCACGAAATCAATGTCCGCTACGGCCCCATCCTTACGATGGCTGACGACCACGTGCTGTATAAGCAGTGCCTGAAGGAGGTCGCCGAGCAATCGGGCGTCAGCGTCACCTTCATGGCCAAGCAGGCCGCGGGGCAGGCAGGCTCGGGCTGCCACGTTCACCTCAGCCTGCGCAAGGGCGGTAAGAACGCCTTTGCCGGCAACAAGAAGTTCGGCCCCGTGCAGGGCACCGACGTGTTCCGATGGTTCCTCGGCGGCTGGCTCGCCCACGTCCCCGAGTTCATGGTCTTCTACGCGCCAACGATCAACTCGTACAAGCGTTATGAGGACCTCTCCTGGGCCCCCACGCGGCTTGCCTGGAGCCACGACAATCGCACCGCCGGCTTCCGCGTCGTCGGCCACGGCGAATCCCTGCGCATTGAATGCCGCATCCCCGGCGCCGACATCAACCCCTACCTCACCTTCGCCGCCGCGCTTGCTTCCGGCCTCGACGGCATCGCCAACAAGATCGAGCCGCCGCCCGTCTTCGAAGGCGACGTCTATGCCGCGCGGCAGCTTCCTCGCGTGCCCTACTGCCTGGCCGAAGCTGTCGAGCGATTCGAGTCGAGCGAGTTCGTCAAGCAAACCCTGGGGGCCGATGTCGCCGCCCACTACGCCCACTTCTACCGCAGCGAGCAGCGCGCCTTCGACCGTGCCGTCACCGATTGGGAGCGCCGCCGTTATTTTGAGAAAATTTGAGCTGTAGCCATTTTTCCGAAGGACCTCATCATGCGTCTCCAAAACGAAGTAGCCCTCATCACCGGAGCGGGCAGCGGCATCGGCCGCGAGTCCGCTTTTCTGTTTGCCGCCGAAGGCGCGGCCGTTGTCGCCGCCGACGTCAATTTTCCCGCCGCTGAAGCCGTCGCCGCCGACATCACCGCGGCCGGTGGCAAGGCCATCGCCGTCAAGGCCGATGTATCCAAGGCGGCCGACTGCGAAGCCATGGTCGCCGCCGCCGAAACGACCTACGGCAAGCTCAGCGTCCTCTTTAACAACGCGGGCATCTCCCATGCCGACGACGACGATGCCATGTCCACCACCGAAGCCGTGTGGGACCTCACCTTCGCCATCAACGTGAAGGGTGTTTTCCTCGGCTGCAAATACGGCATCCCCGCGCTGCAGCGCGCCGGCGGCGGTTCCATCATCAACACCGCCTCCTTCGTGGCCATCCTTGGCGCGGCCACCCCGCAGCTTGCCTACACCGCCAGCAAAGGCGCCGTCCTTTCCATGACGCGCGAACTGGCCGCCATCCACGCCCGCCAGAACATCCGCGTCAACGCCCTCTGCCCCGGACCGCTGCGTACCGAGCTGCTCATGAAATACCTCAACACCGAAGAGAAGAAGCAGCGCCGCCTGGTGCACATCCCCATGGGCCGTTTCGGCGAAGCCGCGGAAATCGCCAAGGCCGCGCTCTATCTCGCCTCGTCGGAATCCTCCTTCGTCACCGGGTCAGAATTCCTCGTCGATGGCGGCATCACGGCTGCCTACACCACGCCTCTCTAGGAGCGCGCCATGCCCATGCAGAAAACCATTTCCCCCGTCGACGGCCGCACGCTCGTGGAACGCGAACTCGCCTCGCCCGCCTTGATCGAATCCACCCTCGCCCGCGCCGTCGAAGCGCAGCGCGACTGGCGCGCCACACCGCTTGCCGAGCGCCAGGCCATTCTCACGAAGTTCGTCGAGGTGATGGAATCGCACGCCGACGCGATGGGCGAAGAGATCGCCTGGCAGATGGGGCGGCCCATCCGCTATGCCGCCAACGAAATCCGCCGCGGCTTTGCCGAACGCGCCCGGTTCATGATCGCCGCCGCGCCGCAAGCCCTCGCTGATGTCGCCATTGCCCCGGCCACGGGATTCACACGCTTCATTCGCCATGAACCGGTCGGCATTGTCTTCACCGTCGCTCCGTGGAACTATCCGTATCTGTGCGCCGTCAACTCTGTTGTCCCGGCGCTGCTTGCCGGCAATAGCGTCATCCTGAAGCACTCGGCGCAAACACCGCTGTGTGCCGAGCGGTTCCTGCACGGGCTCCACGAGGCCGGGCTGCCCGAAGGCGTGTTCCAGATCCTCCACCTCACCCACGCCGACGTCGAACGCGTCATCGGCGACGAGCGCATCGCCTTTGTCGCCTTCACCGGTTCGGTGGAAGGCGGCCGCGCCGTACAAGCCGCCGCCAGCCGCCGCTTCATCGCCACCGGCCTCGAACTCGGCGGCAAGGACCCCGCCTACGTCCGCGCCGACGCCGACCTCGCCCACGCCATCGAAAACCTGGTCGACGGCGCCATGTTCAACTCCGGCCAGTCGTGCTGCGGCGTTGAGCGCATCTACGTCCACGGCTCTGTCTACGATGAGTTCGTCGAGCGCGCCGTCGCCCTTACGCGCACCTACCTGCTGGGCAATCCGCTGGAAGGCGCCACCACGCTGGGACCAATGGTCCGCAGCTCGGCCGCCGAGTTTGTCCGCGCGCAGATTGCCGAAGCCGTCGCCCAAGGCGCCACCGCCCACATCGATGCCGCCTCCTTCCCCGGCGACAAGCCCGGCACGCCTTACCTCGCCCCGCAGATCCTCACCGGAGTCAACCACTCCATGCGCGTCATGACCGAGGAGACCTTCGGCCCCGTCGCCCCCATCATGGCCGTCGCCAGCGACGAAGAAGCCATCGCCCTGATGAACGACTCCCGCTACGGACTCACCGCCGCCATCTGGACCTCCGACCCCGACGCGGCGCTCCGCATCGGCGACCAGATCGACACCGGCACCTGGTTTATGAACCGCTGCGACTACCTCGACCCAGCCCTCGCCTGGACCGGCGTCAAGGACTCCGGCCGCGGCTGCGCCCTGAGCGTGCTCGGTTTCGAGCAACTCACTCGCCCCAAGTCGTTCCACCTCCGCACCGTCATCGCATAGCGCAACCATGACCTACGGACTCCTGCAGTGCGACCACGTGGATGACCACAACCGCCACCTCGCCGGCGACTACAACGACATGTTCGCGGCCTTGCTTCCCGGCGACTGGCGCGTCTACGACCTCACCGCCGGCGACTTCCCCGAACCGCGCGAATGCGACGCCTGGGTCGTCACCGGCTCGCACTATTCGGTGTATGACGACGTGCCCTGGATCCAGCAGTTCAAGCAACTGGTCCGCTCCATCGACGCCGCCGGTGTGCCGTTGCTGGGCGTCTGCTTCGGCCATCAGATGATGGCCCACGCCCTCGGCGGCCGGACGGCGAAAAGCCCGCGCGGCTGGGGCGTGGGCATTCACCACTTCCGCGTCCACACGCCGGAGCCCTGGATGGAGCCGCCGCTCGAAACCGTGTCGCTGCTGATGAGCTGCCAGGACCAGGTCGAGGTGCTTCCCCCCGGCGCCGTCGTGCTTGCCTCGAGTGACCACTGCCCCGTCGCCATTTACCGCTGCCGCGCCATGCTCGGCGTGCAGGGCCATCCCGAATGGCAGCCGCCCTACTCCCGCGCTCTGATCGAACAGCGCACACCGCGCCTCGGGCCTGAACTTTCGGCCAAGGCGCTGGCCACGCTGGACCAGCCGCGTCACTCCGCCGAATTCGCCGCCTGGGCCCGCGCCTGGTTCCGGCTCCACGGCGCGGTGTGACCGCGGTCATAGCCAAGGCCAGGCCCCGGCGCTACCCTCGTTGTATGATCTCCATCCTTCCGTCTGGGCAAACGGCGGCTTCGGCCACCCTCGATCAGCCGATCGAACACCTCGCCGCCTGCCACCGCCGCATCGAACAACGGCTGGAGACACTCGAACGCGCCGCCGCCGCGCTCGACACCCAACGCGACGAGGCCCTCGCAGCCATCCGCAACGCCTTCGCCTTCCTCGATTCCAACGGCGTTCTCCACACCCAGGACGAAGAGGAAAGCCTCTTCCCCCGCCTGCGCGGCAAGCTGACGGTTGAGCAGCAATCCATGGTCGCTTCGCTTGAGTCCGACCACCAACTTGCCCACCACCTCGACTCCAGGCTGCGCCTTCTCGTCGAGCAGATCGCCTCCGCCCCCACGCCCGCCCCCGCCCTGAGCGCTGAACTCCGCGACCTTACCGCCCGCTTCTGCGCCCTCTACCGCCGCCACATTGCCGTCGAGGATTCGCAACTCGCCGCCGTCAGCCGCGCCCTTCTCAACGCCGCCGAACTCGCCGCCATCGGCGCCGAAATGCGCCAACGCCGGGGGTTGTAACCGTTTCCCTCCCCCGCCGCATCCGCTATCATGACAGTGGCCACGGATCGCCTCGCTCCGGCTTTACTTCGCGTGAAGTGCTCCGCGGACCAGACACGCGGATCTCTACATCCGAGGAGGTAACTGAATGGGTTTATCGAGGCGGTATTTCTTCTACGGCAGTCTGCTTGCCGGCGCCGTCCCCTCAGCGGGCTTTGGCAGCGCGGCTTCGCTGCGCATGGCCGGCTACAAGTCGCCGAATGAGAAACTGAACTTCGCCGCCATCGGCGCCGGAGGGCAGGGCGCATCCAACCTCGGCGCCGCCGCGCCCACGGAAAATGTCGTCGCGCTCTGCGACGTCGACGACCGCCGCGCCGCCCCCACCTACGAGCGCTACCCCAAGGCCGCCCGGTACAAAGACTTCCGCCAGATGCTGGACAAGGACGGCAAGAACATCGACGCCGTCATCGTCGCTACCCCGGACCATATGCACGGCATGGCCGCCATGTGGTCAATGGAGCGCGGCAAGAGCGTCTACGTGCAGAAGCCGCTGGTCCGCACCATCTGGGAAGCGCGGCAGCTGCGCGCCGCCGCCGCCAAATACGGCGTTGCGTCGCAGATGGGCAACCAGGGCTATTCGAACGAAGGCACCCGCCAGTGCGCCGAAATCATCTGGAACGGCGACATCGGCAGCGTCACGGAAGTCCACGCCTGGAGTGACCGACCGCTGTGGGCGCAGGGCCTCACGGAAATCCCCAAGGAAGAGCCCGTCCCCTCCACCCTCGATTGGGACCTCTGGCTTGGCAACGCCGACAAGCGCGCCTACACCGGCGGCGGACGCACCGAGCCCGACCGCTGGGGCGGCTTCTTCTATCAGCCCTTCAACTGGCGCGGTTTTTATGACTTCGGCTGCGGCGCGCTGGGCGACATGGCGTGCCACATCCTCGGCGCGCCGAACATGGCGCTGCATCTCTCCAAGCGCAAGGTTGTCGGCGTCGAGTGCATCAAGAAGGAAGGCGTCAGCCCGTTCATGTTCCCCAAGGAATCGGTGATCCGCTTCGACTTCGCCCCGTACCAGGACATGCCCGCGCTGAAGGTCTTCTGGTATGACGGCCTGAAGAAGTCGCCCACCGTCCCCGGCGTGCCGGAAGGCGAATGGGTGGGCGACCCGCCCTCGCTGGCAACGGCGGGCGGCCCTGGTGGTCCGCAAGGCCCACA
>JAFLBB010000110.1 GCA_017304135.1 Acidobacteriota bacterium | reverse complement strand
GTCTGGTAACCGACAAACAGATTGCTCCCGCTGAATCCCGAACCCGTTAACGTCACCGTCACCTCCGCCCCCAGCGGCAGTATCGCCGGACTCACCGACTCCATCCGCAGCGGTGTCCCGGTGATGTTGAACATAGCCACCGGAAAACGCTCGCGGGTAACCGCCGCCGTCGCCGTCGCCGTGTTCCCCAACTCCGGCCACCCGGACCACCCCGTGAAGACAAAGCCTTCCGGCGGGGTGGGGTGGCAGGGGTGCTGGGACGGGGGGCCACCATGCGGGGGCGCGGAGGGAGAAGAGAAGGCGTTGGACGAAGAACAGACGAAGGCAGCCTACGACAGGCTGTGGGTGAAAATCTTACCAACCACAACATATAGTGCTACGCGGATGCATTTCCTCCATTAGGAGGCCATCGCATTCCTTACGGTCGTAGTACAAACGTATCCATATACCAATTCTAGGATTTAGCTTGCGGCGTTGGAGGGAATGGATGTAGATTTGATCAGTGGCTCGTCGTGGTGCCACCGTCCCAAGAAATGGCTGACTCATCCCAAATCGGTAGCAGCGAGGCCCCGCAGCAGGCGGTGATCCCGCCGATGTACGCCGAGGACTCGTCTGTGGACGAGAAGGGGCGGCTGAAGTTGCCGGCGGCGTTCCAGCGGTATTTGGGGGCGGCTGCGGGTGCGGAGTTCATGGCCACGACGAATGATTTGAAGACGGCCATAGTATACACCTCCTCGGACTATTTGCAGTACCGGAATGACGTGAAGTCGCAGTTGGGACCGGAGAGGGCCGAGCCATTGCTGTATGTGATGGAGCGCTTTGGCGGGACGTCGAAGCTGGACGGCGAGGGACGGCTTTCGCTGCCGGGCGAGTTAAAGGAAGAGCTGGGGCTGAACAAGCGCCAGAAGGTATGGCTGCGGTTCCGGAACCGGCGCATTGAGATTCTGCGGGACGAGGATTACGAGCAGGAGTTCCAGGCGGCGAAGATGACGCTGGCCGATTCGTTGAAATTACTGAAGGGTACGGGGCTTTAATGCGCGGCCATGGAACACTACCCCGTCATGCTGGCCGAGGCGTTGGAATGGCTGGCGGTGCGTCCGGATGGGCTGTATCTGGACGTGACGGCGGGGATGGGCAATCATGCAAAGGCCATTGCCTCGCGACTGACCACCGGGCGGCTGATGATGCACGACCGGGACGGGGAGTCGCTCGAGCGGGCCAAGGCATTCACGGCGGAGTATGCGGCGCGGATCACGCCGGTGCGGGGGCGGTTTTCCACATTGCGGGAGACGCTGGACGCGCTGGGCGTGGGGCGAGTGGACGGCCTGCTGGCCGACCTGGGCGTTTCGCGGCCGCAGTTGACCGAAGCCGGACGCGGCTTCTCGTTCATGAACGACGGCGCGCTGGATATGCGCATGTCGCGCGAGGAGAACGTGGAGACGGCGGCGGAGATCGTGAATTTCAGTTCGGAACAAGACCTTGCCCGGATCATTGCGGAGCTGGGCGAAGAAAGGAGGTTCGCGAGGAAAATTGCCAGAGCCCTGATTCGCGCCCGGCCGATCCAGACCACCGGGCAACTAGCCCGCGCGGTGGAATCGGCCGTGCCGCGGACAGGTCGGCTGAGCCCGAGCACGCAGGTGTTCATGGCGTTGCGGCTGGCGGTGAATGGAGAACTGGACGAGGTGGAGGCGTTGATGCGCCTGCTGCCGGAGGTAGTGGCGACGGGCGGGCGTGTGGTGGTGATCAGCTTCCACTCGCTTGAAGACCGGATCGTGAAGCATGGGTTTCAAGCGCTCCAGAGGGCTGAGAGCGCGCGGATTCTGACGCGGCATGTGGTGAGGCCGGCAGACGAAGAGGTGAGGGTGAACGCGGCATCGCGGTCGGCGAAGTTGCGGGCCCTGGAGATGGTGTAAGGGGAGAGAGAACGATGGCAACGATGGCTCAGTGGATGGAAGGCGACGAGGCGAACCTGCCCGTACGGCTGGGCGACGGAGGGCGGCAGGACAGTTTTGTGCGCGCATTGCCGAACGAGGACGTGTGTTTGTGGATCAAGACGATCGACAACTCGCGCGTGGCGCGGCATGCGGATCCGAAGGTGCGCAACGCCTGCTGGCGCTTCATTGGAATTGCCTCGATTGTGGTGGTCCTGGTGGTGGGGCAGCTGCTGCCGGCGGCCTACCGCCTGTTGGCGGGATATCAAGTGAACCGCCTGGAAAAGCAGCATGCCGAGCTGATGGAGCTGCGGCGGACGCTGCAGTTGGACAACGCGGTTCTGCGCAGCCCGCAGAACCTGGAGCGGCTGGCGAAGGTGCACGGGATGAAGCCCGCGCCGAGCCGCGTGCATGACATAGCTCCGGCGAATGAGGAATCGCTGGCGCTGAACCGGGGCACGCGCTAAGGGCGCGGCTCTGCCTACCCAACCCGCGCGTTCCGAGAGAGCAACACGATGAGCTGGATGGACAGCACGCCCGCGGCGACCGGCGCGGGACACAAGCGATTGAAGATTCTGGCCCGAATCGGCGCCGCCTGGGCGGTAGTGATTTTCGGGCGGCTGGTGTATTTGCAGGTGATCGACCGTGAGAGCTATGTGGAACGGGCGACGGTGCAACACGAGATGGAGCAGGAGGTGCAGGCGCCTCGGGGGGAGATACTCGATGCGCAGGGGCGGCGGCTGGCGATGAGCGTGATGCTCGATTCGGTGGCATTGAACCCGCGCGTGGTGGAGGACCCGGCGGCGGCGGCCAAGACGCTGGCGGGGGTGTTGCATGTCAACGCGAAGGATCTGAGGGCGAAGATCCAGGAGTACCGGGGGCGCAACAAGGCGTTCATGTGGGTGAAGCGGACGATTCCGCGGGAAGAGAGCGAAGCGCTGCGGGCGTTGAACCTGGAGTGGATCGACATCCGGCGCGAAGGCAAGCGGGTGTATCCGAACGGGACGCTGGGGGCGAACCTGGTGGGGGCGGTGGACCAGGACCAGAGCGGGAGCGCGGGGATTGAGGCCGGGCTGAACGCGGATTTGCGTGGCCACAACGGGCGTGTGCGGATGACGACCGATGTGAAGCGGCGGGGGTTGGATGCACAGGTGGAGGTGGCGCCGGTGGCGGGGCGTTCGGTGGCGCTGACGATCGACGGGAGGCTGCAGTATGTCGCCGACCAGGCGCTGGCGGCGGCGGTGCAGCGCAACGGGTGTACGAGCGGGAGCGTGGTGATTCTGGACCCGCGCAACGGGCATGTGCTGGCAATGTCGAGTGTGCCGACGTTTGACCCGAACGAAGCGCCGGCGTCGAAGGCCGACCTGGCGCGGCGTGTGAACCAGGCGACGAGCGTGCCGTTTGAGCCGGGGTCGATTTTCAAGACCTTTTCGTGGGCGACGGCCTACGAGGTGACGCGGCTGCGGCCGACGGACGGCTTCAGCGGCGGGGGCGGGTTGATCAACGTGTTCGGGCAGGTGATTCACGATCATCACCGCTTTGGGGCGTTGACGATGGAAGACGGGTTTGTGCAGTCGAGCAACGTGGTGGCGGCGCAGATCGGGCTGGCGGTGCGGGCGCAGAACCTGTTCCGGTATCTGACCGAGCGGTTTGGGTTCGGGAAGCGGACGGGGCTGCCTGTGCCGGGAGAGTCGCCGGGGATGGTGCGTCCGATTGCGCGCTGGAACAAGGGTTCGGTGGCGTATGTGTCGATGGGGCACGAGATCGGCGCGACGACGGTGCAACTGGCGCAGGGCGTGGCGGCGATTGCCAACGGGGGCTTTCTGGTGAAGCCGAAGCTGGTGTTGTGGAAGAAGCGTCCGGGGGAAGAACCGGTGATGGAAGCGGATGCGAAGCCGGAGCAGATTCTGAAGCCGGAGACGGCGATTCTGATGCGGCGGCTGATGGAGCAGGTGGTGTTGCGGGGGACGGGCAAGAAGGGCAAGCTGGACGGCTTCACGGCGGGCGGCAAGACGGGGTCGGCGCAGATTTTCGATTTGGAGACGCGGCGCTATACGCACATCTACAACGCGTCGTTCATGGGATTTGCTCCGGTGATGAATCCGGATGTGGTGATTGTGGTGACGCTGAACGGGGCGAAGGAATTTGGCGGGGTGCTGGCGGCGCCGGTGTTCCGCGAGATTGCCGAGGCGACGCTGCGCATCCGGCGCGTGGCGCGGGACATTCCGGAGAGGGAGCCGGAGAAGCCGGCGGCGCCTGAGCCGCAGCGGATGCTGGCCGATGCGAGCGATGCGCCGGAGCAGGCCGACCGGGAGTTTGCGGCGGCGCTGCAGATGGCCGCCGATACGGCATCGAACGGCGTGGTGGTGGGCCACAGGCTGCCGGACTTCGCGGGGATGACGCTGAGCGCGGTGTTGCGCGAGTGCGTGCTGCTGGGACTGGAGCTGGACCCGGTGGGGCGCGGACTGGCGCGCGGGCAGCATCCGGCGCCGGGGCAACTGATTGCGGGCGGAGACCGTGTGCGCGTGACGTTTGCGCGATAGGAAAGGACGAACGACGATTCCGGAAGCACTGCAACTCGAGTCACTGCTGGCGGGCGTGGCGCTGCGTGCGCCGCTCGCGGAGCAGGCGCGCGGGTTGAGCGTGAGCGGGTTGTGCTTTGATTCGCGCAAGGCGGGCGAAGGGAAAGTGTTCGTGGCCTTTGCCGGAGCAAAGGCGGACGGGCGGGCGTTTGCGCGGCAGGCGATGGAGCGGGGCTGCGTGGCGGTGGTGAGCGAACTCGATGCGCCGGAAGGCTTCGAGGGCTTGTGGATTGTGGTGGAGCACGGGCGGAAGGCGCTGGCTCGGATGGCGCGGACGCTCCACGCGGCGGCGGCGTATGCGATCCGGCTGAGCGCGGTGACGGGGACGAACGGGAAGACGACGACGAGTTACCTGATCGATTCCATTTTGCGCGCGGCGGGGTTGACGACGGCGATGGTGGGCACGATTGAGTATCACGTGGGCGAGGCGGTGAAGGCGGCGCCGAACACGACGCCGGAGTCGCTGGAGATTTACGAACTGTTGGAGGAGTTGCGGCAGATTGGCGGCACGGACGCGGTGATGGAGGTGAGCTCGCACGCGCTGGAGTTGGGGCGTGTGTGGGGGATGGCGTTTCACACGGCGGTGTTCACGAACCTGACGCGGGACCACCTGGATTTTCACGTGACGATGGAGCGGTATTTCGCGGCGAAGGAGTCGCTGTTTCTGGGGCAGGAGGGGCCGGCGCCGCGGGTGGCGGTGTTGAACGCCGACGATGCCTGGGCGCACAAACTGCGGCTGGCCGAGGCGACCGAGGTGATCTGGTATTCGCCGTCGGGGCAGATGGCGGGCGAGCGTGTGCTGCGGGCGCGCGATGTGGAGACGGGCTTTGACGGGCTGCGGTTCCGCGTGGAGTGGAAGGGCATGCAGTATCCGCTGCGGTCGCAGATGGTGGCGCGGATCAACGTGGCCAATCTGCTGGCGGCGTTTGGCGCGGGGCTGGCGCACGGGATTGCGCCGGAGGTGATTGTGCGCGGGCTGGAGGCGTGCACGGCGGTGCCGGGGCGCTTCGAGAGGATCGATGAAGGGCAGCCGTTCCTGGTGGCGGTGGATTACGCGCATACCGATGACGCGCTGCGCAACACGCTGCGGGCGGCGCGCGAGTTGAACCCGGGGCGGATCATCACGGTGTTTGGCTGCGGCGGCGACCGCGACCGGGCGAAGCGGCCGTTGATGGGCCAGGCGGCGGGGGAACTGAGCAACTTTGTTGTGCTGACGAGTGACAACCCGCGCAGTGAAGACCCGCTGGCGATCATCAACGATGCGCTGGTGGGGCTGCGGCGCACCGATACGGCGCACGTGTGCGAACCGGATCGCGAGAGAGCCATCCGGCGGGCGGTTCAGGAGGCCGGGCCGCGCGACCTGGTGGTGATCGCGGGCAAGGGGCATGAACGGTATCAGGAAATACAGGGCCGGAAACTGGAGTTTGATGACCGTGTGACGGCCCGCAGGATTTTGCACGCTTTTGGCTACCGCAAGGAGGCGCGCGCATGAGCGGGGCGCGGCTTGCGGCGGCAATCGAGCTTAGCCATTGGGCTGAGTGCGCGCACGCATGGCGGCAACCCTGCCATGCGGGCCGCTTATATCCCGTGCTCATTGGGAGAGCAGGCGCCGTCTCATCCACTACCGGTGGATCTTGGGACGCAGCCGAGATTCAGGCACGCCAGATGGGGCATGCACGAGACGGCGCCTATCTTTTTTGGGACGCGGCTTGCGCCGCGGTGATGAGCGCGGCGAGCCCGACGGCGAGTGGTCAGGGGGCGGGGCGGTAACGATGCTCTACTGGCTGCTGTTTGAACTACTGGCTCCGGTGTGGGGGCCGCTGCGCCTGTTTGGCTATGTGACGTTCCGGACGGCGTTTGCGGCGCTGACGGCGCTGCTGATCAGTTGGATTGTCGGACCGCTGGTGATTTCGCGGCTGCGGCGGTTTCAGTTCACGCAGTATATCCGCGAGGAGGGGCCGCGGTCGCACCAGAAGAAAGCGGGCACGCCGACGATGGGCGGGCTGTTGATCATCACGTCGATCGTGGCGCCGACGCTGCTGTGGGCGAACCTGCGGAACTTCTATGTGTGGATCGCGCTGTTCGGGCTGGTGAGCTACGGGGCGATCGGGTTTCTCGACGATTACACGAAGGTGGTGAAGAAGCGGAACCTGGGGCTGACGGCGGCGGCGAAGTTTGCGCTGCAGTGCGTGCCGGCGACGATCATTGGGATTTTTTTGCTGGTGCTGCATGCGCGCGGGCAATACAGCACGGCGATGAATGTGCCGTTCTTCAAGTCGCTGAAGCCGGATCTGCTGGTGGATTCGCTGCTGGGCTCGCCGTTCACCTATCCGCTGGCGTTCATTTTCTTCTTTGGATTTTTGCTGTTCATGCTGGTGGGTTCGGCCAATGCGGTGAATTTGACCGATGGCCTGGACGGGCTGGCGAGCGGGCTGATGATTATCGCCGCGGGGGCGATGACGGTGTTGTGTTATGTGAGCGGGCATCGCGAGTTCTCCACCTACCTGGGGCTGGAGCGGCTGGCGGGCTCGGCCGAGCTGAGCATTTTTTGCGCGTCGACGACGGGGGCGGCGCTGGGATTTTTGTGGTTCAATGCGCACCCGGCGGAGGTGTTCATGGGCGACGTGGGGTCGCTGGCGCTGGGCGGGGCGATGGGCACGGTGGCGGTGCTGATCAAACAGGAACTGCTGCTTCCGTTTTTGGGCGGTGTGTATGTGGTGGAGGTGCTGTCGGTGATTGTGCAGGTGGCGAGCGTGCGGTTTCGCGGGCGGCGGGTGTTTTTGATGGCGCCGCTGCACCATCACTTCGAGCAGTTGGGCTGGGATGAGGCGAAGGTGATCACGCGGTTCTGGATTGTGGGACTGGTGATGGCGCTGTTTGCGCTGACGACGTTGAAGTTGAGGTAGGGAGGAAACGGTGAAGGCCGCCGGAGTGGAGTTACAGGGCGCGCGGGTGGCCGTGGTTGGTCTGGCGAAATCCGGACTGAGCGCGGTGGCACTGTTGCGTGCGCAGGGCGCCCTGGTGACCGCTTCTGACGAGAAGCCGCTGGACTCGCTGCCGGAAGCCGCGCGGGCTGCGCTCAAGGGCGTGGCCTTTGTGCAACAAGTTGACGATCCCACGTTGGGTCAGGACCTCGTCGTCCTTTCTCCTGGCGTGCCGGATGACCTGGCGATTGTGAAAGCGGCGCGCGGGCGGGGCGTGAAGGTGATCGGTGAGCTGGAGCTGGCGAGCTACTTTCTGGTGGGTCCGGTGATTGGCGTGACGGGGTCGAACGGGAAGACGACGACGACGGCGCTGATCGGGCACATACTGCGCGAGAGCGGGATTGACGCGCTGGTGGGCGGCAACATCGGGACGCCGCCGACGGCGATGGTGGGGATGTCGAACGAGGACACGTGGCTGGTGCTGGAGCTGTCGAGTTTTCAACTGGAGACGGCGGAGCACTTCACGGCGAAGATCGGCGTGTGCCTGAACGTGACGCCGGACCATCTGGACCGCCACAAGACGATGGAGGCGTACAAAGCGGCCAAGGGGCGGCTGTTCGCGACGCAGCGCGCGGGCAGCTTTGCCGTGCTGAACGCCGAGGATGAGGCCTGCACGGAGTATGCGGGGCTGACGCCGGGCTGGCCGGTGTGGTTCAGCCAGGAGCGAGAGGTGACGCCGGGGCTGCATGTGCGCGAGGGCGTGATTGTGCTCGACGACGACGCGGTGATGGCGGTGAGCGAGATTCCGCTGCGCGGGCGGCACAATGTGGAGAACGTGCTGGCGGCGGCGGCGGCGGCGCACCTGGCCGGGGCGACGCTCGAACAGATCGCGGCGGCGGTGAAGACGTTTCCGGGCGTGGAGCACCGCATTGAGTTTGTGTGCGAGCGGGCGGGCGTGGCCTGGTACAACGACTCGAAGGCGACCAATGTGGATGCGGCGCTGAAGGCCGTGGAGGCGTTTGAGCAGAGGCTGTGGATCATTCTGGGCGGCAAGGACAAGGGCAGCGATTACCGGCCGCTGGCGGCGGCTTTGCAGGGCCATGTGGCGGGGGCGCTGTTGATTGGCGCCGCGGCGGAGAAGATTGCGGGGCAGTTGGGCGGGCTTGGTCAGACGGGCGGCGCGGTGCCGCTGGTGGCCTGCGGGACGATTGAGGCCGCGGTGGATCATGCGGCGCGGCATGCGGTGGCGGGCGATGTGGTGCTGCTGGCGCCGGCGTGCGCGAGCTTCGATCAATTCACGAGCTATGAGCATCGGGGGCGGGTGTTTAAGGAACTGGTGCGGAGTTTGAACGATAGCGACGGGGGGACGAACTGAATGGCGCGCGGGCGAATGGACTGGGTTCTCTTCTTCACGGTGCTGGCGATGGCCGTCTTCGGGCTGGTGATGGTGTTCAGCGCGAGTTCGATTGTGGCCGAGATCCGCTTTAAGGAACACAGCTACTACTTTGCGTTGCGGCAGGCGGCGGCGGCGCTGATCGGGCTGGTGGTGATGACGCTGCTGAGCCAGAAGGATTACCGCAAGCTGGCTTCGCCGTCGGTGGCGTTCACGGGGCTAGGGCTGACGCTGGTGCTGCTGATTGCGGCCTACATCACCGACGGGCGGACGCACCGCTGGATCCGGCTGGGGTTCACCAACATTCAACCGTCGGAGCTGGCCAAGCCGGCGATGATCATCTTCATTGCGTGGATGACGACGGTGCGCGCGGGGTTTGTGAACTCGCGGCACACTCTGATGCAGGTATCGCTGGCGGTGGTGGCGATTGGCGGGGTGATTCTGCTGCCCGACTTTGGAACGGCGGTGGTGCTGGTGGGCACGGTGTTCTCGATCCTCTATATCGGCGGCATTGCGCGGCGCTACCTGGCGATGGCGGCCCTGGGCGGGCTGCTGGTGTTGAGCGTGGCGGTGGTGAGCAAGCCGTACCGGCTGTTGCGGGTGATCAGCTTTGTGGATCCGGAGTTCCAGAAGATCACGAAGACGGAGCTGGGGCGGAAGGTGCTGCATTATGCGCAGTCGGGCTCAAAGGTGCAGGACACGGCGTATCACGGCCTGCAGTCGCGCATTGCGGTGGCTACAGGGGGCGTGATGGGGCTGGGGCTGATGAACAGCAAGCAGAAGCTGATGTTCCTGCCGGAGGCGCACACCGATTACGTCTACGCGATTCTGGCCGAGGAAACCGGGCTGGTGGGCGCGACGCTGATTCTGGCCGGGTTCGTGGTGCTGCTCTGGCGAGGCTACCGGCTGTATTGGACGGCGCTCGACGATTTCGGGCGCTACCTGGCGGTGGGCATTACGACGTGCATTCTGCTGCAGGCCTTCATGAACATGAGCGTGGTGCTGGATCTGGGTCCGGCGAAGGGCATTCCGCTGCCACTGGTGAGTTATGGAGGCAGTTCGCTGGTGACGACGATGATCCTGGCCGGGCTGTTGTTGAGCGTAAGCGACCGGGCGGTGGAGACGGAAGGGATCGAGGACTAAGCGAGCACGATGGGACTGCACTTCCTCATGGCGGGCGGCGGAACAGGCGGGCACGTGATGCCGGCGCTGGCCGTGGCGCGCGAACTGGCGGCGCGGGGCCATGCGGTGACGTTCCTGGGCACGCGCACGGGAATGGAAGCGCGGCTGGTGCCGGCGGCCGGGTTCCCGATCGAGTGGGTGCACATTGGCGGATTGAACGCGGTGGGCGTGGTGAGGAAGCTGCGGTCGCTGGCACAGTTGCCGGTGGCGATCGGGCGGGCGTGGCGGTTGATGAGGCGGCTGCGGATCGCGGCGGTGTTTTCGATGGGCGGGTATGTGGCCGGTCCGGCGGTGGCGGCGGCGATTCTGGCGCGCATTCCGCTGGCGGTGATGGAACCGAACGCGACGCCGGGCTTCACGAATCGCGTGGCGGCACGGTGGGTGCGCAGAGCGCTGCTGAGTTTTGAGGAGACGGCGCGGTGGTTTCCGGCGGGCCGTGCGGAGATGACGGGGCGGCCGGTACGGGCGGAGTTTTTCGCCGTGCCGGAGAAGGCGCCGGGCGGCGTGTTCACGGTGTTGATTACGGGTGCAAGCCAGGGTTCGCGGACGCTGAACCGGGCGGCGCGGGAGAGCTGGCCGCTGCTGGCCGCCTCGGGCGCGCGGGTGCACCTGATCATGCAGACCGGGCGCGCGCAGGCGGACGAGATGGAGAAGGCCTGGGCGGCATTTGAGAGGCCCGAGACGCTGACGGGTGAGGTGATGGCGTTTATCGACGAGATGCCGGGGGCCTTTGCGAGGGCCGATGTGATTGTGAGCCGGTCAGGCGGAGCAGTGGCGGAGCTGGCGGCGGCGGGCAAGCCGAGCGTGCTGGTTCCCTTCCCTTTCGCCGCCGATGACCATCAGACGCGCAACGCCGAGGCGATGGTGCGGGCGGGGGCGGCGGTGATGGTGAGCGACGGCGAGATGACGGGCGCGCGGCTGGAGGAGGAATTGAGGAAGTTGGAGAGGGAACCGCAGCGGCTGCGGGCGATGAGCGCGGCGGCGCGCGGGTTAGGCCGGCCGGAGGCAACGCGGCGGGCAGCGGCGATTCTCGAAGAGATTGCCCAAGAAAGCTTACGGAAGGATTGACACAGCCCTGTCAAAGCCGAAACAATACGAGGTAAAAATGTTTTTCAGATCCCAGCATCTCCACTTCGTGGGGATCGGCGGCATCGGGATGAGCGGCATCGCCGAGGTGCTGTTGAATCTCGGCTACCGGATCAGCGGCTCTGACTTGAAGCGGAGCGCGATTACGGACCGGCTGGCGACGCTGGGAGCCACGATCATGGAAGGCCACGCGGCGGCGAACGTGGGCGACGCGCAGGCGATCGTGATCACATCGGCGGTGAAGGCGGATAACCCGGAAGTGGCCGAAGCGGTGCGCAAGGGGATTCCGGTGATCCCGCGGGGCGAGTTGCTGGCCGAGCTGATGCGGCTGAAGTTCGGCATTGCGATGGCGGGCAGCCACGGCAAGACGTCGACGACGTCGATGGTGGCGACCGTGCTGAGCCACGCCGGGCTGGACCCGACGGTGGTGGTGGGCGGGCGCGTGGCGACGATGGGCGGCTCCAACGCGCGGGTTGGGCAGAGCGACCTGCTGGTGGTGGAATCAGACGAAAGCGACGGGAGCTTCCTGAAGCTGGCGCCGATTCTGGCGGTGGTGACCAACATCGACCGCGAGCACCTGGACCACTACGGCACGCTCGATGCGGTGTTGCATGCGTTCATCGATTTCGTGAACAAGGTTCCGTTTTATGGCGCGGCCATTGTGTGCCTGGATGATGAGAATGTGCAGCGCATCCTGCCGTCGATCAAGCGGCGGGTGGTGACGTATGGCACGAGTTCGCAGGCGGACATCGAGATTCGCGACGTGGTGATGATCGCCGGGGCGAGCCGGTTCCAACTGCGGCGGCGCGGAGAGGACCTGGGCACGTTTGAGCTGCAGGTGCCGGGCATGCACAACATAATGAATGCGACGGCGGCGGTGGCGATCGGGCTGGAGATGGAGTTGTCGGCCGATCAGATCCGGGAAGGCCTGGCGCAATACCGCGGCGTGGACCGGCGGTTCCAGTTGCGCGGGACGGTGGACGGGGTGCGGGTGGTGGACGACTACGGGCATCATCCGACGGAGATCCGGGCGACGCTGCAGGCGGCGCGGATGGGCGTGGAGCGGGTGCTGGTGTTGTTCCAGCCGCACCGGTACACGCGGACGCAGGCGCTGATGGAAGAGTTCGCGCGGAGTTTTCACCAGGCCGACTGCGTGTGGGTAACGGATATTTATGCCGCCAGCGAGCAGCCGATTGCAGGCGTGACGGCGGAGGCGCTGGTGGAGACGATGCGGCAGTTCGGGCATCGCGGCGCGGAGTATAGCGGCGGCATCGCGGCGGCGGTGGAGAGCGCGGTGGCGGCGGCGCGGCCGGGCGACCTGGTGTTGACGCTGGGCGCGGGGAGCATCTCGCAGGCCGGCGAGGCGCTGTTGCGCGGGTTGGAATCCAAACTTGGGGAGGCGCGCACCTGATGCCTCGCCGGGAAGCGTTTGTGATGCAAGAGAAGGGTCCGGCGCCGCGCATTGTGCGGGCGCTGGTGGTGCCGGTGATCGCGCTGACGCTGATTGGCGTGACGGTGGCGGTGGCTGTGCACATGGCGGAGAGCTTTCTGCTGCACGACAGGCGGTTCGCCTTCCTGCTGCCGCCGGTGCCGGGCGAGCCGAGCACGCTGGCCGTGGCCGGGCTGGGGCGCACGGAGGAAGAGACGATCCGGCGCGTGTTCCGCACCGATGCGGGCAAGAGCGTGTATGAGATTCCGCTGAGCGACCGGCGCAAGGGTGTGGAGCAACTGGACTGGGTGCGGCAGGCGACGGTGGCGCGGCGGTGGCCGAACCGGATTGAGGTGTATGTGAGCGAGCGGCAGCCGGCTGCCTTCGTGCAGTTGCTGGCGGCGCGCGGGCGCTACCGGACGAGCTTCATCGACGCCGATGGGTATCTGATGCCGGTGCAGGAGCGAGACCGGAAGCGCTATGAGCTGCCGACGTTGTTTGGCGTACGCGAGGACCAGAAGCCGGAGGAGCGGGCGCTGCGAGTGAGGCAGATGCAGCGGTTCTACCGTCAGGCGCGGCAATCGGGGCTGGTGATTCCGGAGGTTCACCTGGAGAAGCTGGAGAACCTGAAGTGCCGCGTGAAGCTGGGCGACCGGAGCTATTTGCTGCTGTTGGGCAAGGAGGATTTCGCTTTCAATCTCGACCGTTTCCGGCAACATTTACCCGAGATCGAACGCCGCATGCCGGATGCGGCGGTGTTGGATTTGCGCATCCGGGACACGATTACGGCATCGGATGGAGGCAACGATGGCGAGTAAGACGAAGATCGCCGTCGGTCTGGACGCGGGCAGTTCGCGGACGCGCTGCGTGGTGTGCGCGCTGGAGGACGGGAAGCTGCGGTTTCTGGGCGCGGGCTCGTCGCCATCGACGGGCTGGTACCGGGGGCGCATTGCCGACCCGGACGCGGTGAGCGACAGCATCTCGCTGGCGGTGCGCGAGGCCGAGACGAACGCGCAGGTATTGGTGGAATCAGTTGCCGCGGGCCTGGGCGGGCCATCGGTGGAGGGTTTGCAGGGACGTGGTCTCTACGAATTCAGCCGGGCGAGGGAGTTGGAAAGCAACGACCTTGCCTACGCCGTGGAGTTGGGCACGCGTGTGCGGCTTGAGGAAGACCGCATGCTGTGCCATGTGCTGCCGCAAGACTTCACGGTGGACGGAAAGCCAGGCTACCGCAGGCCGGTGGGCGTGGGCTGTACGAGGCTGGAGGCGAACCTGCAGTTGATCACAGCGTCGGCACAAGAGCACCAGTGCCTTGTGTCGGCGCTGCATCAAGCGCATCTGGCGGTGGAAGAGACGGTGTTTGAGCCGATCGCGGCGGCCTATGCGACGGTGGTGGCCGAGGAACGCGGGCGTGGCGCGGCGGTGGTGGATGTGGGCATTCACTCGACCGGCGTGGCCATCTATGACGGCGAAGCGATGGTGGGAGCGGCGAGCCTGCCGGTGTCGGCCGACCACCTGACGCGCGACCTGACGCTGGGCCTGCGGGCGGCCTATGGCGTGTCGATTTCGTATGAGGATGCCGAGTCGTTGAAGCGCGAGTATGGCTGCGCGATGCTCGGGCTGACCTCAGACAACGCGCTGCTGGAGATTCCCTCGCCCGAAGGCCGGGGGATCCAGGAGATCACGCGGCGGCAGGTGAACGAAATTCTGGAAGCGCGCGCCGAGGAGCTGTTCCTCTATGTGAGGCGCGAACTGGTGCGGGCCGGGATGGAGAACGCCCTGCTGGAGGGTGTGTTCCTGACCGGCGGCGGAGCCCGGTTGTCGGGCATGTGCGATATGGCGGAGAAGGTGCTCAACTGCCCGGCCAAGTTTGGCTTGACGCGGGGGATTGGGGCCTGGCCGCAGAACTTTGAGGATCCGGCCTGGGCGACGGCGGCGGGGCTGTGCATGTATTCGGCGCGGCTCAAGATGCACCGTGGCGGGCGGAAGAAACCTCCGGGCCTGCTGGGATTACTGGGCTGGTAGGAGGCGTGGCGAGGAGAACCATGGAACAGCAGCAGGCCGGGAAACGAAGAAGAAGAACGGATGAGGCAGGAGAACCGATGTTGAATCTGGAAGCAAACCTCGATGCAATGCGTTTTGCCATCGCCGAAGAAGTCGCCGGTGGAACCAAGATCAAAGTGGTGGGCGTGGGGGGCGGGGGCTCGAACGCCGCGGCGCGGATGATGCAGAGCGGGCTGACCGGGGTGGAGTTCTATGTGCTCAACACCGATGTGCAGGCGCTGCAGGCCTCGCCGGTGCCGAATAAGCTGGCCATTGGGGCGAAGATCACGAGTGGTCTGGGGGCGGGGTCGGACCCGGCCATCGGGCGGCAGGCGGCGCTTGAGGACACCGAGCGGATCATCGAGTTGCTGGAAGGCGCCGATATGGTGTTCGTCACGGCGGGCCTTGGCGGCGGCACGGGCACCGGGGCGGCTCCGGTGGTGGCGGCGCTGGCCAAGGAGTTGGGCGCGCTGACGGTGGCCGTGGTGACCAAGCCGTTTGAGTTTGAAGGCCGGCCGAGGATGCGCATGGCCGAGAAGGGCCTGGCCGAGCTGGCGGGCACCGTGGACACGGTGATCACGATTCCGAACGAGAAGCTGCTCGACATTGCGCCGGAAGACGCGAGCTTCGTGGAAGGCTTCCAGATTGCCGACGACGTGTTGCGGCAGGGCGTGCAGGGCATCAGCGACATCATTACGCGGCCGGGGCTGATCAACCGCGACTTCAGCGACGTGCGCTCGATCATGCTGGGCATGGGCTACGCCATGATGGGCACGGCGACGGCGAAGGGCACGGGAGCGGCCGTTGAGGCGGCGCGGCATGCGATTTCCAGCCCGCTGCTCGAAGAAGGCGGCATTCGCGGGGCGCGCGGCATTTTGATGAACATCACGGGCCCGGAGAAGATGCTGCGGCTGCGCGATGTGCAGAAGGCCTGCAACCTGATCCGCGAGGCGGTGGACGACGAAGAGGTGCCGATCAGCTTTGGGCTTGTGCTGGACGATTCGATGGGCGAAGAGGTGAAGATCACGGTGATTGCGACGGGATTCCAGCGGGCCAACGCGGCGCTGGAAGGATTCCGGGTGAATCCGCCGCAGGTGCAGCCGCAGCCGCCGCAGATCGCCGCGCCGGTCCCTTTTGACGAGCCGGTGCGAACGATGGCTGCCGCCGCCGCATCGGAGTATCGCGAGGAACGCCGGCAGGACGCGGAACCGCGGTATGAAGAGACGGTGGACGAGCCGGTGGAGACGAGCTATCAGGCGTCGGCGCCGGTAGCCGAGCCGCCGCCGGTGGTGTACCCGCAAGCCGGCGCTCAGGCGGCCGAGACGCAGTATCCGCATCCCAGCGCGCAGCAGGCGGCGCGGGGCGAGGCGATGCCGTCGAGCGATCTGGACACGCCGTCGATTTTCCGGCGGGGCACGCGGAGGCTGTTCCAGTAGACATTCAATTCTCCTCCTCCCTCCGCGGTTGAGTTCCGGCAACGGGGCTCGGCTGGCGAGGATTCGGGGCCGTCCAGGAAGATTCCTCCAGTTTCTTTCCGGGCGGCCTATTTTTTTGTCCGTTTCCGGCTATTTCCGGCGCGGAATCGGATGCGCGGGAGGCCAACTACGGAATGGCGCGCAATCAGAACCCGTTCGTCCGATAAGGACGGATGTGGAGAACTGGACAAAGGTGTGTCGCGTCTGGGTAGGGCTGGCCCTGCTGGGGATGGTGGTGAGGGGGGAGGAGCGCGATTTGGCGTCGTTGGACATCGAGCAATTGATGGACATTCGTGTGACGTCGGTGCAACGCAAGGAACAAAGCGTGGCGCGGACGGCGGCGGCAGTGACGGTGATCACGCGGGAGGACATCCA
>JAFLBB010000109.1 GCA_017304135.1 Acidobacteriota bacterium | reverse complement strand
GGTCATGCCGCTGACGAGTTGGGCGCAGGCGTTGGTGGTGGCGGCCGATTGGGCCTTTTCCTTGGTTTCGGCGGAGGCGATGCGGCAGGCCTGGCGGCCGTTGTCGGTGACGCAGACCTCGACGCGGAACTGGGTCATGCCGGTGAACGAGCTGTACATGATGGCGCCGAAGGCGATGAGGAAGAAGACGCCGATCCAGAGAGCGGGTTTGCCCATGACTACTCCGAGAAGAAGCTGCCCATCTGGCGGAACTTGTCGTAGCGGTGGGCGGCCAGGGAGGGGCCGTCCATTTGCGAGAGTTCGTCGAGGGCGTGGGTGGCGGCGGCGGCGAGGGCGACCGAGGCGCCATCGGGATCTTCATGGGCCCCGCCGCCGGGTTCGGGGATGATGCCGTCGACGAGGCCGAGCTTGAGGAGGTCGTCGGGGGTGAGGCGGAGGGCTTCGGCGGCTTTGGCGGCGTGCGAGGCGTCGCGGTAGATGATGGCGGCGCAGGATTCGGGCGAGATGACGCTGTAGACGGAGTTTTCCATCATGTAGACGCGGTTGGCGACGCCCAAGCCGAGGGCGCCGCCGGAGCCGCCTTCGCCGATGACGATGGCGATGACGGGGACCTGGAGGCGGGCCATTTCGCGGAGGTTGAGGGCGATGGCTTCAGCCTGGCCGCGCTCTTCGGCGTCGATGCCGGGGTAGGCGCCGGGGGTGTCGAGGAGGGTCAGGATGGGGCGGCGGAACTTATCGGCGAGGCGCATGAGGCGGAGGGCCTTGCGGTAGCCCTCGGGCTTGGGCATGCCGAAGTTGCGGATGAGTTTCTGCTTGGTGTCGCGGCCCTTTTGCTGGCCGATGACCATGACGGGGCGTCCGGCCAGGAAGCCGAAGCCGCCCACGATGGCGGCGTCGTCGGCGTAGTGGCGGTCGCCGTGGAGTTCCTGGAATCCTTCAACGATTTTGTTGATGTAGTCGAGGGAATGGGGGCGCTTGGGGTGGCGGGCGAGTTGCACGCGAGCCCAGGAAGGATTCATGGGCGGAGCCACGGGGGCGGGGGTCGGAGAGGGGGTTGGTTGATCTGCCATTAGTCGGCGAGCACTTCCACGGCCTGCGGTCCGCAGATGCGCTCGACTTCGGCGCAGAATTCCTTATCGGGGCGGACGCGTGCCTGAATATCCAGAATAACTGAAAAGTCGCGGGGCTTCTCAAGGCGGAGGCGGACCTCGGCCTCGCCCTGCTTAGTGGTGAAGAGCTGTTGGAGGGCAGCGGCGCGGTCGAGATCGGTGGAGCGGGCGCCGACGGGGACGCGGATGGAGATGAGGCGGGGGAGCGAGATGCGGAGGTTGGCGAGCGGCGTGACCTCTTTAACGGAGATACGCGCGGGGGCGTTTTCCTCAGGCAGGGCGGTGCCGCGGATGAGGACGGCGGCGTCTTCGGCGAGGTCGGAGGAGAGGGTTTCGTAGGCAGTGAAGAAACACATGCAGTCGGCGTTGCCGAACCAGTCTTCGAGCTGGAAGCTGGCCCAGGGTTTGCCGTCTTTGTTGCGGCGGCGCTGGAGGGCGGTGATGACGCCGCAGATGGCGACCTCGTCGCCGCGCTTGAGGTCTTCCAGTTCGGCGGAGTTGTGGGTGGCCTTTTCGCGGACCTTGTCGCGGAATTCGTCGAGCGGGTGGCCGGTGACGTAGAAGCCGAGCATCTCCTTTTCGCCGTTGAGTTTTTCCTTGGAGGTCCAGTCAGGGAGATTGGGGAGGGGCTGTTCCTGCGGGGTTTCGGCGAGGATTTCGCCGAACAGGCCGCTTTGGCCGCTGAGGCGGTCGCGCATGGCGCGCTGGCCGGATTCCATGGCGCCGTCGATGGTGGTGAAGAGCTGGGCGCGGTTGCCGGGCAGGGAGTCCATGGCGCCGGCCTTGATGAAACTCTCAATCATGCGGCGGTTGACGCTGGTGAGATCGACGCGTTCGCAGAAGCTGGCCATGGAGGAGAAGGGGCCGCCGGAGGTGCGGGCTTCGACGATGTTGTTGACGGCGGCGGCGCCGACGTTTTTGATGGCGCCGAGGCCGAAGCGGATGGCATCGCCGGAGGGGGTAAAGGTGAGGTCGGACTGATTGATGTCAGGCGGGAGGACCTGAATCTCCATGTCGCGGCACTCGTTGATGTACTTGACCACCTTGGCGGTGTTGCCGGTTTCCGAGGTGAGCAGGGCGCTCATGAACTCAATGGGGTAGTGGGCCTTGAGGTAGGCGGTGAGGTAGGCAAGGTAGGCGTAGGCGGCCGAGTGGGACTTGTTGAAGCCGTATTCGGCGAATTGGGCCATGAGGTCGAAGATTTTTTCAACCTTCTTGGGCGGGAACTTGAGCCTGGCGGCGCCCTGCACGAAGCGTTCGCGCTGGGAGTCCATCTCGTCCTTGTTCTTCTTGCCCATGGCGCGGCGGAGGATGTCGGCCTCGCCGAGCGAGTAGCCGGCAAGGACTTGGGAGATCTGCATCACCTGCTCCTGGTAGAGCATGATGCCGTAGGTTTCCTCAAGGATGGGGCGGATCTCTTCGACGTCGTAGCTGACCTGTTTGCGGCCGTGCTTACGGTCAATGAAGTCGTCGATGACGCCGCCCTTGATGGGGCCGGGGCGGTAGAGGGCGTTGAGCGCGGTGAGGTCTTCGATGCGCTCGGGCTGGTAGCGGCGGAGGACGTCGCGCATGCCGGGCGATTCAAACTGGAAGATGCCGCTGGTGTAGCCGTTGGAGAAGACCTCGTAGGTTTTCTTGTCGTCGAGGGGAAGATCCTCGAGGACGATGGTGACGCCGCGGTGGACGCCGATGAGACGGACGGCCTCATGAATGATGGTGAGGGTGGTGAGGCCGAGGAAGTCCATCTTCAACAGGCCGAGCTTTTCCACGCCCGACATGTCGTACTGCGTCACGACTTCATCGCGGTTTGTTTTATAGAGCGGGACGAGTTCCTTGAGCGGAGTGGAGGAGATGACGACGCCGGCGGCGTGCATGCCGGCATTGCGGGCCATGCCTTCGAGGCGGAGGGCGGTGTCGAGGATTTCGCGCACGCGGGGGTCGGCCTTGGCGGCGTCCTCAAAGCCCGGCTCCATGGCGAAGGCTTCCTTGAGCTTGATGTTGAGGGGCTGGGAGGGGACGAGCTTGGTGAGTTTTTCGACCTCGCCGAAGGTCATGTCGAGGACGCGGCCGACGTCTTTGATCGCCGCGCGAGCGCCGAGGGTGCCGAAGGTGATGATCTGGGCGACGAAGTCGCGGCCGTACTTTTCGGTGACGTACTGGATGACTTCGCCGCGGCGGTTGGTGCAGAAGTCGATGTCGACGTCGGGCATGCTGACGCGCTCGGGGTTGAGGAAGCGCTCAAAGAGCAGGCCGTATTGGAGGGGATCGACGTCGGTGATGGAAAGCGCGTAGGAGACCAGCGAGCCGGCCGCCGAGCCGCGCCCCGGGCCGACGGGGATGCCCTTGGTTTTGGAGTAGCGGATGAAATCCCACACGACAAGGAAGTAGCCGGAGAACTTCATCTGCTGGATCATCTTGATCTCGCGATCGAGACGTTCGTAGTAGACCTCGACGGGCTGGCGGAGCTGGCCGGCTTTGGCCATGGCGTCGAGGCGGGGGCGGCGGCGTTCAAAGCCTTCGCGGGCGACGTATTCAAAGTAGCTGTCGATGGAGTGGGGCGTGGGGATGTCGAAGCGGGGAAAAGGGTCGGCGACCTTTTCGAGCTTCACCTGGCAGCGCTGGGCGATGTCCCAGGTGCGGTCGAGGGCTTCCTCGACCTCGCCGAAGATCTGCAGCATTTCGTCGCGCGACTTGAGGTAGAAGTCAGGCGAGTCCCACTTCATGCGCGAGGGGTCAGACACGGTTTTGCCGGTCTGGATGCAGAGCATGATTTCGTGGGCGCGGGCGTCGTCGCGTTTGAGGTAATGGGCGTCGTTGGTGGCCACCAGCGGCATCCCGGTTTCGCGGCTCATGCGGTAGAGCATCGGCAGGATTTTCTTGTCCTGTTCGAGGCCGTGGTTCTGGAGTTCGAGGAAGAAGTTGTCCTTGCCGAAGATGTCCTGGTATTCGTAGGCGAGGCGTTTGGCCTCGGCGTACTTATCCTCCATGAGGTGTTCGGCGATGTCGCCTTTGAGGCAGGCCGAGAGGGCGATGATGCCTTTGGAGTGGCGGGCGAGGAGGTCCTTATCGATGCGGGGTTTGTTGTAGAAGCCGTCGAGGTAGCCGGAGGAGACCAGTTGGATGAGGTTGCGGTAGCCGTCCTGGTCCTGGCAGAGGAGGACGAGGTGGTTGTAGGCGCGGGCGTTGGAGCGGTCCTTCTGGCCGAGGGGGGCGGTGTAGGCTTCGCAGCCGATGATGGGGTTGATGCCCTGCTCTTTGGCGGCGTTGTAGAACTCGACGGCGCCGAACATGTTGCCGTGGTCGGTCATGGCGACGGCGGGCATGCCCTGTTCGGCGACGGTCTGCATGAGGCGCTTGGTTTCGCAGGCGCCGTCGAGCAGGGAATAGTCGGTATGGCAGTGCAGGTGGACGAAGGGGGGTGGCGCGGACATCTCTCAGGGCTTATTGTATCGCCCGGTTCCGTGATACGATCCCCGGCATGCGAGGACTTGTCTGCTTACTGGCCGCCTGCGCGGTGATGAGTGCGCCGCTCAACGCGGCTCCGAAGACGCTGGATTTCTACTTTGTGGACGTGGAAGGGGGGCAGGCGACGCTGATTGTGACGCCGGCCGGAGAGAGCTTGCTGGTGGACGCGGGCTGGCCGGGGTTTGAGGGGCGGGACCCGATGCGGATTCAGGCGGCGATGAAGCAGGCGGGCATCCAGCACATCGACTATTTCTGGATGACGCATTACCACACCGACCATGTGGGCGGGCTGGAAGCATTGGCCGAGAAGGTGACGATTAAGAACTTTGTCGATCACGGCGACAACAACGAGACGAACACGGGGGGACAGCGGCTGAGCGCGTCGTATGAACGGGCGCGGGCCAAGGGCAAGCGGATTACGCTGCGGGTGGGCGACAAGCTGCCGTTGAAGGGCGTGGAGGTGGTGACGGTGGCGGCCAACGGGGAACTGCTGGTGAAGGCGGTGAAGGGCGGCGGGGCGGAGAACGCGGCGTGCGCGGCGGCGCAGAAAAAGGGAACGGACCCGACCGAAAATGCACGTTCATTAGGCTTCCTGATGACATTCGGCAAATTCCGCTTCCTCGATCTCGGGGATCTCACCTGGAACAAGGAACTCGAGCTGGTCTGTCCGAAGAATCTCCTCGGCAAGGTGGATGTCTATCTGACCACCCATCATGGGATGGACATGAGCGGGCCGGCGCAGATTGTCCATGCCCTGGCTCCGCGGGTCACGATCATGAACAACGGAGCTAAGAAGGGTGGATCCGCGCCGGCGGTGGATGTTGTGCGGGCGTCGCCGGGGCTGGAGGATCTGTGGCAGGTTCACTTCGCCGTGGCCGGAGGTGCAGATCACAACGCGGCCGCCGATCAGATTGCCAATCTTGAGGAGAAGTGCGAGGGGCACGGGCTCAAGGTTTCGGCCGGGAAGGACGGGAGTTTCGAGGTGGTGAACCTGAGGAATCAGCATAAGAAAACCTATTCGGCGCGGCGGTAGAGCGGCGCCCGGGGAGGCGCCGCGCAGAGGGAAGCACGGCGCCCAGGGGCCGTGCCGGGTGAAGCGCGGCCGGCCCGGGCGGCCGTGGACCGAGGCTCAGGGAAAGATCCAGGAGCCGCGGATGTTCCAATCCGAGCGCAGACCTCCTTTATCGAGGGCAAGTGCGTAGATGGTTTTCGTGCCGGTGAAGGTGGTGGGCACGAAGGAGAGAGGGATGTTGACGGTGAGGTCGCTGCCAGTGGCCGAAACCGTCATGGAGGCCAGCGGGAGCGAGCACTGGGAGTTGGAGAGCGTGTTGAGGGTGCCGGGTGCGTAGCCGCCGAGCCAGGTATTGCCGGCGTTGTTCAGCAGGTAGACCAGGCCGGTGGAGTGGACGTAGGCGATCTGGCAGGCGTTGACGCCGGAGAAGGAGCCGTTGATGAGGAACTGGATGGACTCGAAGTCATTGGCGCCGTTGGCATCGGTGTAGCGCAAGGCGAAGGTGGCCGATGTGCCGGAGCCGGAGTTGGGGATGAGCGAGGTGAAGACGGGGGCCGAGGGCGGCACAGGGGCGGCGGTGATCCTGGTGAGGAAGATGTCCTGCACGCCGGCGTTGGTGAAGCGATAGGCGGACTGGGTGGGGAAGTTGGTGGAGGCGCTGACGCCGGTGAGGAACATTTCGCCCATGGCGTTGACGGCGATGCCGGCGGCCTGGTCAGAGCCGGTGCCGCCGAGGTAGGAGCTGAAGAGCAGCCCGTTGCCGCTGACGTTCAGTTGGACGACAAAGGCGTCGTTGGAGCCGGCGTTGGCGGCCTGGACGGGGAGGTAGGTGGGGAGGTTGACCGACGAGGTGTAGCCGGCGAGGAAGACCTGCCGGTTGACGTCGACGGCGATCGCGGTGGCCAGATCCGAACCGGTGCCGCCGAAGTAGCTGCTGAACACGCGCACGCCGCCGTTGTCGTGTTTGGCGAAGAAGGCGTCGAGGCCGCCGCGGTTGGTGGCCTGATAGGGGGAGAGGGTGGGGAAGTTGGTGGACGAGGTGACGCCGGCGGTGTAGGCATTGCCAAAGATGTCGACGGTGATGGCGAGGCCTTGTTCGGGGAGGATGGAGGTGCCGCCGGAGCCGCCGAGGTAGGTGGAGTAGACGAGGTTATTGGCGTCGCTGTTGAAGCGCGCGATGAAGGCGTCCTGGCCGCCGCCGATGGCGGGCTGGGCGGGGTTCAGCAGGGGGAAGTTGGCCGAGGTGGTGTAGCCGGTGACGTAGGGCGTGAGTTGGGTCGGATGGAGGCCGATGCCGCGGCCGCTGTCGTCGCCGCTGCCGCCGAAATAGGTGGCAAACGAGAGCGAGTTGTTGAGGCTGACCTTGATCAGGAAGGCGTCGAGACCGCCGCCGTTGGAGGCCTGGAAGGGGAACTTGGTGGGGAGATTGGTGGAAGAGGTTTCGCCGACGGCGTAAAGCTGATTGTAGGAGTCCAGGACACAGGAGTTCAGGACGTCGTTGCCCGAGCCGCCGATGTAGCTGCTGTAGACGAGGGCGTTGCCGGCGGCGTTCAATTTGAGCACGAAGGCGTCGCGATTGGCGCCCCGGGCGGGCTGGATGGGGGCGGCGTTGACGGTGGGGAAATTGGTGGAGTAGGTGCCGCCGCAGAGGTAAGCCGCGCCGGCGGCGTCGACGGCGATGGCGGTGGCGCGGTCGTCACCGGAGCCGCCGATGAAGGTGGCGTAGAGCAGTGTGGTGCCGGTGCTGTTGAACTTGAAGACAAAGGCATCGACGTTGCCGCCGAAGTTTTGAATGGAACCGGAGGTGGGGATGTTGGTGGAAGCGGTATAGCCGGCGACGTACATGGACCCGGCCGTGTCGACGGCCAGGGAGGCGCCATAGTCGGCGCGGGTGCCGCCGAAGTAAGTGCTGTAGGAGAGGGTAGGGTCGATGACGAGGGGGTAGCGGCGGTCATAGTCCTCGACGAGGAAGCGGGCGCTGTCGTCGCCCTGGATGAGATAGCTTGCCTGGAGATAGCGGCGGCCGGCGGGGAGGTCCTGATAAACAACGGGGGCGTGTTCGCGGAAGACACCGTTGGCGGCGGCAATGGCGAGATCGCCGTTGTCCTCGACGGCGAGCGAGGAGGCGCCACGATAGCGCACCTGCAGGCGGCGATGGTCAGCGCCGGGCTGGACGATGAAATCGGTTTTGAACTGGCCGCCTTCGGCGGTGAAGCGGAGGTCGATGCCGGGGTAGAGGTCGCGGTAGAGGGCGGCGCTGTAGGCGGGAACATTCTGAAACGTCTGGGCGTCGCCGAGGATGTAGTTCACACGAGTGGGGAGCGGGGCGATGGGTTCGGGGAGGGCGTTGGCGTTTGAGCCCGGGAAGAGCATCTCCACCTGGTCCTGATCCTGGGTGAGCAGGATGCGGCCCGCCGAGAGGTCGGCCTGGAGGCGCTGGGAATAGGCGTGGAAACGGATTTCCGGGGCGAACTGGCCGGCGTTGGCGATGAGAAACCCATACGGGGTAATCGAGGTGCGGCTGAAGCCAGCCGGGGGTTCCTGGACGGGCTGCGCCGTGAGGGGAACCGCGAGGGCAAAGGTGATGAGGACGTGGAAGATCTGAGGGGTATGGAAGTTACGGAGGAAAAACCGGGTGATGCTCATTACGACTCCAACCATTTCTTCGACCGGCTAGGGAAATGCCCTTACGCAAGAATTCACTTAGGCCTTAGACGGGGAGGGGTAGCGCCAAATCAGGCAGAGGGGAATCAGGCCCCGATATAGCGCGCGTACCAGGAGCGGGCGACGGCGATGTCCTGGGTGCCTTTGATGATGGCGCGGCCGTCGGGGAAGACGGTGATTTCGAGCGGCGGTTGGAAGAAGCGAAGGGCGAATTCGTTGTGGCGGACGGGGCCGAAGCGGGAGAGGCTGGCGGCAAGCTGGGTGAGGTCAAGGGGGCGGTTGCGTTCGTGGATCTGGACGGCGTTGCGGCCGCAGAGGGAGACCGGGGCGCGGTGGCGGCCGTCGAGCCAGTCGAACTGGCGGAGGGCGCAGGCGGGGCAGTCGGGCTGGGGGCCGGGCTGTTTGGTTTGGCGGAGGTCGCCGGACCAGAGGTCGAGGGTGGTGATGCGGCGGGGGACGGCGGCGGCGTTGCCGGAGAGGATCTGCAGAGCCATCGAGACCTGGAGGGCGGCGACGGCGGTGGTGATGGTGGCGAGCACGCCGGCGGTTTCGCAGGATTCCTGGGGGCCCGAAGGGGGCGAGGGGTAGACGCAGCGCAGGCAGGCGGTTTCGCCGGGGAGGATGGGCATGGCCAGGCCGTAGGAGGAGACGGCGGCGCCGTAGATCCAGGGGACGGCGTTTTGGATGGCGAAGTCGTTGATGAGGTAGCGGGTTTCGAAGTTGTCGCAGCCGTCGAGGATGAGGTCGGCGGCGGAGAGGAGGTCGGGGGCGTTGCGGGGGGTGAGGTCGGCGACCTCGGCTTCGACGGTGATGGAGGAGTTGATGCGGGCGATGGCGCGCTGGGCGGCGATGGCTTTGGGGGTGGCTTCGGCGGCGTCGGCCTCTTCGTAGAGCCACTGGCGCTGGAGGTTGTTCCACTCGACGTAATCGCGGTCGATCAAGCGGAGGTAGCCGACGCCGGCGCGGGCCAGGGCGGCGGCGTGGTAAGAGCCGAGGGCGCCGCAGCCGACGATGGCGACGCGCGAGCCTAGGATGCGTTCCTGGCCGCCTTTACCGATGGGGGCGAAGCGTTCCTGGCGGGAGTAACGGTCAGGGGCGGACATCCGATTTCATCGTAACAGTGGGGGGTGAGCGGGCCGGGCGGCGGATTTGGGGTGGGGCGTGGAGTGGGCGGGAGGTGCGAAACGGCAGCCGAACGCCGTGGCGGTTGAAGAGATTGACGAACGAAACCACATTGGCAGGCCCCGAAAGCCCGTCTTGAGCCGTTTCGTGGAACGGGACGTTCGGCAGGCTTGGCTCGTGAAGTGATCGCAGATGCGAGGCCCTCATGACGGGTCTATCCCTCGACGGACCACATGTCATCATCGGGCGTTTCCCGTCAACTTGGCCCGAACCGGGGCCTACTTCCGGATGGCGCGTGATGCAGGACCTACCCAACTCCGGATCGGACAAACTAGCCCAATATCGCTTTCTGCCAGCCCTGGCTCGGATTGGCCCGGCTTCAAATACCTTGCTCGGATACCAACCCATTTTTTCACCAGGAACGACGGCCCTGTCGTCCGCATGTGGCCGAGGTTCGCGCTCGCGTGCAACTGTGGCTGCGCGTCTCTAAACTACCTGGCTGCGCGCAATTGCAGCATCGTTTCGGCGTCTAAACTGTTCACCTGCTTGGAACGTCTACCAGATCCTCCGGGACGGACAGATCCTCCGCCACCACGGGGCCGTCCGCGGAGAGTTCGCTGCCTTCGACCGTCGACTTCACGAAAGGCCAAAGCAGTTGAGCTTGCCAAGGGTCGTTTCGGTAGTGCGTGATGCCAAATCGAGCCGGATACTTGCGGGTGATCAATGCGGTTCCGAAGATCACATCCCAAAGGAACAGCATGTTGCCGAAGTTCCCCTTGTAGTACCCGACGCCGTCGGTGGAAGAATCCGAATGATGTGCATGGTGAGTGGCGGGTGTCGAGATAGTCCGTTCCAAAATCCATGCCAAGGGATGCAGAACGGCATGGCGGTACAAAGGCCGATCCCAAGGGAGACTGGAGTGGGCGAGAATAATGATCAGGCTCTTGATTGTCTGTAGAACGATCGCGGGAGCGCCGAGCCCGGCGTAGACGAGTATCGAGGTCACGTAGGTCTGCGAAAAGAAGAAGGTATAGAACAGGTTCTGGCGATTCGTTACCGATACGCCCATGTATGGCGCGGAGTGATGTGTGCGGTGGAATCGCCAGAGGAAAGGTATTTCGTGATGCAGGCGATGATACCAGTATTGGGTCAGGTCATCCGCCACGCAGAGGATGAGGAATCCCCACCAGAAAGGCACGAACGCGAAGTTCCCCTGCAAGCCCGGAAACAGGGCTGGCCAACTCCTCAGGCTCACCCAGGCGATGAGCGGGCGGATCAGGAGTTTGGGGATGACGTAACAGACGAGATCGAGGGTCTTCTCGTTTCTGTCAAATCGCTTGCCGTACATGCCCAACATGAGTTCCACGAGTCCGAGCGCGAGAGTAAAGACGATGAGCCCGTTTCCACTCGTGCTCTTCAGCGTTTGGTACCAGGTGCCGGTAGAAATCTCCGGGGGCGAGAGCCATGGCTTCTGGCCCGTCACAGCAAATACCACGAACATCGCGAGAACCGGTAGCGCGTAGATGAACAGGCTTAGCAGCCCGTTGCGGACCAACCGGTTTCGGACTTCCAGTTCCATCTTCATTTGGTACTGCGCTCCAGCAAAGTGCGTGCCACCACGAGGCTGCCTGCGATGAGAGTGACCGGGATCACCGTAAGCGCAAGACCCACGGCGATCTTCTTCACGATAACTGCCCAATCCGACTTCGTCATTGCAGGCTGAACTCTCCCAGCGAAGCTGCACCTCCCGATATCCCAACAGGGGTTTGCATGTGCGCTCCAGATATAGCGGTAGAGTATAGCACGGGGAGCGTCATATTCCTGTCCTGAGTGGATCAAAACGGCCCCTTCTGAGCACGGGCCGATGCCTGCGGAGGGCTTCGTCGGGATTTGGCGCGACAGACGGGCGACCTAGCCAGCCACAAACTACCGGGTTGTCGGCTACTCGGAAACGATCCACATGGGCGAGTAGTCGCCATCTCGCGCTCTGGTCCCATGAGTCCCAAACCCTGCGTCCTGGCCGATAGCTCTCGGCCTTGTCGCCCTGGGCGACCCGAACAGCGCCAGACGCGCACGGCTGGAGACTACTCCTTGATTTCGGTGAGCAATGCCGCCAACAAGGGGTTCAGCGTCTGCGCAAACGGGTTGGTCACCGTGACTCCACGCCAAGTGAACCCCTCTTGGAGATCCTCGGATAGAAGCAAGCGGCATCCGGCTTCCGCCGACGCGGCCAACACCACCGAGTCCCAGATCGAAAGGCCATGATCGGTGGCGAGGTCCATGGCGTTGACCATTGCCGTGGCGGAGGTCTCCACCACGGGATAGGCATCACGCCAACTCATCACGGCGTCCCGGGCGCGCGCCGGGCGCCGCTTGGCTTTCCGGACCAGCACATAGAAGAGCTCGCCTAACGTCTGAACGGGGAGCACGATGGATTCCGGCGGCAATCGCTGAATCAGTTCCAGTGCCTTGTCCCGCATCACCGTTCCGTTCGTGGCTTCGGCGTAGGCCAGAACGTTGGTGTCCAGGGCAACCTTCATGGCGCGTCGTCGTACAGATCCTCACGCGTCCAGCGGCCAACCTGCGTGGGCCGTTCCGCCCGGAGCCGTTCGAACAGGGCGGAGCGCGCGCCAGCAGCGGCCCGTTCGTCCTCGACGAAAGGCGTGATTTTGGCCACGGGCGTGCCGTGACTCGTGATGATGACGCTTCCGCCTTTCTTCACGGTTCGCAGGAGTTCCGAGAACCGGCGATTGGCATCCGCCGCTGAGATGGCTTTGTCCATGCTGGTCTCCGCCTCGTAGTGACATTCACTACTATACCGGAAACCCGTTTGGGAATGGGAGGATTGTCCCTCCCCGGCCTGCCGGCGTTCGCCTTCGCGCCCAGCGATGGGCGCTTTGGGAACGTACGGTTGCGAAAGAGAATGCCTACCCCCACGGTTCAACTCACTGCCAGCCTGTCGAGACGGGTTCGGAGGGCCTGGGCTGGAGTGCCAATGCGTGAGTTCGCGGGTTCTGGGTGCAGAGGTGGGGGCACGGCTATGTGAGGCCTGGCGCCAGGGCCACGATATGATGACAGGCAGTGGCGCGATCCCGCGGCAAGTATGCCGCCAGCACTGTCGCAATGTTGGTCGCCCTGCTCGGTGCTGTCCCGCGATTGGCGGCAGTGGAGTGGGAAGGCCAAGCTTTGTCCGCGATCCGGTATGAGCCGGCGGCGCAACCTTTGCATGCGAAGGAGTTGGAGCAGATTGTCGGGCTCAGGCCGGGGGATGCGGTGGATCGCATCCGGCTGCGGGAATCGCTGGAGCGGCTGTATGCGACGGGGCGCTACCGCGATTTGCAGGCCGACATGGCCGAGTCCGGCGGCGGGCTTGTGCTGACGATTCAGACGCAACTGGCGTGGTTTGTGGGGCGGGTGAGCGTAAGCGGGGTGAGCGAGCCGCCGAACCAGGGCCAACTGGTGAGCGCGACCAAGCTGCAACTGGGCCATCCGTATTCGCAGCAGGAGGTGCGGGCAGCGGCGGAGAACGTGCGGGCAAGGCTGGAGCGAAGCGGGTTTTACGGCACGCGCATCGATCCCAGGCTGGACTTCGACGAAGCGACGCAGCAGGTGCACATCGACTTCCAGGTGAGCGCCGGGAAGCGGGCCGAGTATGCGCGTCCGGTGATTACAGGGGCTCCGCCTGGCGAGGTGGCTGCACTCGAGCGGACGTCGCGCTGGAAGACCTTTTGGGGGGTGCTGGGGTGGAAGGATGTGAGGGAGTCGCGGACCTCGCGCGGGGTGGAGCGGATGCGGCGGTATTACGCCACGCGGGAGCGGCTGTTGAGCAACGTGGACCTGACGGAATTGCGGCATGATCCGGCTCGAAACACGGTGACGCCGGTGGTGGCGGTGGAGCAGGGGCCGCGAATCCGGGTGAAGCTGGCGGGGGCGAAGTTGAGCGACGGCAAGTTGCGGCAGTTGGTGCCGGTCTACCAGGAGCAGTCGGCCGACCGCGACCTGCTGGTGGAGGGAATGCGCAACCTGACCGAGTATTTCCAGAACGAGGGCCACTTCCGGGCCAAGGTGGAGTTTGATACCAGGCAGGTGAGCGCGGAGGAGTTGGAGATTCTCTACACGGTGGAGTTGGGGCCGAAGTTCCTGCTGACGGAGTTGGAGATTGCGGGCAACCAGTTCTTTGACCGCGAGACGATCCGCGAGCGGATGGGGATTACGCCGGTGACGAAGATCCGCTACCGCAACGGACGGTTCAGCGAAGCGTTGCTGAATGCCGATGTGGCGTCGATCCGGGATTTGTATGTCTCCAACGGCTTCCGCGATGTGAAGATCGCGCCGAGGGTGACCGAGGGGGCGAGCGGGAACAGTGCGGCGCTGCGGGTGAGGGTGGAGATTACCGAGGGGGCGCAGTGGACGGTGGGTGAGTTTGCGCTGGAGGGCGTGGCGGCGGAGCATCTGGACGAGGTGCGGTCGCGGTTCAGCAGCATGGAGGGTCAGGCGTTCAGCGAAGCGGCGGTGGCGCTGGACCGCGACCAGGTGTTGAACTACTACTACAACCGCGGCTATCCGGAGGCGCAGTTCGATTGGGATGTGGAGCCGTTGAGCGAGCCGCACACGGTGAAGATCCACGTGAAGTTGGACGAGGGCGAGCCGCGGTATGTGCGCGGCGTGCTGGTGGGAGGGTTGAAAACGTCGAACCCGGGGATGGTCTATGAGCGGCTGCGGTTGGAGCCGGGCGATCCGCTGTCGCAAGCGGCGGTGATCGAGAGCCAGCGGCGGCTGTATGACCTGGGGGTGTTTGCGCGGGTCGACGTGGCGGTGCAGAACCCTGAGGGCGAGGAGCCAAACAAGTTGTTGTTGTTCCAGGTGGAAGAGGCGCGGCGGTATTCGCTCAATGTCGGCCTGGGCGCGGAAATCGCGCGCATTGGCGGGGGCTCGAATTTCGATGCGCCGGCGGGCTCGCCGGGGTTCAGCCCCAGGGTGAGCTTTGGCGTGTCGCGGTCAAACTTCCTCGGCTATGGCCACACCATGGCGGTGCAGACGCGGTTGTCCAACATCCAGCAGCGGACGCTGCTCACCTACCTGGCGCCGCAGTTCAAAGGCGTGGAGGGTCTGGCGCTGACGATTACGGGATTCAACGACCTGTCGCGGGACATCCGGACCTTCACCAGCCGGCGGCAGGAAGGGGCGGTGCAGTTGAGCAAGGAGCTGTCGCGGGGCAACACGGTGCAGACGCGGTTCACCTACCGGCGGAACACGGTGGACGCCAACAGCCTGAACATCGACCCGGACCTGATTCCGGTGTTTTCGCTGCCGGTGCGGGTGGGGTTGTTGAGCGGCACGTTTTTGCAGGAGCGGCGCGATGACCCCATCGAGTCGCGGCGGGGCTATTACAACTCGGTGGACATCGGGCTGGCGAGCGGCGCCTTTGGCGGCAGCACGCGGTATGCGCGGCTGCTGGCGAGGAATTCCAGCTATCACCGGCTCTATGGCGATCTGATTCTGGCGCGCTTGACGACGATCGGCTGGCAGAAGAATATGAATCCTCTTTCGACGCGGACGGGAGTGGAGGAGCGGGAGCCGATTCCGCTGCCGGAGCGGTTCTTTTCCGGCGGTTCGTCGACGCATCGCGGGTTTCCGGAGAACCAGGCCGGGCCGCGCGACTTGGCCACGGGCTTTCCGGTGGGCGGAGCGGGATTGCTGGTGAACAACCTGGAGCTGCGCTTCCCGCTGCTGGGCGACAACCTGGGCGGCGTGGCGTTTCATGACATGGGCAACGTGTTCACGAGCCTGAGTAAGTTCACGCTGGATTGGCGGCAGCCGGGCGTGACCGAATTTGACTACATGGTGCATGCCATTGGGATGGGCGTGCGGTACCGGACGCCGATCGGTCCGGTGAGGCTGGATCTTGCGTATGTGCCGAATGCGCCGAGTTTTTTTGGTTTTCGCGGCACGCGCGAGCAGTTGATCAACGGGCAGGGCGAGTTCGTGATGCAGCGGCTGAGCCGTTTTCAATTCCACTTTTCCCTGGGGCAGACCTTCTGATGACGAGGCTGGTGGCAGTGGCGATGCTGGCGGCCGCGCTGGGCCGGGGCGAGGTGGTGGACCGCCTGGCGGTGTCGGTGGAGAGCGCGGCCATTCTGGAGAGCGAGATCCTCGATCATCTGCGCGTGGCGGCGTTTCTCGAAGGCAAGCCGTTGGATGTGTCGCCGCGGGCGCGGCGGACGGCGGCCAACCAGTTGATTGAGCTGGCGCTAATTCGCCGCGAGATGCAGTTGAGCCGCTACACGCCGCCGGGGGTGGAGATCGCCAAACCGCTGCTCGACAAGTTCCGCGCCGAGCACTTTCCGCGGGCGGAGGCGTTTGAGGCCGCGCTCACCACGCACAGACTGCGCGAGGCCGACCTGTTGCGCAATCTGTTGTTGCAGGTGACGGTGACGAGGTTTGTGAACTTCCGCTTCCGGCCGGGCGTGCGCGTGTCGGAAGAAGAGGTGGCGGAGTATTACCGCGACTCCTATGTGCCTGGTTGGGAGAGTGTGAAGGCTCCGGTGCCGGTGCCGCCGCTGCAGGAGGCGCAGACGGAAATTGAAGCGATTCTCACCGAGCAGCGGGTGGACCAGGCGATGGACGACTGGCTCAAGGCGGCGCGGGCGTCGGTGCGGATCACGTTCCAGGAGGAGGTATTCCGGTGAGGAACCTGTTGCGCTCCTGGTGGACACGCTCGCTGGTGGCGCTGCTGCTGCTGGGCGTGTTGGGGTATTGGGCGGCGTGGGAGGTGTTGCGCTCGCAGTGGCTGGCCGAACAGATCCGGCAACGGGCGATCGCGGAGGTGGAGAAGGCCACCGGGGGCAAAGCGGAGTTGAAGAGCTTTGCGTTTGACTGGAAGCTTTGGCGGGCGCACGCGGAGGGCTTCGTGCTGCGGGGGCGGGAGCCAGAGGGGTCGCCGCCGCTGGTGGAGGTGCCGCGGGCCGAAGTGGATCTGAAGGTGCTTTCGTTCCTGGATAAAAAGGTGAACGTGGCGGCGGTGCGGTTGGAGAAGCCACGGATGCACCTGGTGCGGGATGCCGAGGGGCATTGGAATTTCCCGGAGCCGGCGGTGGCGAGGAAGCGGACGAAGACGCCCGTGGAGACCGTGCTCGATCTGGCGATTGGCGAGCTGGTGGTGCGCGGGGCGGAGGTGCATTACGAGGATCGCATCGTTCCCGTCGATTTCACGGCGCGGGAGTTTGAGGCGCAGTTGCGTTACGAGCGGGCGGCGCGGGCGTATGCGGGGACGTTTGCGATGAAACAGTCGCGGCTGGCCGAGCCGCTGGCGGTGCCGGTGACGTTTGACCTGAGTGGTCCGCTGCGCTTGGATGCGGCGGGGATGACGGTGACGGGGGCTGAGGCGAAGTTGGGCGCGAGCACCATGCGGGCCGACGTGGCGCTGCGGGACTGGAAAGAGCCGGTGGTGACGATCGACGGCGAGGGGACGGTGCGGGTGGCCGATCTGCACAAGCCGCTGCGGTTGCCGGTGGAGGCGTTGGGAGAAGTGAAGGCGCGCGGGCGTCTGACGGCGGGCGGCGGGCATGCCTGGCAGGCCGAGGGCACGGCGCAGGCGCAGGGGCTGGCCTATGCGGCGCGGG
>JAFLBB010000108.1 GCA_017304135.1 Acidobacteriota bacterium | reverse complement strand
CCCGTGCGCGCCCGCCTCATACTGCCGCTCCAGCAGCGTCTCAAAACTTGCTGTGTTGAGCCCGCCCTGATCGTCGACAGGCGTCACGATGGCGGGAAGAATTCCGGAAAACCGTTTCACGCGTTCCTCCAATGTGCGGCGCCGTGGGCGGCGCGGCGGACTTTGTTCATGCCGGCCCCTTGGCAAGATGCGCCCCGCCGGTCGAGTTCAGAATCGACACCATCCGCGCGCGCATCTCACGAGCCAGCTTCTGTGTGACCGGGTCTGTCACGCGGCGCAGCCAGCCGCCCGCCTCGGTCGTCGTTTCCGAACCCGCCAGCAGGTTGTTCATCTGCCGCGGGTCGCGGCTCACATCGTACAGCTCATTCACATCCCAAACGCCCTGGTACTCCATGTAGCTATGCGTTTCGCTGCGCAGCCCCACCACGCCGGGAGTATGCGGAGCCTCCCAATCCCAGAGGTACTCATAGACAAACTCCTTCCGCCAGCTCGACGGCCGGGCGGAAAAAAGACTGAGCAGCGAGGCGCCTTGCATCGAAGCGGGTGGTGTTCCTCCGGCGGCGCTCACCAACGTGGGCGCGATGTCCAGATTGAGGGCCAGTTCATCGCGCACCGTCCCGGCGGGAATACGCCCGGGCCAGGCCGCCAGCAGAGGAACGCGGATCGAAGGCTCATGCATCACCCGCTTATCCACCAGCCCCTGCTCACCCAGCAAGAACCCATTGTCGCCCAGGAAGACGAAGAGCGTGTTGTCGAGGAAACCACCGCGCTCCAACGCTTGCTCCACCGCCCCCACGCTGTCATCCACGGCAGCCAGCGATCGCATGTACTGCCGGTAGAGCGAAGGCAGCGTATACTCGCCCTCGTACAAATTCCGCAGCCCGTGGCGCGACACGTCACGCTTTCTCAGCAGCCACTGCGGCTTACCCTCGCGCACCGTGGCCGACGCCGGCGTGGCGATCTCACGATCCTCATACAGCGCCCGATGGCGCGGCGCAGGCTCGAATCCGGCATGCACCGCCTTATGCGACAGGTACAGGCAGAACGGCCGGTCCTGCTTCTGGCGCTCCACAAAACGAACCGCTTCCCCGGTGAGGATGTCGGTCGTGTAGCCCTCCACCTTCTGGCGCACGCCGTTCCGGTTCAACTGCGGGTTGAAGTAGGTCCCCTGCCCGCGGAAGCTCACCCAGTGGTCGAACCCTGGCTGCGGCGAATCGCTATCCTCGCCGCCCCGGTTGAGTTGCGCGTCGCCCATGTGCCATTTGCCGATGAAGGCCGTCTGATAGCCACTCTGCTGAAGCACACGCGGAAACGTCGGCAGAGAAGCGGGCAGTGCGGTGAAATTATCCTGCACACCATGCGCGTGCATGTACTGCCCGGTCAGAATACTGGCCCGGCTCGGCGAGCAGAGCGACGTGGTCACGAACGCATTGCGGAACCGCGCCCCCCGAGCAGCAAGCCGGTCCAGGTGCGGCGTCTTGGCCCACGGGTGTCCCGCGCAACCGAGGGCGTCCCAGCGCAGGTCGTCGATCAGGATCAGAACGATGTTGGGCCGCCCCGCACCCTGGGCCGCCAGAGGCGCGGCCGCGAGCCCGGCCGCGAGACCTCCCGCAAACTCGCGGCGGCTCACTCCGGCTGTCTTCATGGCTGAGTCCGTTCGGCGTGCTGCCCCTGCTGCACCCATTCCAGCGGAAAGCGAACCAGCGTCAGCGCGCCGATGCGCGGCGGCTTCGGATCTTCGCGCCCGCGTTCATACAGAACGTAGATGTCCCCCTTCGGCCCCACGTTGATGTCGGCATAGCCCGAGTAGCCGGCGTCGATCACGCGCTTCACCTTCCACGTCGCGCCATCGTCTTCGCTCAATTGCACGGTGAGGTTCTTGCGGTCACGCCCCTTGCCTGGCTCGCCCGGAGCGCCGCCGCGCATCAGGTTGTCCGGGTTCACAAACAGCAGCCGGTTCGGCCCCCGCGCGCTCGCCTTGCCATGGCGCACGAGGCTCCCAAAACAGACGGGCTCAACCAACTCCTCCTGGAATCGAGGCTTCGACCACTTCGTGGCCCCGTCGGCGCTGGTCACAATCACGCGCCGGTTGGACGCGCTTTCCGTGCGCGAATTGAGCATCACGCGGCCATCGGCAAGCTGCTCGGCCACGGTCTCGCTTGGATTCACCGTGTTGCCGTCGTGTGGAATGGCGATCTCGCTGGCGTGCCAGGTGGCCCCACGGTCGTCGCTGTAAATCGTGGCCGCAACCGAGGGATGATGCGCGTTGGCGCCGTCAGCAGTCGATAGCCACACCGGCACCACCAGGCGTCCGTTCTTGTGCTGAATCCCGTGGCCGGGGCCCGTGGCTAGCACCTTCCAGTTGTAGGCCGCGCGGAAGCCCTCAAACGCGCTCGTAATCTCAACCGGCTGGGAGAAGGTGCGGCCGTCGTCCTTGCTGCGCAAATAAAACGCGCGCATGTACTCGACGCAATAGACGAAGTGCACCAGTCCCTTTTTGCGGTCAGGAATGGCCACCGGGTTGTTGTACGTCAATCCCGGAGGCGCTTCCGTGCGCCGTGACTGATACGCGGGGTTCTTTGACGTGATGCCCGGAACCGCGCCAATCACCTGCTGCGCCGACCACGTGGCTCCGCGATCCGTGCTGCGGCGAATCACGATGTCGATGGCGTCCCAGTCCGAGCCCGTCGTGCGGCGCGCTTCGGCGTAGGCAAGCAGCGTACCCTGTGGCGTCACCGCAAGCCCTGGAATGCGGTACATGAAATAGCCGTTCGTCTGGGCCACGAAGACATCGGAGCGCACGGCCTCGGCCGCACGCACAGGGGCGGCGGCAAGCGCGGCGGGAAGCCAGAGGGCTTGGCGGCGAGTAATGGTCATCTCAGTTCCTTTGCGTCGGTCTTGCGGAATCGGTCATCGCGACGGGCTGCCAAGTGTAGCGTACCGGGTCAAACCGGTACGCGGATTTCAGCGGCGCGGGCTTGGCCTCACGCGCGGGGATGGAGCGTGCCAGCCGGTCCATGTGGGCACGCATCGCCGGCTGGCCGGCCAGGTTTGTCCACTCATTCGGATCGCTGCGCAGATCGTATAGCTCCTCGCCCCCATCCTGGTAGCGGATGTAGCGCCAGCGGCCATCGTTGACGGCAAAGTTGCCTGGCTGAAAGCCGGTGACGACAGCTTGCGTCGTGGCGCGGCGCGGCGACCGCAGCACGGGCGCGAGGTCCCGCCCGTCCAGCCCGCTTGGCGGCCTCAGGCCGCACAGCGCGGCAAGCGTGGGATACACATCCAGCAGGCTCACCGGCGCATCGACTGTAGCCGCTTTCTGCCCCGGCGCGGCAATCAACAGCGGCACGCGGCAGGCGCGCTCCCACAGCGTCGATTTGTGAAACCGCTCCTTCTCGCCCATATGGAACCCGTTGTCTGACCAGAAGACGATCACCGTGTTGTCCGCCTGCCCGCTGCGCTCCAGCGCCCGCAACACGCGCCCATAGAGAGCGTCGGCGAAACGGATGGAGGCCCGGTACGCGCGGATCGCTTCGGGCCACTGATCCATGCCCCGAGTGCGCTGGAAATCGGCCGCGCCTGTCGCGGCGAAGCGTTTCCCGGCCGCGGGCACATCGTTCAGATCGCCGTCCACCATTTCAGGGAGAAAGCGATCCCCACTAATGGCCTCGCGATATTCCTTCGGGGTGAACCACGGCAAATGCGGCCGGAAGAGCCCCACGGCGAGAAAGAACGGCTCCGTGCGAGGCTGCGCAAGGAAGCGCTCGGCAAACGCCACCGAGCGGGCATCGCCATACTCGGCTTCCGCCTTGGGCAGCGCACCCCAATCGAACTCATGCCGCGGCGGAGCCATGCCGTTGTAGGGCGCCCCGGGTGGCTTGGGCGTCGGCGGCACATCGATATAGGTCGCCGCCGGACGATCCCACGGATCATCCCATCGGAACGTCTGAAACTCATCCCACACCTGAGGCGGATTGAAGCCGGGCGTATGATGAAACACCTTGCCCGCCCCGGCCGCATGGTAGCCGTTGCGCCGCCAGAACTCGGGCATGGTGACCACGCCGGGCAACGCCGGCCGCCACCAGTGGCCGTTCTCGTAAATGCCGCTCGTCCACGGCGCCAGCCCCGTCAGCACAGCCGTCCGTGAAGGATTGCAGAGCGGCGACGCGCAGTAGGCGTTGCGGAATACCGTGCCGCGCCGGGCCAGCGCATTGAGCGAGGGCGTAAGAGCGCGCGAGGCCTCATGCTGCAACCCCGTCCACGTGTTCAGATCGTCGGCCACCAGCATCAGGACATTGGGCCGCCGGGTAGATGCGGAACGTCCAGGCGGGCCATGCGCCGCGCCGACGCCCAGGCCGAGAAGTTGACGGCGTGTCATCGGGCCAGCATACCGTCAGAAGTTGTACTTCAGCGCCAACTGCACATTGCGCCCGCCGCTGGCCCCGGTAATGAGACCGAAGTTCGGATTCGTCACCGCGGCCACCGGCGAGTTGAGAATCTTGTGATTCAGCGCGTTGAACGCCTCCAGCCGGAACGTGACGCGATGGCCTTCACGAATGACGAACTGCTTGTGCAGCGCCGCATCGAGACTGAAGCCCGACGGGCCTCGCATCGCGTTATACCCGAGCGTGCCGAAGCGGCGCTCGGCGGCGGCCGCCGTGTTGCTGAAAGCGGCGCGGTTCAGCCAGGTGAGCGCCGACGGGTTGCGGTTGTAAGGGTCGTTTCCGGACACATAGTCGGGGCGCTGGCCATCCACTCGCCCGTTGGGATAGAGAAGCGTTCCCGAAGTGACGTTGAACGGCAGGCCCGATCGCCACGTCGTGATCGACTGGATCGTCCAGCCGCCCAACACTGCCTTCATCACGCCGGAATCGGCGAACGCGCCCGTGGGAATCTGGTAAGAGAAGGTGCTCACGAACCGGTGACGCAGGTCGCCGTCCTTCACGCCGTTCGACCCCGCGATGTTGCTCGGATCCTGCAGCGAACCAAGCGTAAACGTGATCGTCCCGTCCGGCACATAGTAGGCCGTGCTCTTCGCCCACGTGTAGAAGGCCTCAAAGCTGAGCCCCTTCTTCAGCCGTTGCGTGGCCGAGAGTTGCAGGCCGTGATACGAAATGCGGCCCGCGTTCTCGAGGATGTTCACATCGCCGAACTCCGTCCGCGGGCGCCTTCCCAGCGATGGGTTCACCAGGTTCACATTGCGCGGCGAGGTCAGGTTCACGTTGCGCGTCCCCACATAGCTCGCCTGCAGCGCCAGCGTCGGCGTCACCGTTCCCTGCACGCTGAAGTTCCACTGCGCGCCGTAGCTATCGCGGCGGTTATAGTCCATGATCTGGCGCGTGGCCACGAAGTTCGCCGGCAGCAGGTTCGGGTTGCCCGCGATCTGGCTCACGATCGACATCGGGAACGGATAAACGGACGGGAACATCGGAATGTCGGCCGGCGCGAAGTCGGCCACCAGCGGAAATCGCGGATCGATGGAGGCCATGTCCATCAGGTAGATCGGCACCTGCGGAATGTAGCCCACGGCGCCGCCCGCGCGAAACACCAGCCGCTGGCTGCCGAACGGATCGTACACAAGCCCGATGCGCGGGCCAAGGTTGTTCCGGTCGGCCACATACATCGCCTCGCGCGAACCGCCGAGGAAGGGACCGAACGGATCGGAGCTATTGATGTTGAACAGGCCTTTCAACGGCGGGAAGTACTCATAGCGCACCCCCATGTTCACCTGCAGCCGCGAGGAAAGCCGGAAGTCATCTTGAATGTAGAACCCATAGTTGGTGTTCTTCAAACCCTTTCCGCCGCCAAACAGCATGCGGATGCGGTTCGGCCGGTCCGCGATCAGGTCGGTCACGCTGTTGTACATGTGCGTCGGCGCCCCGCCCTGGTCGCGGTTGTTCATGGAGACGATGATCTCGGCGCCCATCTTGATCGAATGCCGGCCGCGAATCAACGTGAGGTTGTCAGCCACCGTATAGGTGGTGGGAATGAAGTGCAGGTAGCCGGGAAGACTCAGGTTCACATTCACACCGGCCGTGGTGATCCAGGCCGGATAGTTCTCGCGCCCGGCTTCATACCGGAACAGGTCCGTGCGGTTGAAGCCCAGGCGCAACTCGTTGAACACCGTGGGCGCGATGCTCCAGTTGTCCTGCACGACGGCGTTGTGAAATCTCGTCGGCAGCGTCTGCCGCAGCACGGGCATCAACTGCGGCGTGCTGATGTCCTGGTTGTTGTAGCTGTAGCGCAGGCTCAGCCGGTGCTTGGCCAGGTCGATGTCGCCGCGCATGAGATAGGTGTTCTCATCGTTGATGCGGCGGTCATTGCGCCGGTGAAGCCCGACGAGAGGATTCGTCGTCGGCTCGTAATCCTTCGGGGAAAGTTCGTTAAAGGTCTTCTGCAGGGCCGGGCTGAGCTGCGCAATCAGGGCCGGAGTGGCGACGTTGCCCGTGATCTGCGACGGACTGCGCACCTGCGCCCCCTCATAGTTGAAGAAGAAGAATGCCCGGTTGCGGATCACAGGCCCGCCCACGTTGCCGCCGAATTGATTGAACCGCAGCGAAGGCCGCGCCAGGTTCGACCGGTTGCTGAAGAAGCTGTTCGCATCCAGCTTGTCGTTGCGGAAGAAGTGAAACAGCGAACCGTGGAACTGGTTCGTGCCGCTCTTGGTGGTCACATTGAGCACGCCGCCGATCGAACGGCCATACTCGGCCGACATCGCATTGCCCGAGGCCTTGAACTCCTCAATCGCCTCCACGCTGATCGTGTTGATCAGCGGACCGCCGCCCGTCGCATTCCCCGTCCCCGGCACCTCGCCCAGCGACATGTCCACGCCATCCATCAGCAGCGCGTTGCCAAACGCCGTCGCCCCGTGAAACTCCATGCCGCCGCGTCCGCCCGCGCTCGACGAGGGGTTCGACAGCACGCCCGCCTGCAGGCCCACCAACTGCTGAAAGTTACGCCCGTTCAGCGGCAGCGACTCAATCCGGCTGCGCTGCATCGATACGCCCAGCTCGGTCGTGGTGGCGTTCACAATCGGCGCCGTCGACACCACCTCCACGCTCTCGGCCACCTGCCCCAGTTCGAGCTTGATGTCCACCCTCGGCCTCGTGCCCGTGTTGATCTGGAAGGCGGCCGTCGTCGCTTTGCGGAAGCCCTGCTGCTCGGCTTCGAGCGTATACTGCCCCGCCGGCAGCAACGGAAATTCGTAGTATCCGGTCTCATTCGTCACCGTGTCGCGCGACACTCCGGTGTCCACATTCTTGGCCAGAATCCGCGCCCCCACCACCGACGCCCCGGCCGGATCGATGACATTGCCGACCAGCGAACCACCGCCAATCTGCGCCCACATGAGCGACACGGCGGTGCATCCAAGCACAAATAGACGAAGCAGCGACCCAGCTGAAGGCAACATGGTACTTCCTTTCGTATACCGATAGTCTAATCGATAATATGGCCGATAACCCTTGCTGTCAAGCCACCGCTATGCTAGGTTGAGTGCGGCGATGAGGAAGAAAGCACAATCAGGCCGGGCCTCCGCCGGCAGCCTGGCCCACCAGGCCGTAGGGCGCCTTCTGCAAGCCATTTTCGATGGCACCTATCCGCCCGGCTCCAACCTCCGCGAAATGCGCATCGCGCGTGAGTTCGGCGTCAGCCAGGCCACCGTTCGTGAAGCGCTACAGCAGTTGGAATCAGCCGGGCTCGTCACGCGCCAGCCCAACATCGGCACCACCGTAACCCGCCTCAGCCCGAAAGAGGTGCGTGAGCGCGTGCAATTGCGCGCTCTGCTTGAGGTGCGTGCCGCCGAGGACGCCGCCCTCCGCATGGGCGAGGCCGAGTTTCAGGAGTTGGACCGCAAACTCGCCGCCCTCGGCGCAGCCATCCAACGCGACTCTTACTACGAAGCGGCTCAGGCCGACCTCGACTTCCACCGCTTCATCTGGCGCTGCTCCGGCAATGACACGCTCTGCCGCACGCTCGAACAGTTGACCGTGCCCCTGCTCGCCTTCGTCAGCGTGCTGCGCGCCAACGGACTGCAACACCTGGTCGACGTCACCGCGGCCCACGAACCCCTGCTGGCGGCCTTGCGCTCACAGGACAACGCCCTCATCGCCGACGCCTTTTCCCGCGCCGCCACCAGTTCCTATGAGGAGTTCATGGACGTGACGGCTTCCTCCCGCCGCGCCCAGGCCTTCGGCATGATGGACCCGCAGGAGCGCGAGCCCGTCATCAGCGCCGCCAACTGAGCCTATTCGACGACCATCTGCCGGAAGCCGTCGAGCGTGAAGTCCTTGCCGCGCACAAACTCCATGATCTTCGCCTCGCGCGAGCGGACGAGATCCACACACCGCGCTAACTCGACCTCCACGCCGCGCGGCACCGTGATGAGACCGTTCTCGTCCCCATGCAGCAGGTCGCCCGGCATCACCGGCACACCCAACACCTGCACCGGCACCCCGGCGCGCACAATGCGGAAATGCCCGTGGCTGGCCACTGACCCGCGGGCGAAATAGTGGAAGCCCAACCGCCGCACCTCGGGCAGATCGCGCACGCCGCAGTCACTCACCAGGCCGATCGCACCCAGCCGCGTGAAAAACGTCGCCATCACTTCCCCGCAATGCGCCGCATAGTCGCCGTGTCCGCCAATCTCTTGCAGCACAATCACGGCAGGCTTCGGCGCCGCCTCGACAAGCCGGTAGAGATCGAGGAAACGGTCGATCTCAAACGGCCCCGTTTGCGAAATGGTCTCCACCTGCGCCGTCACCGCATAGCCGCACATGCGGCCGAACTCGGGAAACAGGCAGCGCAGCGCCAGCGGCGTGAAGCCCTCATGGTTCGGCCTCACTTTCAGCAACTCAATCGCGTTGATCAGCGTAGGTGTATCGACGCTGCGCAGGTACTCCAAATATTCAGGGTTGGTCATTTTCGTTTCAGCGTGTCCTTGCCATCCGTGAGCCATTCCACATCCATGCGGACCAGCGTCAGAGCGGCCGTTTTGAAATGATTGTCGCCAATGCCGCCACGCTCGAAGAAGCAGTAGATCCACCCCTTCGCATCCGTGGCCAGGTCCGAGTAGCCGGCCCAGCCGGGCTCGATCATCTTCTTCACCATCCACGTGCGGGCGTCGTCATACGAAACCTGAATCGCCAGGTTCTTGCGGTCGCGATTCTTGCCCGGCTCAGCCACGCCGCCCGTCTTCTCCAGGTTGTCGGGATTGGAGAAGAGCAACCGGCTCTTGCCGTCAACGGCCAGCGTCGCCATGCTGCCGAAACAGATCGGCTCCAGCAGGTTCTCATGGAATTGCGGCGCGGACCACCCGCCTGCGCCCTCCGCGCTGGTCGTCAGCAGCCGCCGGTTCCCCTTTGACTCAGTGCGCACATTCAGCAGCACACGCCCGTCGGAAAGCTCCGCGGCCGCGGTTTCATTGGGGAAAACCCACTCCGGCGTATCCGGCACGGCAATCGCCCCGCGCTGCCAGGTGCGCCCCGCGTCGTCACTGTAAATGGTGGAGGTCACCGAGGGGCGATGCGCGTGCCCGCCCGTCCCTGTCGACAGCCACACCGGCACCAGCAGCCGCCCGCCGCTCAATCGAATGCCATGCCCCGGCCCTGTCGCCAGCACCTTCCAGTCGTACTCCGGACGGAACTTGTCAAACGTCGCCGTGATCTCGACAGCCTTCGTGAACGTCTGCCCATCGTCGTCACTGCGCAGGTAGAACGCGCGCATATACTCCTGGCAGAACAAAAAGTGCACGGCCCCCGTCTTGCGATCCGCGATGGCAACGGGATTGTTGTAGGTAACATCGCTCGGGTTGGCCAGGCTCTGCGCCAGCGCTACCGGGTTCTTGCGGTGCTCGCCTTCGACCTTCGCAATCACCTTCGCCGCTGACCACGTCGCGCCGCCATCGGTGCTCCGCCGCAGCACAACGTCGATCGGGCCCCAATCGCCGCGGTCGCTCTTGCGCGCCTCGGCATAGGCCAGCAGCGTGCCTTTCGCCGTCACCACAATGCCCGGAATGCGGTAGAGCGCGTAGCCGCCCGTGCCCGACTGAAACAGATCGGAGCGCCGCGACTCGGCGGCAAACAGCATCGTCATCGAACACAACAGCAGTGCATATCGTTTGATCATAGGAACCCTCATATCGCTTCCGGCGCTTGCCCCGGCGCGGCCGTTTCATCGAAAGCCTCGCGGAAGCGCTGAATGTCGCGCGTCAACGCCGCGGTGAAGAGCGTGATGTCGGCCGACTGCACCGTCAGGTTCGCCCCCATACGCATCCATTCGATCTGCCGCTCCACACTCAGCCAGAAGTGAACACCCGCCCCGATGCGCCGCGCCCGCGCCGTGCGGATGATCTTCTCCACCGCGTCGAGAAACAGCGGGTGGTCATACTGCTCCGGCACGCCCAGGCTCGTCGTCAGATCGTGTGGCCCCACCTGCACGGCATCGATCCCAGGCACATCGAGAATCTCTTCCAGCGCGTCCAGCGCCGGAACGCTCTCAATGTTGATCAGCAGCAGATTGCCCGCGCACCGGTTTGCCAGATACGACCGCAGCGGCTCCTCCGGCGCGATCCCTTCATGCGTAATCCGCTCCAGCAGCGCGCCCTTCAGCGGACGATGCCGCACCGCGCCCGCCAGCCGCCTCACCTGCTCCGCTGTCTCAATGTAAGGAGCCAGTACGCCCTCCGCCCCGCCATCCAGCGCCACGCAGGCTTCATACGGATCGGGCGACGGAATGCGCACGATCGGCGCCAGCCCCAACGCGGCATACGTGCGGCACATCCAGCTCAGCGTCTCGCGCTCCAGCGGAATGTGCTCCGTGTCAATGAAGACGAAATCGACACCCGTCGACTGCACCGCCTTCACCCAGTGCGGCGACGGCGTCGTGATCAGCGTTCCATAAACCCGTGTGCCTGCATGCAGGGCCGTCCGCAGGGCCAGCCCATTCATAAGCAACCTCGCGGACAGGGAAGTATCGAGAGCATTATCGATAATATGTCATGCCTGCCCGCACCCGTCAACCCAAATCTCTCTCCTCACCCCTTGCCCGTTCGATGCGCCACCGCAATCGCGTGCCGCAGCCGGTCCCAGCTCAACTCCCCAGCCACTGTGCAATCAGCGCCCAGCAGGAACTGCCGCGGCGCCCCTGCGATCACCTTCTTGATCTCCGCCTCCACCTGCTCATTCGTCCCGCTGGCGAGAATCCCATGCCGGTCGAGCCCGCCCATGCAGGGGCGCTTGAAGTGCGCGTTGATTTGCTGCCAGCTCAGCGTGCGCCCGGTCAGCACGGGGTTGCAGTTGACAACATGGCCGGGGTAATCGCGCACGGCGTCATAGTTCGCATACGGCGCGTTGTAGTCGCACACGTGCAGGATGTTGAACGCGCACTTCTTCTGGATCTCATGCATCGCCACCAGATCCGCCGGCTTCACGTATTGCGCAAACAGCGCCGGGTTCGCCAGTTGCCCTGCCTCCGACCCCTGCGTCGACATATAGAACCCATCCACGCCCGCCTCGATGCAGGCCCGCACAAAAATCATCTGGCTTTCGATCAACACCTCGAGACCCTTCTTCACCGCGTCCGGATTCTCAGCCAGATGCTGCCGTAGCAAGGGCCCAGTGGCGCAGTGCCCGGCGCACATGTAGGGCGAGTAGAGCGTCATCAGGATGAGCCCATCCCGCTTGGCATCGCGCACCAACTCGCGCACCGTCACCAGCAGCGGCTCATAGAAATCGATCTTCCTCGGCGTGAGCTTGGCCCAGTCGGCCGGCTTCTGCAGAAACGGCTGCCGCTCGTAGGTCTGCTCAAACTGGACCTTCACGAAGTCCATGTCCGTATGGCGGAAGAACTCCACGTGACGCCGCGCCGCCGCCGAGCCGTTCTTGTACGCCGGCCCGAAATGAAGGAAGAACGCCGCCGGCGTATACCCCGGATCGGTCTTCCCGGCGAGCCACTGCATCATACGCTCGCGCTTGTTCACCGGGGCTGCCTGAGCCAGGCCTGCCGCGGCCCCGAAGGCCGCCGTGCGAAGGAACACTCGTCGTTGCATGGCTCCAGCGTAGCGCGGCATCAAGCCGGGATCACCCCGCCCGCCCTCTACGCCTTTTTCAGCTTCTGCCCGTTCCGGTCCCACGCCAGGTACGCCCGCTTGCGGTAGCTCTCATTGCCGATCCCCGCCGCCACCACGCCGTAATACCCCAGGTCGCAGTCGCACTTCAGCGCCTCGCCTTTGCGAATCGCGTTCTGCAGGTTGCGATGGTGCAGATTCACTGACTCCGCCCCCGTCTTCGTAAATTCAACCGGCTTCACTTCGTCCTCATACAACTTCTGCGGCTTCACGCTAAAGCCCGTGCGCGTGAACGACAGCGTCGCCTTGTTGCCCCGCAGCATGTGCTCCACCGGCGTGTCATTGGCCATCGACGACACCAGTTGCACCGTCAGCCCCTCCGGATAATCGAGCAGGAAATTGAGCGTATCCGGCACCTCCGCCATCGACTTCGCAAAGTAGAACTTCCCGCCCGAGGCCACGCCGCGCTCCGGGAACGTAAGCCCCAGCGACTTGATGATCCGCGTCACGCGGTGAATGAACAGGTCTGTCGCGATGCCGCCCGAATAGTCCCAGAACAGCCGCCACCGGAAGAACCGCTCCGGCTGGAACGGCCGCTTCTTCGCCGGACCCAGCCACGCGTTCCAATCCAGGTTCACCCCCGGCTTGCAGTCGGCATCGATCGGATACGCCCAAAACTCATCGCCCTTGTGGTTGCGCGAATAGTCGATCTGCGCCAGCACCACCTTACCCAGCGCGCCTTCCTTCACCAGCTTGTTGGCAGCCTCATAGGAATCGTCGGACATGCCCTGCACGCCCACCTGCATCTTCACGCCGGTCGACTTGATCTTGGCCACCACCTTCTTGGCCTGCTCGATGTTCCACGTCATCGGCTTCTCGCAATAGATGTGCTTGCCCATGTCGGCCGCGTCCAGCGTCATCTGCGCATGCCAGTGCTCGGGCGTGGCGATCAGAACATAATCGATGTCCTTGTTCTCCAGCAGCCGCCGGTACTCTTTGTACTTCTGCCCGCCCGTCAACTCCGACGCCGCATCCAGCCGCTTGTCATAGACATCGCACACCGCCACGATACGGCAGTTGTCTGACTCCTTCATGCTGTTGAGCCCGCGCATGTGGCCGCCCGCCATCCCGCCGCAGCCGATCACGCCGATCTGCAGCCGGTCGTTCGCGCCGACAACGCGAGCCGCCGAAGCAGCCGTCAAAGGAAGTGTGGATGCGGTGGCCATGAAGGTACGACGCGTGAGTTCGCTCATGCGTGAATTGTAACGCGCGCCACGGCACGGGGGGCTTTGCAACGGCTGCGCCAGGCGCTAGTGTGGGGAGCACAGGAGGTTCTTATGACGGCGTCCCGAGCGAACATCGAGCGGTTCATGTCGTTACCGCGCGTGGCGGTGGTTGGCGTTTCGCGCAAGGAAGGGCAGTATTCGCGCATCGTCTTTGAGGAGTTGCGCAAAGCGATGGCCGAAGTGGAGCCGGTCAACCCGGCCGTAAGTGAAATCGGCGGCACCCCCTGCGCGAAGAGCGTTTCGGCCCTGCAGCCTCCCCCCGAGGGCGTCATTCTCCTCGTGCACGCCGGAGCGATTCTGGAAACCGCCCGTGAGTGCATCCGCGCCGGCGTGAAGATGGTTTGGCTGCGGCAGTCCGATAGCACGAGTGAAGCCCACAGCCAGGCGGTGGTGGAATGCCACGCCGCCGGCGTCCCCGTCATCGCCGGCGAATGCCCGCTCATGTTCCTGCGCGGCGGACATTGGATTCACCGCCTCCATGCCGGCCTGCGCAAAATCACCGGCACCTATCCCGCCTGAGCACCCGCGATCACAGATCGCACAGCGTCGCCGCCTGCCCCAGCGAATCGATCGGCGAACGCGCGGGTATAAACTCATGCGCGAAGTATCCCTGGAAGCCCGTCGCCAGAATCGCCTTCACGATCGCTGGATAGAACAGCTCCTGCGTCTCATCGATCTCATGCCGCCCCGGCACGCCGCCCGTGTGATAGTGGGCGAAATACTGGTGGTTGTTCTGAATCGTGCGGATCACATCGCCCTCCATGATTTGCATGTGGTAGATGTCATACAGCAACTTCACGCGCGGCGAGTTCACCCGCTTGCACAACTCCACGCCCCACCAGCTCTTGTCGCCCATGTAATCCGCGTGGTCCACCTTGGAGTTCAACAGCTCCATGCAGATGGTCACCCCCTTGTCCTCGGCGAGCGCCTTCACTTTGTTCAACAACAGGACGCTGTTCTCCAGGCCCTGCTCGTCGGACATCCCGCGCCGGCTGCCGGAAAACGTGATCACGTTGGGCACCTTCATCTTCGCCGCCAGCTCGATATTCGTCCGGAAATCGGCCTCCATCTTCGCGTGATTGGCCGTGTCGTTATGCCCGTCGCGAATCGACCCCGCCCCCGGCGCCATGGTCGGAATCAGGCCATACTTCTGCACCACAGGCCAATCGTTCGGGCCAATCAGATCGATCCCCACCAGCCCCAGGCGCTTGGCCTCGCGCGCCAGCGTCTCCAGGTCGGTCTTCTGGTAACACCAGCGGCAGACCGATTGATGAAGGCGTCCCTTGCGCTCCACGGGCTTGGGGTCCTGCAACGCGCCGAGCGGCAAAGCAGTAGCGGCGCTGAAAAGAAAGCTACGGCGGCTCATGCGCTGATCCTATCACCGGCTGCGCCGGACGCAAGGGGTGGCGTTGACAGCGGTGCCGCCGCGCTGAAGCGATGGCGATACAGCGTGCAGATCACGGCCAGCACGACAAAGATCGCCTGCACCGCATGCGCCGCCTTGCGCGGCCCAGGCAGGTAGCTCTTCAACAGCGAATCGGCCACCGCCGTCCAGGTGATCAACAAAAACAACTGCACCGTGCAACGCGTCCGGTGCACAAACCACGCAATCGCCGCCGTCGCCATGGCGATCAGCCCCACCGCCAGCCAGTAGTTCGTCTGCGGCCGGTCCTCATACAGATCGGCAAAGAACGCGCAACAGGTCACCGCGATGCCCACCTCGCGCGCCACGGCCGGCGACCGCGTCGACAACAACAGCAACAGCGCCCCGGCAACCGTATAGGAAAAACGGATGTGGATGCGCTCCTCAAAGTACGGCACCAGCGCCAGGATGATCGCCACGGCCAGAGCCGCCGAGGTGAGTGAAGTGAGCAACGGCGTATCCGGCTCTCTCTCGCCGCTCTCCACCGCCATCGGCTCTACGCTCCATGCCGCCCAGGCAAACCCCACGCCCAGCAGCGCCCCAAAGGTGAATTCCATCACCTTCCACCAGTCGGAAAAGTAATCCATGGCGTGCGTCCGCCCCCACACCTGCATCGCCGCCCCCAGCGCAAACCCGATGCCGCCGCCAATCACGCCACACACCGCAAACCGCCGCACATACGCGCCATGCAAGGCCATCACCGTGAGCGCGGCCAGAATCAGACCCGCCCAAATCTCCGGCCTCGGCTTGTCATTCGGATTCGAGAAATAGATCAGCTTCGGATCGTTGATCAGCCGCCAGCCCACCCACGTCGCTGCCAGCATCGAGGCCAACGTCGCCGCCAGCATCCGCCGCGACGGAGGCGCCAGCGCCATGCCCATGACCGCTCCGCCCAGCAACCCCCACGTCCCGCCCTTAATGGCGAACCCAAGAATCGCCCACCAGTAGGTCCCGGGCTGAAACGACAGGCCCACCGTCTGCCCGTAGGTCATGTCGCCGCCGAAGCCAACCCCTACCGCGGAGAACGCCAGCAGGCGCGCCGTCTGGCTGGCATCCAACCGCAGCAGCAGCGACAGCGCCAGCCCGATCATCGCTCCCGGTATCATCGCCCCCAGCGGACCGCCTCCAATGAAGCCGCGCAATCCCCACCCCAACGACATCGTGGCGGCGGCAAACAGAATCCAATGCAGGGGCGGAATCGCGGTAATCGGCTTCATGGCGCGAGAGCCATTATCGCGCGAATATGTTCCGAATCCACTTCTCCATCGACGCCGCATCCGGCGCCGTCAGCTTCAACTCAAGTGACTTCGCCGTGCGCGCCTCCAGTCGTTGCGCCGGGCTCTCACCCGGGTGAATCTCCAACCGCACTACATTGATGTGCGCGAAGCGGTCCAACGGCTCCATCCCATACAGGCTCACCGTGGGCGGAGCCGCTGCCAGCAACACCTGCCGCATGCTATTCACCAGCGCCCTTTCCCCGGTCGTCACGCGGAATCCGAAACGAAAGGCGAGCGTCCGCGCCAGCGGTCCCAACTCCCTGCCCCCCGCAGCGATATACGGCCCGGCGATTCCCACAAGAAGCGGCTGATTGCTCTCCAGCCTCTCCTCCAGCAGCGGCACAAGCGCACGCGCCAGCGCCGGAATGAACGGATGGTGATAGCGCCAGTTCGGCCCCTCGCGCTCGTGGTCGCCCGGCATCAACCGCTTGTCCACCACTGCTCCGGCCGCTGTCGCCAGCGCCTCATTGAAGTAGGCGTAGTAGCTGCCCGCCGCCTCGTCACGGTGCCCGGCAAACTCCTGCATCAAGGCCATGTGCCGCTTCCGCGACGCCGCCGCATAAAACAGGTGCACCGTCTCATGCACCAGCAGGCTCACCCGCTGCAACGCCCTATCGCCCTGCGAGACCTCCAGCAAAACCTGGTCCGAAATCTGCGTCGCGAAACTGGTGCTCTTCGCATACGCAGGGCGCGCAATCACGTGCATCTCCACCGGACGCTTGAACTGCTGGCCCGGCTCCAGCAGATAGGCCATCTGCAACAGGTACGCATCCAGCCGGTGCTCGCGCATCACCCGGGCCAGTTCCTTCGGGTATTGCACGCAGAGCGCGCGCCCCTCCTGCCGCCACCACACTAGAAACCGCGGATGGTAGGTAGCCGCCAGCGCCCGGATGCGCGCCGCGTCCACCTTCGTCGCTCCCGTGTTTTCAAACTTGCGCTCCATCCGGCTCGGCCTGCGCGCCGACAATAGGATCGCCAGCAGCCTCGCCTCGCGCGACATGTTGTCATACAGCCTCGGGAAGTTCGGCGGAAACGGCGCCCGCAGCGCCCGCTCCTCGGTGTCCAACTCCAGCAGCTTGCCGAACTCGTAGAGGTTGGCATCATCCTCCGCCGTCCACCCCAGCTCCTTCCGCCATAGCTGTTCATACGCCGCCCGCGAACAAGGGATCTTACCCGCCAGGCACAGCAACTGGTAGCTGAAGTTCGCGCGCTCGCTGCCATCTAGTGTGAACTGGAGATGCCCCGCCGTGAACCGCTCCGTCGCTGCCCCATGAGCCATGAGCGGCAACAAGGCGAGAAGCAGGGCGGTACGTTTCACTTCTTCTATTCAACCCGCACGCGGCCGTAT
>JAFLBB010000107.1 GCA_017304135.1 Acidobacteriota bacterium | reverse complement strand
CCTCCCGGCTGCCCGCCCCGCCGCCCGCCGAAACATTCACTCGCCTGCACATGGGGCATCTCACCCAAAGAGCGGAAGCGCTTGCCGCCAGATGCCGCATTGCCTCCTCACCCCATCCCGAAGTGGTGGCAAATCATCGGTTTATGCGTCCCGCTTATGTGGCGATCAACGTGCCTATACTCATGCCGACATGACCCGTCCCCAAGTGACCATCGATGGCAACGAGGCAGCCGCCTATGTTGCCCACAAAACCAACGAGGTAATCGCCATCTACCCGATCACGCCCTCCTCGAACATGGGAGAGTGGGCGGACCAGTGGTCGTCGGAAGGCAAACAAAACATCTGGGGCACGGTCCCCACCGTCATTGAAATGCAGAGCGAAGGCGGTGCCGCCGGCGCCCTCCACGGCGCTCTCCAGGCAGGCACTCTGGGCTGCACGTTTACTGCCTCCCAGGGCCTCCTGCTCATGATTCCCAACATGTATAAGATCGCCGGCGAGCTCACCCCGGCCGTCATCCACGTCGCCGCCCGCGCCGTCGCCGCCCAGGCCCTCTCCATCTTCGGCGACCACCAGGACGTCATGGCCGTCCGCCAAACCGGCTTCGCCATGCTCGCCGCGAACTCCGTCCAGGAAGTCATGGACATGTCGCTCATCGCCCAGGCCGCCACGCTCGAATCCCGCATTCCTTTCGTCCACTTCTTCGACGGCTTCCGCACCTCCCACGAGGTCGCCAAGGTCGAACAGCTCACCGAAGAGGACATGAAGGCCATGGTCGATGACGAGCTCGTCCGCCGCCACCGCCAGCGCGCCCTCTCCCCCGATCACCCCGTCCTCCGCGGCACCGCACAGAACCCCGACGTCTACTTCCAGGGCCGCGAAACCGTCAACCCCTTCTACATCGCCACCCCCTCCATCGTTCAGAACGCGATGGATAAGTTCGCCACCCTCGCCGGACGCCAGTATCACCTCTTCGATTACGTCGGCGCCCCCGACGCCGAGCGCGTCATCGTCATCATGGGCTCCGGCGCCGAAACCGTCCAGGAGACCGTCGAATACCTCGTCGAACGCGGCGAAAAAATCGGCCTCGTCAAGGTCCGCCTCTACCGCCCCTTCGCCACCGAAGCCTTCCTCGCCTGCCTGCCCAAGTCCGTCAAGTCCATCGCCGTCCTCGACCGCACCAAGGAGCCCGGCTCCCTCGGCGAGCCGCTCTACCAGGAGGTCCTCACCGCCCTCCACGAAGGCTATGAAGGCCCTCTGCCGCGCATCGTCGGCGGCCGCTACGGCCTCTCCTCCAAGGAATTCACCCCCGCCATGGTCAAGGGCGTCTTCGACGAGATCGCCAAGCCCAAACCGAAAAACCACTTCACCATCGGCATCCTCGACGACGTCACCCACACCAGCCTCGACTACGACGACTCCTTCTCCACCGAAGACCCCGCCACCGTGCGCTGCCTCTTCTTCGGCCTCGGCGCCGACGGCACCGTCGGAGCCAATAAGAATTCCATCAAGATCATCGGCGAGGAGACTCCCAACTACGCCCAGGGCTACTTCGTCTACGACTCGAAGAAGTCCGGTTCGATGACCATCTCCCACCTCCGCTTCGGTCCCAAGCCCATCCGCTCCAGCTACCTCATCTCGCGGGCCACCTTCATCGCCTGCCACATGTTCACCTTCCTCGAACGCATCGACGTGCTGCGCGCCGCCGTTCCCGGAGCCACCTTCCTCCTCAATGCCCCCTACTCCGCCGGCGAGGTCTGGGACAAACTCCCCCGCCCCGTCCAGCAAACCATCATTGAGAAGAAGCTCAAGTTCTACGTCATCGACGCCCTCACCGTGGCCAAGGACAACGGCATGGGCGTCCGCATCAACACCGTGATGCAGACCTGCTTCTTCGCCATCAGCGGCATCCTCCCCCGCGAGGAAGCCATCGAGCAGATCAAGAAGGCCATCAAGAAGACCTACGGCAAACGCGGCGACGCCGTCGTCCAGAAGAACTTCGCCGCCGTCGACGCCTCCCTCGCCCACCTCCAGGAAGTCGCCGTCCCCTCAGCCGTCTCCAGCGACATCGAACTCCGCCCCATCATCTCCCCCAAGGCCCCCGACTACGTCCGCAACGTCCTCGGCGCGGTCTATGCCGGCGATGGCGACCGCCTCCCGGTCAGCGCCATGCCGCTTGACGGCACCTTCCCCATCGGCACCGCCCAGTGGGAAAAGCGCAACATTGCCAGCGAAGTCCCGGTGTGGGACGAGAAGCTCTGCATCCAGTGCGGCAAGTGCGTCCTGGTCTGCCCCCACGCCACCATCCGCAGCAAAGTCGTGCCGGAACCCGCGCTCGCCGGCGCCCCGGCCACCTTCAAGTCCGCCACCGCCAAGTGGAAGGAGATGGGCGACCAGAAATACCTTCTCCAGGTCGCCGTCGAAGACTGCACCGGCTGCGGCCTCTGCGTAGCCGTCTGCCCGGCCAAGGATAAGACCAACATCAAACACCGCGCCATCGACATGGCCCCGCAGCTTCCCCTGCGCGAACCCGAGCGCGCCAACTGGGACTTCTTCCTCTCGCTTCCCGAAACCAGCCGCGCCGCCGTCTCCCACAGCCAGGTCAAAGACGTCCAACTGCTCCAGCCCCTGTTTGAGTTCTCCGGCGCCTGCTCCGGTTGCGGCGAAACGCCCTACATCAAGCTCCTCACCCAGCTCTTCGGCGACCGCACCATCGTCGCCAACGCCACCGGCTGCTCCTCCATCTACGGCGGCAACCTGCCCACCACGCCCTACACCTCCAACAACGACGGCCGCGGTCCGGCCTGGTCCAACTCGCTCTTTGAGGACAACGCCGAGTTCGGCCTCGGCATCCGCCTCAGCATCGACAAGCAAACCGAGTTCGCCCGCGAACTGCTCGGCCGCATGAAGGACCAGGTCGGCGCCGATCTCGCCGCCTCCATCCTTGAAGCCGATCAATCCACCGAGCCCGGCATCTTCGCCCAGCGCGACCGCGTCAAGCAACTCGTCGGCGTCCTCACCGCGCTCGACACCCCCGACGCCCGCAACCTCATCGCCGTCTCCGACACCCTCGTCAAAAAGAGCGTCTGGATCGTCGGCGGCGACGGCTGGGCCTACGACATTGGTTACGGCGGGCTTGACCACGTCCTCTCCACCGGCCGCAACGTGAACATCCTCGTGCTCGACACCGAGGTCTACTCCAACACCGGCGGCCAGATGTCCAAGTCCACCCCCCGCGGCGCCGTCGCCAAGTTCGCCGCCGGCGGCAAACCGGCCGGTAAAAAAGACCTCTCCATGATGGCCATGATGTACGGCAACGTCTACGTCGCCCGCGTCGCCATGGGCGGCTCCGACTCGCAAACCGTCAAGGCCTTCCTCGAAGCCGAAGCCTACGACGGGCCCTCCATCATCATTGCCTACAGCCACTGCATCGCTCACGGCTACGACATGGTCTACGGCATCGAGCAGCAGAAGAACGCCGTCCAAAGCGGCTACTGGCCCTTGTTCCGCTACAACCCGATGCTCTCGGGCACCGACAAGAATCCCTTCCAACTCGATTCGCGCGCCCCGGCGCTCGCTCTCGAAAAGTACATCTACAACGAAACCCGCTACACCATGCTGGTGCACAGCGCGCCAGAGGAGGCCAAACACTTGCTCGAGCTTGCCAAGCACGACGTCGAAGAACGCTGGAAACTATACGAATACCTGTCCGCAAGGCCGGCCAACGGCGCCCCCAAGGGAGGTCAGCAATGAAATCGTCCAACGTCGTCGTCGGGAGCCATCTCGCTACCCGTTACCTGGGCATGGAACTCAAGTGCCCCATCGTCGCCTCCGCCGGCCCCCTGGCCAAGGAGGTCGACAACATCCGCCGCATGGAAGACGTTGGCATGGGCGCCGTCGTCCTCCATTCCCTCTTTGAGGAACAGATCGAACTGGAAAGCCTCGCCCTCGACCGCGGCCTCACCGGCGGTTCGGAGAGCTTCCACGAAGCCATCCAATACTTCCCCGACATGGGCCAGTACAACATCGGCCCCGACGCCTACCTCGAACACATCCGTAAGGCCAAGGCCGCCGTCAAAATCCCCGTCATCGCCAGCCTCAACGGCGCTACCCCCGGCGGCTGGATCCACTACGCCAGCCTCATGGAAGAAGCCGGCGCCGACGCCCTCGAGCTCAACCTCTATTTCCTGCCCACTGACCCGGAAACCACCGGCTCCCAGGTCGAAAGCCAGTGCATCAAGCTCGTCCGCGACGTCGTCCGCGGCGTCAAGATCCCCGTCGCCGTCAAAATCGGCCCCTACTTCTCTTCCATCGCCCACGTCGCCCGCGACCTCGATGAAGCCGGCGCCGCCGCCCTCGTCCTCTTCAACCGCTTCTATCAGCCTGACTACGACCTGCAAACCATGGAGGTCGTCCCCAATCTCCACCTCTCCACCTCCGCCGAGCTCCCCCTGCGCCTCCATTGGACCGCCCTGCTCAGCGGCCGCATCAAGGCCGACCTCGCCATCACCGGCGGCGTTCACACCGCCATCGACATCCTCAAATCCATGATGGCCGGCGCCCGCGTCGCCATGACCACCTCCGCCCTGCTCAAATACGGCATCGACTACGTCCCCAAGCTCCTCACCGACCTCGACGAATGGATGACCGCCCACGAATACGAGTCCATCCAACAGATGCAGGGCAGCCTCAACTACCTCTCCGTACCCGACCCCGCCGCCTACGAACGCGCCAACTACATGCGCGTCCTCAGCAGCTACCAGGTGCGGCACAACGGCCACTAGCCGCCACCTCCCCCATGCGCCGGAGCGACTGCCTGCCCGCGCCGGCGCCAACCACGTCCCAACCGCGCCGCCATGCCATCCACGGCTTGGCGGCGCGCTATAATCAGCCACCAGATATGCGCTTATCCCTAGCCATTCCTCTCGCCGCCGGCCTGCTCCTGCTCGCCGGCTGCTCCTCCGCTCCCGAACCCAAGAAGGAGTCCGCGCCGCCCACCCCCGCGCCCTCCGAACCGGTCACTCCCAAGGCTGCCATCCCGCCCTCCAAAGTCGGTGCTCCCGACCTCTTCAAGGTGAAGATGGAGACCAGCAAAGGCCCCGTCGTCATCGAGGTCCACCGCGAATGGGCCCCCATCGGCGCCGACCGCTTCTATGAGCTCGTCAAGGACGGCTACTTCACTGAAGCCCGCTTCTTCCGCATCGTCCCCAACTTCATCGTCCAGTTCGGCCTCGCCGCCGACCCCAAAATGACCAAGAAGTGGGACAAGCAGATCACCGACGACCCAGTCTCCCGCACCAACCGCGCCGGCTCCATCACCTTCGCCACCGCCGGCCCCGGCACCCGCACCTCGCAGATCTTCATCAACCTCCGCTCCAACATGATGCTCGACAGCCAGGGCTTCGCCCCCTTCGGCCAGGTCATCGAAGGCATGGAGGCCATCGAAAAGCTCAACTCGGAATACGGCGAAATGCCCGACCAGCAAGCCCTCACCATGCGCGGCAACGCCTACGCCAAGGAAAAATTCCCCCGCCTCGACTTCATCAAGACGGCTACCATCCTGCCGTAGTCAGCACCAGAACCACGACGGGGGACTGCCACCTTTTTCGCCAACCCAATCTTCAGGCCCCATCCTCACTCCACGCGAAAAAGGCTGGCTGTCCCCATCCACCACCCGCCCGCTCCCCCTACTTCGCATACTCCTCCGGCCGCAACCCCCGCCGGTGCTTCCCAAATCCATAAAACGTCGGCTCATACACCCCCACAATCCCCACATCCGCCCGCTTCGGAATCTTCTTCTCCAACCCCACCGCCCAATACGCCGCATTCACCACCAGCCGCCGCAGATCCTCATTCACCAAATCCACCGATGCCCCCATTGTCGTCGTGAACACCCGTGCCTGCTTCCCCGTCCGCGTCGTGAACGTCCGCACCCACGCCAGCGGCATCATCGGGTCATTCAGCTTCCCCTCCGCCGGAGCGTCCGTCGCATTCATCCCCGTCAACACCTGCCCCAGCAGCAGCGTCGTCGTCCCCTCGGCCAGCGGCAGCCGCACCGTGTAGACATCGGTCGGCCCCCACACATCCTTCACCCCCCGCAACACCGGGTGCTTCTCCGCCCCCGGCGCGATCACCCCGCGCGTCGACTGCACCTTGTGCTTGCCATGATGGCTGATCCACGTCTCGCCCAACACCTGCTTGCCAAACCCGCCCGGCCACTCGCCCTTGTCGCGGTTGTCCCACTGCCGGTACGAGGTCTGCACGTCCTTATCAAACGCAAACGCATGCGTCGCCGTCCGCAGCCCCATCATCGGCTTGCCCGAATGCACATACTCGTCCCACAATTTCATCTGCTCATCCGGCAACTGCCGGTACCGCGTCGCGACAATCATCAAATCCGCCGTCCGCAGCGCCTCCAGCCCCGGTATGTTCTTGCGGTTCTCCGGATTCACCGTGCCATCCGGATCCATCGCAAACAGCACCGTCGTCTTGAACCCATGCCGCTCGGCCAGAATCCGCCCCAACTGCGGCATCGCCTCCTCCGAGCGATACTCCTCGTCGCCCGAAACCAGCACGATGTGCTTCCCCTTGCCCGGCCCCTTCCCGCCCGCAAACGTCAACCAAGGGTCCGCCGCGCCCGCGCACGTCACCAACACCGCCGCCAAAGCGGCTCGCATCACCACAGCAAATCGTCGTTTCAAAGCACCGCCAGCATACCACCGCGCGGCGCACAGGACACCCCACTTCGCCCCGCGCCTCCGCCGTCGCGGAAGCGCGCGCGTCAGCAATCGCCCCCCCCCCTAAAACCGCACCGTCAAAGCCGCCTGAAACACGCGCGGCCCGCCATTGCGCCCCGAGCCCCCCACCTCCGTAATCAACCCGCCCCCAATCGCGTTAAACAGGTTATTCGGCAGTAGGAAATTCGTGTAATTCAGCACGTTGAAGCAATCCAGCCGCAACTGCGCGCTCTTCTTCTCATACCGGAAATTCTTCCGCATCCCCACATCCACAATAAACAGCCCCGGACCATCCAGGATATTCCGCCCCGAGTTACCCACCGAAAACGGTTGGAACCCATACTTACTCCCCTCGCCGCACGTCGTCGACGTGTTTCCCGCCACGCACGGCGCCTCTTCAAACGCGTCGAGATCGAACCACGCATAATCCACCCCCTGCTGCCCCGGCCTCGCTCCGCCGCTCAGCGTCCCCTTGGCCACCCGGTTCGGCCTCTGCGACTCGCCCAGATTCAAATCCACATCGCTCGTCCGCACAGTGAACGGCTGCCCCGTGCTCGCCCGCGACGTCCCCGATAACTGCCAGCCCCCCAGCACGCCTTGCTTCACCCCTCGCATGCCCGACAAGAACCGCCGCGCCCGCCCGAACGGCAGCTCGTAACTCACCACCGCCGAAACCCCATGCCCGATGTCAAAATCGCTCCGTCCCCGCTCCAACTTCAGGTTCCGTGAATCGTTCGCATTCGGAAACCCGCCATCGGCGTTCCCCGTCACCTGCGACGCATCGTCAATTGACTTCCCATACGTGTAATTGAACCGGTAAAAGAACGCGCTCGACCCCCGCCGCCGCAACGACACCTGAAAGGCATTGTAATTCGAATTCGTTCCGAACGAGTAATAATTGATCGCCTGGAATCCCGGAATCGGCCGCGGGAAGGCCGTCCCTACTTGGTTGTACAACTCCAGCGAGCGGAAATTCTGGTTGTAGTCATACCGCCGCGCCAGATGCGACCCCTTCGACCCCACGTAGCCGATCTCCACCGCCTGCGTCTTAAATAACTCCCGCTCAACCGTGAAATTCCAGCTCTGCAAGTAGCCCGTCGGCGCGTGCGTGTCGTAGCCAAACGCCGTGTTCGCCCCCGCCAGCGCCGTCCGCGACGTCGGAAACGGCTGCGCCAGCGTCAACAGGTTCGGGTCCGAAGTCAGGCGCGCAAACGTCTGGTTCACCGCATACGGAAAGTTATTGCTCAAGTCATTCCGGATCGGATTCAGTAACTCGCCCGCATAGAAAATCCCGTACCCCGTCCTCACCACCGTCCCGTCCATTCCAAACGGCCGCCACGCAATGCCCACCCTCGGCGCGAAGTTCGTGTAATCGGCAAACGTCAGCCCGCGGTTCAAACCCGCCTCCTGCCGCGTCGCAATCCGGTCCGCCAACCCCGCCGTCGCCACCAGTTCGGCCAGATTCGGCACCGTCCTCGGATCGCTGATCACCAGCTTGTTCAGCCCCGGCACGAAATTCCCCAGCCTGTCATACCGGTCATAGAACGGCATGTTCAGCTCATACCGCACGCCCAAATTCAGCGTCAGCGTCCGCGACACCTTCCAGTCGTCATTGAAAAAGAACCCGTGAAACGTCTGCCGGTAGTAATTCCGGTTGAATCCAACCTGCCGCGACGTATTATTCAGCAACCCCAGTAATACATCGCCCACAATCGAATTCGTCCAACGCCCCTGAAACGCGTACGTCCCCCGCTGGTTGTTATAAAACGGCTGATTGAACCGCACCCGCGAATAGTCATACCCAAACTTCAGTGTGTGCGCCTTCTTGATCCACGTCGCCTTCTGGTTATACTGTATGTCCGTCACGAAAAACTGCACCGGCTGCTCAGCCGCGTTCCCCAACGAAAAGTGATTCAACACCGTGATCCGCGGAAACGCCCAGATCGTCTCATCCGACCCCGGACTCGGCAACCCCAACTCCGCATTCATGTCCTTCCCCCCAAATACCGGCGACTGCACCTCCGACGACCGGCTGAACCCTGCCCGGAACTCCATCAGAAACGACGGCGTGAACATGTGCGTCCAGTCCGCGCCCGCCAGCGAACGGTCGTTCTTCGTGTCGAACCCAAACGTCCCCAGGTCCGACCCGCTAAATGGGCTCGCCCCACGGTCAAACCGCTTCTGGTACCGGAACGCCACGTTATCTCTCTCGCTGAACCGGTGATCCACCTTCGCCAGAATGCTGTACCACTTGTCCTCATCCGCCGCCGTCACCGTATAGTTATTCGCCCCAGCTCTGTTCGGCCTCGGAAAATACTCCAGTAACTTCCGCGCCACCGGATCGATCCTCGACTGCGGAATCACGTTCCCCGGAAAGCATCCCCCCGCCGACGACGCCGTGCATGTCCCCGCCGCCAGCGGATCACGCAAAAACAACCGCGCGTTGGAAAAATTCAAACTCTGCGTGAAGTCCCCCGCCCGCTCCAGGTCCGGAATCGTGCGCCCCAGTCGCGTGTTCTCCAATATCTGCGTGTACCCCTCAAAGCTTGCCAGATAGAACGTCTTGTTTCTGAAAATCGGACCATTTACCGTCGCCCCAAATTGATTCCGCCTCAGCTTGTTCTTATCACCCTCAAAGAACCCGCGCGCGTCAAACTTATCGTTCCGTATGTAGTGAAACAAAGTCCCATGAGTCTGGTTCGTACCCGACTTCAACACCATATTCAATATCCCGCCCGCAAACTTCCCATACTCCGCCGAATACCCGCTCACCTCCATCTTGAATTCCTGCATAGCGTCGATATTCGGCCGCACCTGCGCCGCCGCCCCGCGCGCATTGCGGTTATTGAACCCATCCACATAGAAGTTCGTGTTTGACGCCCGCGCCCCGTTGATGTTCAGCGCCGACCCCTGCCCGCCCTGCGCCCTTGGTACCACGCCCGGCACAAAGAACGCCAGGTCAGTGAAGTCGCGCCCATCCAGAGGCAACTCCTGAATCTCGGCTTGCACAATCACATCGCCCTTGATCGTCCCGTTCTCCGTGTTCACCGTCACCTGTGAGGCGTTCACCGTCACGCTCTCGGTCACCGAGCCCACCTCGAGCGCCACGTCCACACGCGCCTGCTGGCCCACCTGCAACACCAACCCGCTTGTCTTCCACACCCGGAATCCCTGATGCGTCGCGCGCACCTCATACGTCCCTGGCGCAAGATTCGTTACCGTGTACTGACCCGCATCGTCCGACGTCACGTTGCGGTCAATCCCCGTGTCGCTGTTCACCACCGTCAGCGCCACCCCGGGAATCGCGCCCCCTGCGCTATCGGTAACCACCCCAGTCACCGTCGCAAGGTTGCTCTGTGCAACCGCTCCTCCTGTTACCAGCACTCCCGCCCAAATCAGTGCGATCACCCGTTGCGGAATTGTCATCACCCAGTCCTCACCCTGAAAGTTCGGCCTCAACCCAGCCGCCATGGGGTGAAATTATATGCGCCGCTGGCCCCGGTGAAAAGGGCGCGCACGTAAATTTTGAGTGAGTCTCCAACCGCCCCTTCCTCACCTCCGCCCGCACACCCTCCGCGATACACTGGTCCTCTTCCTATGAGCACCAACACCGCACCCACCCGCCGCCACTTCCTCGCCGCTGCCCTCACCGCCGGCGCCGCGCCCCTTCTCGCCGCCCAATCCGCCCGCCGCAAACCCAACGTCGTCATCTTCCTCGCCGACGACTCCGGCTGGGGCGACTATTCCATCCACGGCAACCGCAACCTCGCCACCCCCCGCATCGACTCCCTCGCCCGCGACGGCGCTCTCTTCGACCGCTTCTTCGTCTGCCCCGTCTGCGCCCCCACGCGCGCCGAATTCCTCACCGGACGCTACCACCCGCGCGGCGGAGTCCGCGGCGTCTCCACCGGCCAGGAACGCCTCAACCTCGACGAAACCACCATCGCCCAAACCTTCAAAGCCGCGGGCTACGCCACCGCCGCCTTCGGCAAATGGCACAACGGCTCGCAAACCCCCTACCACCCCAACGCACGCGGCTTCGACGAATACTACGGCTTCACCTCCGGCCACTGGGCTGAATACTTCGACACCGAAATGGACCACAACGGCCAACTTACTCGCGGCAAGGGCTACATCATCGACGACCTCACCAACCACGCCCTCGACTTCATCGACAAGAACAAGTCCCGACCCTTCTTCTGCTACCTCCCCTACAACACCCCCCACTCCCCCATGCAGGTCCCCGATACGTACTTCGACCGCTTCGCCGGCAAAGACGTCGACCAGCGCGCCACCGACCCTGCCCAGGAAGACATGAAGATGACCCGCGCCGCCCTCGCCATGATGGAAAACATCGATTGGAACGTCGGCCGCGTCCTCGACAAACTCAAAGCCGCCGGACTCGACGGCGACACCATCGTCCTCTATTTCAGTGATAACGGTCCGAATTCCTGGCGCTGGAACGGCGGCATGAAGGGCCGCAAAGGCTCCACCGACGAAGGCGGCGTCCGCTCCCCCCTCTTTGTCCGCTTCCCTGGCCGCGTCAAACCCGGCACCCGCATCCCCCAAATCGCCGGAGCCATCGATCTTTTGCCCACCCTGGCCGATCTCTGCGCCGTCCCCCTCACCTCCAGGAAACCCCTCGACGGCAAATCCCTCCGCCCCCTCTTCGAAGGCTCCGCAGCCGCCGCCTCCTGGCCCGACCGCATGATCTTCTCCACCTGGAACAAGCGCACCAGCGTCCGTACGCAGCAGTACCGCCTCGACAACACCGGCGCCCTCTACGACATGCTCGCCGACCCCGCCCAAACCGCCGATATCGCCGCCGCCAAGCCCGACGTCGCCGCCCGCCTCAAACAGGCCGTCGCCGCCTGGTCCGCCGAAGTCCTCCCCAAAGGCCCCGACGACCGTCCCTACCCCGTCGGCTATTCGAAACTGACTTACCTTCCCGCCCGCGACGCCGTCGGTCACGGTCCTATCAAACGCAGTAACAGCGCCCCTAACTCCTCTTACTTCACCGCCTGGTCGTCCACCGATGCCACCATCACCTGGGACATTGAAGTCGGCACGCCCGGCGACTACGACGCCACCCTCCACTACACCTGCGCCGCCGCCGACGTGAACTGCGTCATCGAAGCCAGCTTCCTCAACGCCCGCGCCTCCCGCGCCATCACCGAAGCCCACGACCCGCCCGCCCGCGGTGCTGAAATCGATCGCGTCTTCCGAGGCCCCGAATCCTACGCCAAGGACTGGAAACCCCTCTCCCTCGGCACCCTCACCCTCGCCAAAGGCCGCGGCCCACTCACCCTCCGCGCCCTCAAAATCCCCGGCCAACACGCCATCGAAGTCCGCTACATCCTACTGACACGGAAATCGTAACCATGCGCGTAGCTCTCTACTTACTATCCGCCACATTCGCCGCCGCCCAAACCACGCCCGTCCCCGCCGCCGGCCTCCCCTTCGAGGTCCACGACCTCACCATCGGCGACACCGTCACCACCCAAGGCGCGCAACTCAAGTTACTCGGCGTCGAAGAAACCCGCGACCCCCTCGCCCGCGCCATCCGCCGCGCCCAGGTCACCCTCTCCATCGACTCCCAAACCGTTACCCTCGACTGCGGCAACTACAACCTCCCCCGCACCGTCGGCCGCCTCCAAGTGGATTGCTCCGTCACCGGAGGCTACCGCAAAGGCGAAGCCGCCGACCCCTGGCAACTCGAAGCCGACGCCCGCCTCCGCACCTGGCCCGCCGGCGTGCCCTGGCTCCCTCCCGGCGCCTGGAAATACCCCGTCGGCCAGCGCTGGTTCGCCACAGCCACCCAAATCGGCAACGAACCCACTTACATCGACGGTGGCGACGTCGCCACCCGTAAGCAGATCTACTATCACACCGGACTCGACATCGGCGGCGCCGAAGGCTTCACCCCCGTTGTCGCCGCCACGGACGGTCTCATCGTCTCCCTCGCCGGTAAGAAACTCCCCGATCACACCGCCCCCGTCATCTCCCCCCGCTACGACGTCATCTACTTACTCGACTCCCGTGGCTGGTATTACCGCTACTCCCACTTCCACTCCCTCAACCCCGCCCTCAAACTCGGCGACCGCGTCATCCAGGGGCAGCTCCTCGGCCTTCTCGGCAAGGAAGGCGGCAGCGGCGGCTGGACCCACCTCCACTTCGAACCCCACATGCAATTCCCCAACGGGAAATGGGGCTCCCTCGACGGCTTCGCCTTCCTCCTCCAGGCCTACCAGCTCGACTTCCCCACGCCCTTGATCATCGCCGCCCGCCCCCATAAGTTCGTCAAAGCAGGTGAACCCGTCACCCTCGCCGCCCACGTCCTATCCGGCACCCCCGCCGCCCCCATCGCGTCCATTACCCGCACCTACTCGAAACCAGGCACTTACTCCGAGTTATTCGAGGCCCGCGACGCCCAGGGCAACCTCGCCCGCGACTCCGCCATCGTCAGCGTCCTCAACGCCGCAACCCCCGAGGCCCCCTACATCAGCCTCCACGCTTCTTACTACCCCTCGCTCGACGCCCGCGCCGGACGCCCCATCACGTTCCAGGCCCGCAGCTTCCTCATGAACTACAAGCCCATGCCGCAGCCCCCCAGCCAAATCACCGAACGCTGGGACTTCGGCGACGGCTCCACCGGCGTCTCCCACAGCGACGGCAACGCCTCCAAACTCGCCCCCCACGGCTACGGCCGCATCGAACACACCTACACCAAACCCGGCCGCTACTTAGTCAAAGTAGAATCCACCGCCCCCGACGGCGCCGAGGCCCGCATGGTCCTCGACGTCATCGTCGGCAAGTAACTACAGCGACCCATACTTCTCATAAGCCGCCTTCACCGATACCCCGCGCCGCAAATCCTCCCGCATCCCCTTTTCCTTCGCGTAAATCTCCTCGGCCTGCGCCAACACCTCTTCGGTTAGCGCCGCCGGCACCACCACCACCCCGTCGCAGTCCCCAAACACGAAATCACCGGCGTGGATCTCCGTCTTCCCAATCGTCACCGTCACGTTCCACTCCCGGATCTCCCACCTCCCAATCGACGACGCCGTGTTCCGGAACGCCGCAAATACCGGATACCCCATCTCGTTCACGAAATCGATGTCCCGCACCCCGCCATCCAACACCGCCCCCGTACACCCGCGCTGCAACGCCGCCGTCGACATCAGCTCCCCCCAATGCGCGCAGTTATCGCTCCCATTGCACGACCATACCGAGATCGTCCCCGGCGTGATGCTGTCCAGCATCTTCACCCGGGCGTCCATGTCCGTGTTCTGATCATCCGTCACCGGGTAGCCCAGCCCCGTAAACGCGGGCCCGGCAATCCGGTTCGTCTTCGTCTGCGCCTGAATGTGCGAGGGCAGCGATTGGTTGCGATACCCCCGCTTGTCCAGCACATCGCCAATCGCGCCCGTATAGAGCTGTAAATACCGTTGGCACATATCTTGAATGTTCATTCGAAACTAAGTCCCTTCACGATTCCATCCAGCCCACTTACTGTGGACGGCCCAAACCGGACGGTAATCTTCTGCTTCTTCTGCGCCCCACACGTCAATTCCACCGAACTCCCTCCCACGCCCGTCACCACCACCTCGCCAAAATCATCCACCCGGAACCGCCACGGCCTCCCCTGCGATTCCACCACTACCACTGGCTTCTCCCCCGCGCAATTCAGTTCCACAAACTCGCCCCGCACCCCCTCGCCCTGCTGTTTCACTAGCTTCACACGAAACTCCTCATCGCTCATCTGCGCCGGCTGCTCCACCACCTCGCCATCCGCCCTCACCTCGCGCCGCATCACCGGCGGCCTCTCCCCATCCTCCTCCGTTTCCCTCACCGCCACCGCCACCTGACGCTCCGTCGCCCCAACTTCCTTTGCCAACTCCGCCCGCTGTGCGGCATGCTCCACGTAACTCCTCAGCCGGCCCACATACAGCTTCCTCGACTCACTATCCGCATACTGCTCGGCCTTGTCCAACGCCGTCTTCGCATCCTTCCACTGGCTCAACCCAGCATACGCCTGCGCCGACACCTGAAACAGGTTGAACGCCTCCGCCGGCCGCACCCGCTTGATCTCCAGAATCGTCGACAGCGCCGCCCCAAACTTCCGCTGCCGCGCATATACATCGGCCAGCCGCACCCGCGTCTCCACCCAATCCGGACGCAGTTCCCGCGCTTTCAGGAGCAACGTCTCCGATTTCACCAACTCCCGCCCGCCCAGCAGCATCGCGTAATCCGCATACACCCGCGCGCTCTCCGAACCCGCCGCCACCGCCTTCTCGAAATGCTCCAACGCCTTCTCGTTCCTCCCTTCCCGCCAGGCGAAAAACGCCGCCGTCTCCTGCGCCTTAGCCGCCCACCGCGCATCCCCCGCCGCCCCTTGGAGCAACGCCGCCACCGCCTCGCCCGCCTCCGCCTTCTTACTCGGCATTGACGCCAGTAACTCCGCCGTCACCAGCCGCGCCTCCATCCCTTCCAACTCCTTAGGCTCGGCTCGCCCCAAATCCTTCGGCGGCTTGAACGGATAATTCGCCGCCAGGTACGAACTCTGCCGCACATACCCTTCCAAATCCCGGTACACCTGCTGCGCCGTCTTCGCATACACCTTCCCAAACGCCTCCACCGGCGGCGCTCCCGCCAGCACCGCGTTCATGAACGCCGGCCGCGCCGTCATATACCGCCGGTCCAAGAACAACATGTGCGTCAGCGCCCAACTCTGCGAATAAAACATCCCCGCATGCCGCTTCGTCGTGTAGCGCTCTGACTCATGATCCACCGCGAAGAACTCTTCCAACGGAATCGGCCGCCCCTGCTGCACCGTCAACAAATGATGCGCCGGAGCCACCCCCACCCGCATGTGATCGGCCACCTGCGTCATCGTCGAATACAACTCCGCCGTCCCCTCGTTCAACCACAACGGCGCCTTCACCCCCGAGTACTTCATCAGTAAGTGAACATACTCGTGCGCCGCAATCGGCCACAGGTTCGCGTCCACATCCCCCACCACGATGTAATCCCGGTCCAGCCCCGGCAAGTAAAACGCCGCCGCCGCTTCACTCGGCTTGTACGGAAAGAACTCCTTCTCCGAACCGAACGCAATCAACCGCACCGGAGCCGCCGTCTGCGGCGACAACCCCAGCGACTGCGCGAAAAACTCCCGGATCACCTCAAACCGCTTCAGCGCATCCTTCGCCGCCCCAGCCCCGGCCGTCGTATACACCTCGAAATTCGCCGTCGCCGCATACGTCCAGTTCTCCGCGCCCCAAGCCTGCCGCCCGCCCGCTAGCACAACCGCCAGCGCCGCCCCGATCGCTCCCGCCCGCCCCCGCTTCATTTGACGCCCACCCGCTTCAACACCCCCTTCACCGACCCCATAATCGACTCCTCCACATCCTCGGAATACGGCCCCGGCTGCCCGTAGTAAATCATGCTCGAATCCGCCTCATACCCCCCTTCGCGTAAGATCCGCACGCTCGGAATGTAACTCATCACATCATTCGAATAGCCCGCCACGAAGAACTTCTCGCGCGGATACTCCCGTTTGATCCGGATGCTGTAATCGATCACCACCTCGCCCCCCAGCGCCACCATCGTCATGGCATTCCCAATCCGCACCGCCTGCACCGGATACGGCGTTGTGCGCACCGGAGCCCCCTCGTCATAGGCCTTCAGCATCGCCTTCGCCCGGTTCACGCGAAACCTGTCCGGGCTCTGCGCCTCTTTTTCGAAATCCTCCCGCGTATGCGGCTTGAAGTTCAGCTTGATTGACTGATACGCCCCGCGCACATTCCCTTTCACTGCGGTCCCCGGCTTCGCCATCGCCGCCTTCACGCCCTCCGCAAGCTCATGCCCGTGGTCCCGCGCCAGTTTCTCGGAACTGCGCGGATTCGGATTCTGGTCCGCCCCGCACAAAATCATGAACAACGCCGTAGCCCCCGTCGCTTCTTCTAACTCCGCCTGCGCAAACCCCGCATAATCCCCGCTGTATTTGTAATGTTCCCCCGTCAGCGTCGTGTTGTGGCACGCATAGCCAAACAGGATCGCCATCGGCCTCCCATCTTCGCCGCTCACCACCAGCACCGGCACCGTGTGATCCACCGGACCCTTCGGATTCGTCCCGATTTTCACGCCCCCCGAAGCTGCCTCGCGCCGGTTGATGGCAAACCCCGCCGTCCCCTCCACATACTTTAAATTCGCCGGCTTCATCTGCCCCAGCGCCGCCGACGCCACGGTAAACAAGTCCTCAGTCAACTGCCGCGTATACGCCGCCACCTTAGCGTCCATCTCCGGCGACAGGTTATACATCGTCGTCAAATTCGCCCGGATCACCGGACCCGTATGCGTGTGCGAGCTGTTGAACACCACCCGCCCCCGCTCGATCCCATGCTCCTTGCCCAACCGCGCCGCCACCGTGTCGGTAATCGTGCGCGACAACCCGATCAGGTCCGTCGTCACCATCACCACCCGTGCGCCTTTCTTGTCTTGAATGGCCAGCGCTTTCGCATACAGCGGCTGCAGCGTCCCCTCGGCCGGTTTGTTCCGGCTCGCATACCCGCTTAACCAGATCAATTCTTTCGGCGTGATGTCCACCTTCGCCGACCCCGCCCGGTACTCCGCGCCCCACGCCACACCCGCAATCAGGAGAAAGCTTAACCAATGTTTCATAGTCTCAACATTGTCCCTTAACAAGCATGCCCGCGCCCACCTACCCACTGCACGCAGGGGACTGCCACCTTTTTCGCCACGCCAACGTTCGGACCACCACACACCATCCGAGCGGAAAAGGATGGCTGTCCCCGGCCCCGTTGCCGGGCGCCCCCGCTCGAAGCGCAGCAGCCCCGGGCGCCAGGGTGGCGCAGAGCCC
>JAFLBB010000106.1 GCA_017304135.1 Acidobacteriota bacterium | reverse complement strand
GGGCGATGGCGGCGACCGAAGCGGCGTCGCCGATGACGGCGAGTCGGGCGCAGGCTTTGGCTTTGGCGTAAGGGGTGGCCTGGGCGTCGGCGAGGAGCGCGTTGAGCTTGGCCGCGGGGAGGGCGCGGATGGCGGCGGCGTCGCCGTATTTGGGATCGCTCATGGCGGGGGCCTTCTGGCCTTGGGCGAGGAGCGGGGCCGACGCGAGAGTGAGAATGAGAGCGAAGAGTCTGAAGTTCATGCGAGCCTCCAGGGCGCGCGCATGGCGCGGGAGCGCATGCGGTTGGCTTGGTCGTCGTTGATGAAGAGATCGCGGGCGGGGTCGAAGGTGAGCTTGCGGCCGAGTTGGAACGCGATGTAAGCGGCGTGGCAGGCGATGTGGGCCTGGGCGGCGGCGAGGGCGTTGGACTTGGGTTGTTTGCGGGTCTTGACGCAATCGAGGAAGTCGCGGACGTGGTAGGTGGTGGAGAGCGAGGCCTCTTCGCGGGGGACGGAGAGGTTTTCCGATTTCAAGTTGTCGGAGGTGGCGACGGTGCCGGAGTCGGCTGTTTCGACCCAGCCTTGATCGCCTTCGATGCGGAAGGCGCAACTGCCGAGGCCGAGGAAGCCTTTGTCGCGCATGACGATTTTGAGGCCGTTCGCGTACTTGCAGTTGATGGTGTAGGGCGTGTCCTGGTTCATGCCGATGGGTTCGAACTCGATGGGTGCGGTTTCATCGAGGCCGCCGGCCCAGTGGCAGAGGTCGACGGTGTGGGAGCCCCATTCGAGGATGCCGCCGCCGTGGAAGTCGTAATAGCCTCGCCATTTGCCTTGGATGTAGGCGGAGTTGTAGGGGCGCCAGGGGGCGGGGCCGAGCCAGCGGTCCCAATCGACGACCTGTTTGGCGGGTTCCTCTTCGGCGGGCATCCAGGCGTGGGTGGTGATGGGGGGCCAACGGTCGCCGGGGCCGACTTCGGCGTGGAGGGTGGTGATTTTGCCGAGTTTGCCGGAGCGGGCGAGGTTGTTGGCGTTGTTGAAATTGGTGCCGTTGCGGCGCTGGGTGCCGGCTTGGTAGATGCGGCCGAGGCGCTGGAAGGTATCGGCGAGGTAGCGGGACTCGGCGATGGTCATGGAGCAGGGCTTTTCGCAGTAGACGTCCTTGCCGTGCTTGGCGGTCATGGTGGCGAGCAGGGTGTGCCAGCGGTCGCCGGTGGCGATGAGGACGGAGTCGATGTCCTTGCGGGCCCAGAGCTCTTCCTGGTCAGAGTACATGGAGCAATCGGAGTTTCCGTACGTTTTATCCGCCATGCTCTTAATGGCTTCGCGCTGCGAGTTGCGGACGTCGCAGATGGCGAGGAACTGGACGTCCTTTTGTATGAGGAACGACCGGAGGACGCTGGTGCCGCGGCTGCCGATGCCGAGGCCGCCGAGAGTGACGCGGTCACTGGGAGGGGTGGCACCGTTCAGGCCGAGGGCCGAGGCGGGAATGATGAGCGGCGCGTGGAGGATCTGGCGCCGGGTGAGTTTGGAAGATGACAAGTAGGCCTCCTACGGAGCCTACAATATCACTCCCAGTCGATGATCCAGAGGTCGGAGTTGTTTTCGTTGACGAGGTAGACGAGCTGATCGCGGGAGGCATCGGGGGTGTTGACGATCAAGTTGTTGTCGTTGAAGGGAGCGGAGGAGGTGAAACGGTGGGTGAGGGTGGGGGCGCCGAGGGGGCGGCCATTCGGGTCGAGCTTCTGGCGCATGAGGGTGGAGGTGTTGCCGGCGCGGACGATGTAATAGAGCGAATTGCCGTCGGGGGACCAGATGGGGTGGGTGGCGTCCTTTGCGATGGTGAGCCAGTCGGATTCGGGGATGGGTTGCGAGCCGCGGAAAGGGGCGAGGATGACGTCGGTTTGCGCACCGCGGAACTCGACGGCTGCCAGGTGACGGCCGGAGGGGGAGAATCGCGGGTGGCCGATGGGGCGGTTGGGCGACTGGAGGATGGTGGAGAGCTTGCCGGATTGGACATCGACGATGGCGATGGAACTGGATTGAAGCGTTCTCCAGATGAGGATATAGCGGCCATCAGGGGACCAACCGCGGGGGCGGCCGGAGGCGTTCTCGTGGACCATTTTCGGTTCGCCGCCGGAGGTAGGCATGGTGTAAAGGGACCATTTGCCGGAACCGATGCCGCCGGCCATGAAGGCGAATTGGGAGGCGTCGGGGCTGAGGAGGACGTGAGAGGTGTTGTCGGGGACGGTAAAGGTCTGCTCGACGCCGGTGGCGAGCGTGCGGAGGTAGAGATCGTGGCGTGAGGTGTAGCGAATGAAGGAGAGGAGTGATCCGTCGGGGGTGATGTCGGGGAACTGATGACGCCCGCCGCCTTGGACGAGGGGGCGGGGCTGGCCTTTCACGACACCGGTGTTGAGGTCGGCGGGGAGCGACCAGATGGACTGGTTGAGTTGGACGTTGCCAAAGACGCCGCGGTTGCCGACCACGCGGATGGGGATGTTGTGGAAGGCTCCGGCGGTGACGGGCCTGGGTTGGCCGGTGGACAGTTCCGTGAGAGGGAGGGACCAGAGATTGACGGCGTCGCCGGAGGGGGCGCAGAAGAGGATTTCGTCGCTGGGGAGCCAGGAGACGACCTGAACCTGAGAGGAAGCCTGCATTTTGCGGGCGCTGAGGTTTTGGTAGAACGCGAAGTGCTGGGGGGGAGTGTTGTCGAGAGAGAGGAGGTACAGGCCTGGGCGGAGGTTTTTTTGCGGATTGCCGCCTGTGGTGAGCAAGCGGTCGCTGCCGGGAGACCAGACGGTGAAATCTTGGAGGGGGTCAGGGTTGGCGAGCAGGTCTCCGGCGATCGAGCGCTCTTCGCCTCCCACGGTGGAACGAATGCGGAGCTTGCCATCGCGGAGGTAGGCAATCCACTTGCCGTCCGGGGAAGGGCTGGGGTTGGCGCCGCCGGCGACGTACAGACGAGGCTCACCGCCGAGGGCGGAGACTTCGTAGATGCCGGCGGGGGAGCGGGAGGAGCGGAAGTAAATTTTTGAGCCGTCGGCGGAGAAGGCGGGCTGGGTGTCCAGAGCGGGGTTGTCTGTCAGGCGGACGGCAGAGCCGCCGCCGACCTGTTGGAGGTAGATTTCCGAGTTTGCGCCGTCGATGCGGTGGGAGGAGTAGGCGACGAGTTTGCCGTCCGGGGAGAGGGCAGGGGAGCCGGACATGTTGTCGTAGGTGAGGCGGGTGATGCGCTTCAGTTTTCGGGTGGAAGTGGAGGAGGGGGCGCGGAGGAGGAAGTAAGCGGAGGTGAGGCCGATGCCGGCGAGCAGGGCGAGGGCGGCGGGCAGGAGCCAGGAGCGGGAGGGCGGCGGGGCGGGGAGAGCGGCGGCGATGGCGGAGGAGGTGGAGGCGGCTGTGCCGGAGTCGATTTCCTCGGCGGCTTTCTCGAGGATCATGCGGACGTCGGAGATGTGCTGGAAGCGGCGGGCGGCATCCTTGCGGAGACAGCCCTGGACGGCGATGTCGAGGCTGCGGGGGGCGGCGGGGGTGAGTTGGAGGAGGGGCGTGGGCTCGTCGCGGATGACGGCAGCCATGGTGGAGATGCGGCTGCCGCCCTGGAAGGCGCGTTTGCCGGTGACCATTTCGTAGAGCACGGCGCCGAAGCTGAAGATGTCGGTGCGGGTGTCGACCTTGCGGCCTTCGGCCTGTTCGGGGGACATGTAGGCGGCGGTGCCGACGACGGAGCCGGCTTCGGACTGTAGGCGCTGGGTGAAGGTGGGGTCGTCTGCGGTGGCGGCGGGGAGTTCGGCGAGTTTGGCGAGGCCGAAGTCGAGGAGTTTGATATAGCCCTCTTCGGTGACCATGATGTTGGCGGGTTTGAGATCGCGATGGACGACGCCGGCACGGTGGGCGGCGGAGAGGGCGTCGGCGATTTGGACGGCGTAGTGGAGAGCGTCGCGTGTGCGGAGGGGGCCGCGCTGGAGTTTTTGCTCGAGGGTTTCGCCGGAGACGAACTCCATCACGATGCAGTCAGAGCCTTCGTGTTCGAGGATGTCGTGGATGGCGAGGATGTTGGGGTGGCCGAGGGCGGAGGCGGACTGGGCTTCCTGATGGAAGCGGCGGCGGAGGTCGGGGTTAGCGGTGTGGGCGGCGGGGAGGAATTTGAGGGCGACGTGGCGGTTGAGTTTGGTGTCGCGGGCCTTATAGACAACGCCCATGCCGCCTGAGCCGATTTGTTCGAGGACTTGGTAGTGGTGGACGGTGCGGTTGGTCACGGAGATTTCAGAACGCGAATGCGAAGGAGTTTAGCACGGGGTGATTTCAAAGTGATAATTTAGGGCGCTATGGGATTGCAAGCTGGGCCGGTATTGGTGTTGGGGGCGGGGGCGACGAAGGCGTGCGCGGGGCCGTTGACGAACGAGATTTTGTGGGAGGCGGATCAGTCGCACGCGCTGATTGAGCGGGAAGACTATTTGTATTTGCTGGATGAGTTTTTGCAGGTGGTGTTCCGGATGCCGGCGCGGGGGGTGAGGAGTAAGTGGTCGTATCCGGGGTTGCCGCTACTGATGAGCCTGGTGGATGCGGCGATTGACCGGGGGCAGCCGTTGCATGCGCAGTTTCCGGTGGCGCGGTTGCGGGAGGTGCGGGCGGCGCTGGAGTACACGATTTTCGCGGTGTTGGAGTTCAAGCTGCGGGGGGCGATGCCGGATGTTCACGACCGGGCGCTGGATGTGTTGTTTCCGCCGGGGGTGGAGCCGCGGGTGATTTCGTTGAACTACGACATCATTGCGGACAATGTGCTGGCGCGGCGGAACCCGGCGATGTTTCCTGACTACTGCTGCGACATACAGACGGAGACCTACCGGCAGTGGGGGAAGTGGGGGATGCTGCTGAAGCTGCATGGTTCGTTGAACTGGCTGTATTGCCCGAACTGCAACCGGTTGGATGTGGCGGTGTCGCGGGCGGGGTGGGGATTTTCAAAAGCCCTGGAGCAGTTGTACATGACGGAGGGCGGGGCGGCGAATGACTTGGATGCGCGGTATACGTGCCATGGGAGCCCGTGCCGGAACTGCGGGACGTTTGTGCGGCCGGTAATGATCACGCCGACACAGAAGAAGGACTACCGGAATCCGCATATCGCGCAGGTTTGGTACAAGGCGGAGGAGGTGTTGCGGTCGGCGACGGCGGTGGTGTTTGTGGGGTACAGCATGCCGGCGGACGATGTGGAGGTGGTGTACCTGATGAAGCGCGGGCTGGAGCATTTGGCGGCGCAGGAGATCACGGTGGTGGAGTATGACGGGCAGAACCGTGGGGTGACCGAGCACGAGGTGGGACAGCGGTATCAGAGTGTGTTTGGAGAGGGGGTGCAGTGGCACACGTGCGGGTTTGCGGGGTGGCTCAATGAGAGAGCGCTGGCTGTGGGGGCCTGCCAGGGAGCGTAAGTGGGATGCGGCCTGATCTCCGGCCCACTTGGGGGCAGGCCGGAGAGGAGACTGGAGACGCGGCGTCTCAGAATTCGAAGCGAAGCGCAAACTGCATTTGGCGGGGGATGGAGGTGGTGGCGCGCACCTTGCCGAAATCGGGGCTATCGATGTTGGTATCGGGCGTACCGAGAGTGGGTGTGTTGGTGAGGTTGAAGGTTTCCCAGCGGACCTGGATGCGGCGGGATTCGCCGACAGGGAAGGACTTCTTGAGGCCCATGTCGAGGTTGAAGAGGCCGTCTTCGTTGAGGATGGCGCGGCCGGCGTTGCCGAGATACCAGACGCCCTGCGGGGTGATGGGGAGGGCGAAGGCGGAGGTATCGAACCAGCGGTTGGAGGTGCGTTCGGAGAGGCGCGGGTCGCGGATGCGGTCAGGCCACCAGTTGCCGATGCCTGTTGCGCCGAGGCGGTTGACGGCGTTGGGGACGGTGACGGTGAAGTAGTTGCCGGTTTGCATGGAGAGGAGGTTGGAGAGTTCCCAGCCTCCGAAGATGCCGTTGAGGATGCCGCCGCGGTTCATCCAGCGTTTGCCCTTGCCGATGGGGAGTTCGTAGGCGGTGGAGGCGATGAAGCGGTGGCGGACGTCGAAGTTGGAGTTGCCGCGGTTGAGGTTGATGTTGGTGAAGTCCATGAGGCCGCCGCCGCCGGGGCCGAACTGTTCGGGGATGTTGTCGATGGAGTGGGACCAGGTGTAGGCGGCGGAGAAGTAGAGGCCGGAGGCGTAGCGGCGTTCGAGTTGGACGTCGAGGCCGTGGTAGTTGGACTGACCGTAGGGGGAGTAGAAGCTGATGTTGTTCCAGGTGGGGATTTTACGGCGCTGGCGTTCAGTGGCGGGAGGGCCGATGTAGGAGCCGTTCCAGTTGTAGCTATCGAGAAGGAGGGTGGAACCGGAGCCGACGTAGGCGACGGTGAGAGCGAGGTTGGGGAAGATCTCACGCTGGATGGCGGCGTTCCACTGGTAGATGGTGGGGGCTTTGTAGTTGGTGTCCCAGACGTTCCAGTTGAGGTTTTGGGGGGGCGTGGTGGTGGTGCCGAGGAAGCCGGCGGGGTAGCCTTCGCTGAGGAAGATGGCTGGGCGTGTGGGGGTGGATTGAGCGGTGACGGAGCGGTTGTAGGGCCAGTTGTTGATGCCGCGGCCGTCGGCGCCGAGGGAGCCCTGGCCGCCGTAGAAGATGCCGCTGGAGAGGCGGAGGATGGTTTTGTTGGTGAGTTGATAAGCGAGGCCGATGCGGGGGGCCCAGTTGTTGGTATCGGTATTGACGAGGCCGCGGCAGGACCAGGAGGAGCAGCCATTAGCGCCGGCGTAGACGATGCTGCCGAAGTCGGGGCCGGCGCCTAACTCGAGGCGATTGACGTTGTTGTACTTTTCCATCCAGGGGGTGGTGAGTTCGTAGCGGACGCCGAGGTTGAGGGTGAGACGGGGGGTGAGTTTCCAATCGTCGAGGGCGTAGAACATGTAGTTCTGGAAGCGCATGGCGCCTTGGAGGAAGGTGGTGAGGGCGGCGGTGTTGGGCCAGCCGAGGAGGAAGTCGCCGAAGCTGATGCGGGTGTAGTTGCCGTTGAAGTTGAGGTTGCCGTGGCCGGTGGCGCCGCCGAAGATATCGGAGCGGTTCCAGCGGACGTCGGCGCCGAATTTGAAGTTATGGTTGCCGCGGTTCCAGGAGAGGTTGTTGAGGTATTGGTGGACCTGGTGGATTTTGAAGTTGGGCATGGAGCCGGGTTCGCCAAGGCCGGTGAAGTTGAGGCCGCCGGCGAGGGCGAAGTTGGGAAGGCCGAAGAGGCGGTCACTGGCGGGGATGCCGTTGATGCCGTACTTGGCGTGCAGTTCGCTTGCGACGGTGGGGGTGAGCTCGCGCTTATCGACCTTTTGGCGGACGAAGCCGTAGCGGAACTCATTGATGAGGGTGGGGCGGAGGATCTTGGTATAGGAGAAAGCGGCCGAGCGGGCGTCGTTGTCGTCGAAGGCGCGGTCGTTATTCTGGCCGCCACGGGCAGGGGCTTCGAAGACGGAGTCGCGGAGGTTGTCGAAGCGATTCAGACTAAAGCGTCCGAAAATCTTGTCGTTTTCGGTGAGGTTGTGATCGACGCGGAAGTCGTACTGGTCGCGGGTGGCGTTCCAGGGGGGATTGCGGACGAAGTTCTGGCGTGTGCCGAAGCCGCCGAAGTTGGGTTGGGGCCAGAGTTCGGTGAGTTTGGCGGCGGTGGGGTCGATGCGGGAGCGGGGGATGGCGTTGCCGGGGAAGTTGGCGTTGGAGAGGGGATCGCGGAGGAGGACGAGGGCGGGGTCGAAGATGCCGTTGCGCTGGTCGGTGGTGGGGACGATGGCGGTGTCGGTTTGGGAGCGGCGTTCGCGGCGGCCTTCATAGGAGGCGAAGAAGAAGGTGCGGTCGCGGACGATGGGGCCGCCGAAGGTGGCGCCGAACTGGTTTTGTTTGAGGACTTCGGGGTCGGCGCGGCCGTCGCCGGTGCGGTCGACGTAGGTGAACATGTCGCGGGCGTCGGTGGCATCGTTGCGGAGGTAGTTGTAGGCGGTGCCGCGGAAGGCGTTGGTGCCGGACTTGATGGAGACGATCATGACGGCGCCGGAGTTGCGGCCGAACTCGGCGGAGTAGTTGGAGGTTTGGACCTTAAACTCGGCGACAGCGTCGAGGGAGGGGGAGACGACCTGCATTTTGCGGTCCTGCATACCCATGATGTTGTTGTTGTTGTCGATGCCGTCGATGATGAAGGAGTTCTGGGTCATGGGCTGGCCGTGAGCGTTGAAGCCGGACTCGCGGTCGCGGGAGCGTGTGGAGGGGATGACGCCGGAGGTGAGCCAGGCGAGCTGTTGGAAGTTTCGGCCGTTCAAAGGAAGCTCGCGCATTTCTTTTTGGCCAACGACGTGATCGAGGGAACTTGTTTCGGCGCGGAGGAGGGGGGCTTCGGCGGAGACGGAGACGCTTTCGGCGATCTGGCCGACGGTGAGCTCGACGTCGGCGCGGACACGGTCCTGCGCGGAGACACGGAGACCGGTGACGACGGCGCGTTTGAAGCCATCGCGTTCGACGGCGACCTGATACTGGCCGATGCGGAGGGGGCCGACGGTGTAGGAGCCGGAGGCGGAGGTTTCGACGGCGCGGGCCTCGTTGGTTTCGATGTTAGTGACGGTGACGCGTGCGTTGGGGATGGTGGCTCCGGTGGTGTCGAGGACGATGCCGGTGATGACGCCCATGTCCTGTTGGGCGAGGAGCGGAGCGGCGCAGAGGATGACGGCGGCGAGAGCGTGGGTGAAATGTGAGCGAGTGAACATTCTTTAGCCTCCCTGTGGGGGAGAGTATATATCACGGCGGCGAGGGATGTGGGCCGATTGCGCATATAATCGCGGGCGTGATGAAGACGACGCGGATGAGGGCGGTAGCGGGGTTTGGGATGTTGCTGGCGGCGGCGCTGGTGAAGAGCCAGGGGCCGCCGGAGGCGTCGGGGCGGGTGGAGGTGAGGACGGAGCCGGGGCTGGCGGCGCGGGTGTATGTGCTGAAGAACGGGCAGCCGTTCCGCGTGCAGCCTGTGGAGGCGCTGCTGCCGGTGAAGAGCGATACGTATTATCGCGACCGGTTGTGGCTGGAGGGGGCGGACCCGGATGTGCTGGAGGTGATCGCGAACGACCTGAGCCATTACTTCTTGCTGAAGGGGCGGGCGAATTTTCATTTGCCGCCGGGGAAGTACGCGATGGAAGCGTACCGGGGGTTCTTCTATGAGCCGGTGACGGTGGCGTTCGAGGTGAAGGCGGGGGAGACGGCGCGGGTGACGCTGCCGCTGAAGCAGTGGGCGCGGGCGGAGGAGTGGATTTCAGCGGATGACCACATTCACTTGACCCGGACGGAGCGGGAGAATCCGGTGTTTCTGGCGTGGCTGGATGCGGAGGATTTGAATGTGGGGAACTTCCTGGCGCTGCACCGGAAGAGCGACGCGGCGCCGCAGTATGCGTTTGGGAAGGCCGGCGAATATAGGGGGAGGGGGTATGTGATCCGGAGCGGGCAGGAGACGCGGAACCAGGGGTTCGGGCACGTATTGCTGCTGGGCGGGGAGAAGCTGGTGAGGCCGATGAGCACGGGGGAGGAGTTGGCGAACACGCCGGAGGACTATCCGTTTCACTCGCTGCTCTTCAATGTGGCGCGGAAGGCGGGGGCGCTGACGGGGTATGCGCATTTTCGGGAGATTCCGGTGAAGTCGACCTTCTATATGGACCTGGCGCTGGGGCATGTACGGCTGGCGGAGGTGTTTCAGTTTGGAGTGTTGACGATGGAGCCTTGGTATGAGTTGTGGAACGCGGGGTTCCTGGTGACGGGGGTGGCGGGGAGCGATTTCCCGGTGTACTTGCAGAGGCTGGGAGGGAAGTATCCGCGGCGGCTGCCGTTGTTGGGGCCGGAGCGGGCGTTGGTGAAGAAGCGGGCGGGGGCGGCGGCGGGCGCAGCGGAGGCGGCGGATGTGTTTGGGGCTTGGGCGGAAGGGGTGCGGAGCGGGGATGTGGTGGTGACGAATGGTCCGCTGGTGGAGGTGAGTGTCGAGGGCACGGAGGCGAAGGCGGTGGGGACGTTTTTCCGGCCGCTGGAGAAGTTGGAGATTGTGCGCAATGGCGTGGTGGTGGCGGCGGTGAAGGGGGATGGGGTGACGAAGCGGTTGGCGGCGAGCGTGAGGTGGGAGCGGGGCGGTTGGTATGCGGCGCGGGTGAAAGGGAAGGTGGAGGAGGGAGAGCCGGAGGCTTGGGGGCACACGAATGCGGTGTATCCGAGCGGGCTGGTGATTGAGTATGGGGCGCGGTATGAGATTGCGGAACGTTGGGCGAAGGAGTTGAAGCGCTACCGCGAGGCGAAGATGAGGTGGGGGAGCGCGGAGCGGGAGCGGGAGTTTTTTGCGATGGGGGAGAAGGCGTTGGAGGAGTTGCGGAGGCCCCTGATGAGGTGAGGGTTGCAGTGAGGGTTGCGTGAGGGGCGTGGGGCGGTCATACTCTAGCGATGAATCTCAAGACTGCTTCGATGATTGCGCTGGCGGCGACGGCTGTTTGGACGATCCTGCTGGGGCTCGATCTGCTGAGCGTGATGTGGTCGCTGGTGACGGGCTACTTCGGTTTCTTCACCGGGATCAAGGTTCTGATCCGGGCGGGGCTGAATGTGCTGGTGAGCCTGGCGCTGGCGGTGTTCTTCTTTGCGTTTATGAAGGCGCAGCAGCAGTAGGGTGGGCAGCCGCTGCGGCGGCGTCGTGGCGGTTCAGGCGCGGCTGCGGCCTTTGGTGCGAATTGCGTTGAGCTCAGCGGTGAGTTCCGCGACCTTGGTTGGATTGCGCAGGAAGAGGTTGTCGGACTCGGCGGGGTCGGCCATTAAGTTGTAGAGCTGGCCGGTGGGGCCGTTGGGGGTGGGGGATTCCTTTTGCGGCTCTGTGAAGCCGCCGGAGCCGAGGGATTCGGCGAGCTTCCATTCACTGCGTCGGAGGGCGAACATGCCTTGGGCGGAGTGATGGACGATGGAGGCGCGGGCGGGGGATTTGGCGGGCGCTGCGGTGGCGGCGGATAAGAAAGAGAAGCTGTCTTCGGCTTCGTTTTCCTTGAGGGCGATGCCGTTGATTTCGGCGGCGGTGGCGAATAAGTCAGTGAGACAGGTGAGCTGGCCGGAGACGGTGCCGGGGGCGATGCGGCCGGGCCAGCGGGCGAGGAAGGGGATGCGGTGTCCGGCGTCGTGGATGTCGGCTTTTTGGCCGCGCCACCAGGCGTTGGCGCGGTGGGGGTAGCGGGCGCGGTCTTCGGGGGTCCAGTGTGCGCCGTTGTCGCTGGTGAGGATGAGGAGGGTGTTGTTTTCGAGGCCGTGCTGGCGGAGGGCCTCGGTGACCTGTCCGATGACGTCGTCGACCATGGCGACGAAATCGCCGTAGATGCCGGCGGCGGACTTACCCTCGAACTTACGCGTGGGGAGCCAGGGAGTATGTGGGCCAGTAAGTGGGAGGTATAAGAAGAAGGGCCTCTGGGGTTCGCGGGCGCGTTCGGCGATGTAGGTGGTTGCTTTCTTGGCGAGAGTGGGGAGGACGTCTTCGAACACGAAGGACGGGGCGACCTTGCCCTGACGCCAGAAGACACCGCGGGGGACGTTGAGGCCAGGGGTGAAGGCGGTGGGCGGATCGACGGCGCGGTTGTTTTCGACGTAGCAGTAGGGCTCGAAGTCGAGCGAAGCGGGGATGCCGTAGTAGTAATCGAAGCCGTGGGAGTTGGGGGAGATGTCGAAGGGTTTGGAGTAGTCGACGGGTTCGGTGGAGCCGAAGCCGAGGTGCCATTTGCCGACACCGGCGGTGTGGTAGCCGGCGGATTTGAGCATGGAGGGGACGGTGGCGCGGCCGGGTTCGATGAGCGCGCGGTGGTAGCCCTGGAGGACGCCGGATTTGAGGCGGGAGCGCCAGCAGTAGCGTCCGGTGAGGATGCCGTAGCGGGTGGGGGTGCAGACGGAGGAGGGCGAGTGGCAATCGGTGAAGCGGACGCCTTCGCGGGCGACGCGGTCGTAGTTGGGGGTGGGGACGGCGGAGGAGTCGTTGTAGCAGCGGAGGTCGCCGTAGCCGAGGTCGTCGGCGAGGATGTAGACGATGTTGGGGCGGGCGGATTGCGCCGGGGCCTGCGGGGCGAGGGAGGCGGCAGCAGCGGCGGAGGTGGTGAGGAAGTGGCGGCGGTTCATTGGACCTTCTTGAGGATTTCGAGAGCGATGATCTGGACGGGGCCTTGGGTGGTGACGCGGCCTTGGTAGGCGGCGAGGTCGGTCATCTCGTCGCGCAGTTTGTCGCTGTTGTTGTGGATGACGAGGCGGCCGTCGTGGGCGGAGACGGTGAGATCGAAGGTGGAGTCGGCGGGGGTGGGTTCGAGGTCGATGGAGGCTGTGCCCCATTTGAGGGCGGCTTTGCCGGTGGGGAGTTTGTAGCGGAGGCGGATGGTGGTGTTGGCGGCACGGGCGTTGCGGGCGAGGGGTTGCCACGAGTGGCGGCCGTTGTCGGTGATGGTGAGATTGCGCCAGCGGACTTCGGCGGGGGAGTCGCCCTTGAAGGAGTGGACCTGGAGGCCGATGAAGCCGTCGAGGTCGAGGGGATCGACGAGGTCGGCGCAGGGGGCGCCGTTGACGAAGGTGCGGATGCGGTCAGCCTGCGCTTCGATGCGGTAGCGGTTCCACTGGTTGTCTTTGAAGGCGGAGTGGCAGGGCTCTTTGCCTTGGCGGTGGTCGACCCAGCCGCGGCGGGCTTCGTCGTAGATGCTGCCGGAGGAGCCGCTGGCGGCGGTGGCGGTTTCGACCTGGTAGCCGTAGACGCGGCCGGGGGGCTGGGTGTTTTTCTTCTTGCCTTTGTTTTCGATGATGACCTGGGTTTCGCGCTTGTAGCGGTGGGCGCGGACTTGGACGCCGGAGTTGAGGCGGGGGTCGGTTTTGGTTTCGTATTCGAGGACGAAGTCGCCGTAGGAGGCTTCGGTGCAGAGGAAGGAGTTGGGGCTGCCTTCGGCGGTGGTGCCGACGATTTCACCGTTGATGACGCGGTAGGGGGCGTAGCCGTTGCAGATGGTGAAGCCGGCGAGGGTTTTGCCGTCGAAGAAGGGAGTGGGTTCGGCGGCGGGGAGTGACAGGGCGGAGAGGATGAGGATGAAGAGGAAGGATAGGGGTCTCACGGGGTGATCTTATCATTGGGGGGGTGGGTGGGAGAGGTTGGTGAGGGGTGTGGCGTGGGGCGTGCGGCGCGATTGGCCGCTTTGTGGGCGGCGTGACCTGGATGCGTCAATCCGGGAGGCGCTCCCAGACGAGGCGGAGCGTTGCGCCGGCGCGCGCGGGCGATGTGGCCGTGAGAATCAGCGTGTTGTTTTCGAACTGATAGGAACGAACGAGGTCGGTGCCTACCCAGTTCGGGTTGTTGGCGAACTTCAAGTGGTGAGTGACGATTTTCTTCGATTCGTCGATATCGAAGGTGCCGTAATAGGCCGTGAAGCCGGTGGTGGCATCGCGCAGTGCCTCGAGGGGGGCAGCTTCCAGCGAAGCGGCGGAGATGTTCTTGCGGTCAGTGCGCATGAGCATGGCGGACATGCGGCCGGATTTCTCGTATTGAATGCGGCCTTCGGGGGCGTCGCCGTAGGGCTTGGTCTTTGTCCCGTCGGACAGTGTGGAATCGAAGGACGCAAGGCGCCAGGTGCCAATGAAGCGGTCGCGAACACTGGCGGCGGGCGGCGCTTGCGGCACCGGGGCTGGGCGGGCGATGACACGCTTAGGCTCCTCCTTTGGCTGGACGGAGATGTCGATGTAATTGAGCATCATTTCTTCCCAACTCTGGTCACCCCAGCGGACTTCGGCTTTGGGGTCGGGATTATGGGGGTTGTTGGGGGAGTTGTCGAACCAGCCGGAGACGGCGATCTTGTCGCCGGGGTTGAGGGAGATGGGCCTGTCGAGAGAGTAGGCGTTCTGCCAGTTGAAATCGTACTTAGGCACTCGGAGCAGGACCCGGGGATCCTGGCCGGGACGCAGGTGGCTGACCTCGAAGGCCTTGCCACGGAGGTGCATGTGGGGGATGAGGCGAAGGAGTTGAGCGGGTTGGTCGACCGTGGCGACAGCGTCGACGCGATGGTTGGGATCGCCGGGCGGGATGACGAAGGTGCTGTTGGCGATGGGAAGAGTGGCGACACGCTCGCGAGGGGGCTCCTTGGCGAAGATGAGGCCGAGCTTGGAGCGGTCAGTGGCGGGCTTGCCGTTGGTGGTGTAGTGGAGTTGGAAGACGATGTCGGAGCCGGCTGGGATGAGTCGGGCTTGCCCGTTGGCGAGGCCTGCGGGCGGGCGGCCGGGCGTGTAGCTCAAGAGGAACTCGGGCATTTCAGTTGTGGAGAGATTGCGCAAGCGGACGCGATCGGTGACGGGGACGCCGGGCTGGACATCGCGCAACCACTTGGAGCCGGGCGGGCGAACGAAGGCGATGATGTGGTGGACGACAGCGCGGTTACCGGGGCGGAGTTCGACGGCGCGGACCCATTTGTCTTCCGTGAGGCCGGTGGGAACCACGACGTGCTGGTATTCGATGACGCCGGCGGCGGGGACGGAGAAGTCATTGGGCATTTCGATGACGTGTTCCGGAACGCCGATGTTCCAACCCCCTGTGAAGGTGAGAGGAGGGGGGGCGGATTTGGGGTCGCCTTGGATGCTGCCGGAGTCGGCCCATTGGGCGATTGCGTTGCGCTCGGCGTCGGAGAGGGTGGGGTCGTTCTGGAATTTGCCGTGATCGGGATCGGCGAACCAGGGCGGCATGCGTTTGGCGAGAACGGCTTGCTTGATCGCCTTGGCCCAAGGGCGGGTGGAAGCATAGGTGAGGAAGGACATGGGCGCGGCTTCGCCCGGGCGGTGGCAGCCCTGGCAGTGTTTCTGCAGGACGGGTTCGACATCTTTGTGGAACGTAACGGGGGCGGCAAATGCGATGCCGGCCACCGCGAGCAGAAGCACGACTGGCTGTTTCATAATTCGAACTCACTTCCTTCAGCGGGAGTTGTCTGGAAAAAAAGCCAACAAGACGTTTCCGGGCATGCCGCCGAAGCGGGAGTAGCCGGAGTTGACGAACAGCATGCCGTTGGCGATGACAGCGCCGGGTCCGTCGAGCGAACCGCCGCGGCCTTTGCTGCCGTTGACCGCGTCGTATTCGCGCACCGTATTGAGATCCCAGAGCACGCTGCCATCGGCTGTGGAGTAGGCCCGCAGATGGCCATCGAGTGAACCGGACAGGACGGCGCCGGGGATGGCGGTGAGGGCGGCGGATTGGGCGGGGCTGCAGCGGCTGGCGTCCGGGGGACAAGCCTGAGGAGGAGCGAACCAGACCTTGGCGCCGTCGGAGATGCGGAAGGCGGTGAGGCCGCCGCCTTGGTTGTTGACCAGATCTGCGCTGATGGCGGTGGGGCTGGGTTTGGGAGGAGTAAAGGCGACGTCGGAGACGGCGGCATAGACGTGCGAGGCGTCGACGGCCATGCCCCATTGAATGCCTCCGAGAACGCCGCCCTTGCCGGCGCGCGACTGCCAAACGACAGCGCCGCGGGCGTCGGGATCCATCGCGTGGACCATGCCTGATTTCTGACCGGCGAGGAGGAGTTCGCGACCGGGACGGACAGGGACGAGGATGGCGGATGAGCCGAAATCGAAGTCGGGACCGACCTGACCTTCCGGGCAGTTGGGGTTGCGATTGGCGCCTAAGCAGCCGGAGGTGAAGATATCGTTCTTGGTGAACTGCTGATGCCAAACGAGCTTTCCCGTATCGAGGCGGAGGGCCATGACGGCATCACTGGTGTCAGTGGCGGGCGCGGAGAAGTTGTCGCCGGTGGCGATGTAGAGCAGGTTGCGCTTACGATCGACGGTGGGCGTGCCCCAGACGCCGGCGCCGGAGGGGCCGAAGCGCGGTTGGTTGGCGCTGTTGACGCCTCTCTGCACCGGTGTTTCGGTAATCGTGTAGGTCTTCCAAATAGTAGAACCATCGGCGATGCGGAGCGCTGAGACGCTGCCGCGGAATGTGCAACAGACATAACCGGGATTCGTGGCGCGCGTTTCCTCCCAACTGGCGACGGCGACATAGACAGCGCCGTTGTTGGCGACAGGGGAGGCGGTGATGCGGGCGGAGTCGTGATCCTCGACCTTGCGCTTCCAAAGTTCCTTGCCACTGCGGGCATCGAGCGCGTAGAACCAACCGGTCTGATCGCCGAACAGGACGCGGGCGGGGCTACTGGAGATCAGGAGTGCGGTGCGAACGGGGCCGGACGCCTGATAGGTCCAACGGATGCAGCCCGTATCTACATTGAGTGCGTAGACCATGCCTGAAGCGCTGCCTGTGAATAGCCAGTTGCCGAGAACGGAAGGCGGGGCGAATGAGGTGGCATCGCCCTCGAAGGCGAAAGCCCATTTCAGGCGGAGGCGGGGGAGGTCGGAGGCGCGGAGAGTTCGATCCTGGTAACGGGCGTTTGCGGTTCCGGGGCTCCAGCCGTTCCACGACGCGCTCGCGGTCAGGTCGAGGGAAGGGGCGGCGTCTTGACAGAATGCGGCGGGAGGCGGGGGAGGATCAGGAGTGTTCCTGCCGAGGAAGCTGGAGACGGCGATGCGTTCCTGGCGATTCAAGGGGCGGGCCACCCTACTCATGGCGCCGAAGTCGAGCGAGCGCAGGATCCGCGACGCCGACATTTCGCGGAGTGTGTTTCTGGAGGGGATGCGGCTGTCGGATAGCTCATGACAACCGGAGCAGTGCTTCCGGTAAACCGCCGCACCGGGTGTCACTTGGGCGCAGAGGGACCCCGCGAATAGAACAAGAGCAGTCGCAAGCGGCTGGCGCATGAATAGGGGTCCTAGTGGTCGCTACATTCTATACCAAGACCTCCTATATGCCGGAATTCAACAGAATGGCCGTTCTCGAGCGCGGGCCAGTAGCTGCAGAGGCTCAGTCGGGCGATCGCAAAAACCCTGCCGGCGGGTTTACAAAGGACCCACGTCCGGATTGCTTCTGGATGACACGCCACAGGTCATGCCTGACGCCGTAGAGTGAACTTTGACTCGCGGCCGGCATTGGTAGTGTTGGCCTGGTTTGGGGCTTCAGCCTTCCTTGATCCAGACGATGGATTGGGCGGGGCGCGGGGTGCGGCGCTGGCCGGGTGGGGGCGATTACAGTCGGCCAAGTTACTCCAGATAAGTCAATTTGACCAGGTTGATCGGTGTCCCCTCCGGCAACTCCCGGATCTGTTGGAGCAACTGGCACATCACTTCCCAATAAACATCCATGTTGGCGATCGACAGATTCTCAACTGTGACATCTCCACCCAAAAAAAAAAGTGGCTTCTTGTAAGCGACACACTGCGAACGATCCGGCGCAGGCGAACTTCTTCGCCATTCATTCCAGAGGCTGAGGCTCAAAGCCTCCTCAGCATGCTCGGTGAGTTCTTCATTGTGGAACCGATCCAGCGAATCTGAAACCTCGAAGACATCTCCCGTCCCCGGCTGATACAAGATTACGCAAGGTCCTCCGCCTCGATAACCAAAAACGTTGCCTTGCCAGTCGCGGCCAAACGCCTCCACTCCGGCGGATTCAGCAGGGAAACACCGTCGCACCATGATCGTCCACATCCTTGCATCTTCACCGTTGAGAATCCAGTAAAGTCCGCCCTCGTAAGACGTCCCCCCATACTGTCGGATCAACTGCCGAACATGGGCAACCTCCAACCCCTCAACCGAAACCTCTGCCTCCGCGTTTTGGCGGGTGTGTGAGTACGCTGCATCGAAGGTGTTCATTGTTGTGCGTCTATAGAATAGGGCCAACTTCCCTGATCCAGACGATAGATTGGGCGGGGCGCGGGGTGCGGCGCTGGCCGGGTG
>JAFLBB010000105.1 GCA_017304135.1 Acidobacteriota bacterium | reverse complement strand
GCGGCGGTGAGCAGGCCTGTGGGGGGCGCGCCGGGTTCGGTGATGACGAGGGCGGGGGCGCGGGTGGCGAGGAGTTGGAGCCAGAGCTGTTCGACGGTGCTGTTGGGCGGCGCGGTGGGGAGGGCGTCGAGGTCAGGGGGGGTGAGGTCGCGCAGGCGGCGGGCGAGGAATTCGGATGAGGGCGGAGGGAGGTCGAGCCAGGTTTCGACGGCGGCTTCGGCGCGTGCGGCGGAGGTGGCGGTGCGCGAGGAGGCGCTGGTGGCGTAGCGTTTGATGGCGGAGAGCTGGATGTCGAGGAAGCGGCTGACTCGAGGGTAGCGTTCGACGAGGGATTGGAAGGCGGTGGCTTCGAGGCCGTAGAGGATGACGTCGCTGGCGGTGCGGGCGGAGTGGACGTATTGCGGTGAGTCAAGGAAGCGGCCGAGGCCGAGGAGGTCGCCTTCACCGAGGAGGTCGCGGAGTTGTTCGCCGGCGGGGGTGTTTTCGAGGACCTCAACCTTGCCCTGCTGGATGACCCAGATGAAGGGCGAGCGGGGCTGGCCTTGTTCGAAGATGAACTCGCCGCCTTCGTGGAAGCCAATGCGGCCGGAGCCGGCGAGTTGAAGAAGGTCGTCGTTGCGGACCTGGTCGAACGGCGGGTGGGCTTTGAGGAAGTCAGCGACGCGCTGGCGGATGATGGTGGTGTTCATGGCCGTGCAAGGGGGACTTGCGCGGGAACGACCGGGTTCACGCGGAGGTTTTGGTTAGTGTAGCGCAGTGGGGTAGCGGGCGGGACGATTAGGCGGGCAGGCGGGCCAGTTTGGCGCGCAGGAAGGCAAGGCAGGCGGGCACCTGGGCGCGGCTGAGGCCGTGGAGCAGGAGCGGGCCGGTGAAGCGATGGGCGTGGAGGAGGCGGACGTAGAGGTCGTAATCGAGGAGGCCTTCGCCGGCGGCTTTGTGTCCGGCGTCGCCGTCGTGGTCAAGGTCCTTGGCATGGGCGAGGACGATGTCGTTGCCGACGAGGGAGAAGGCTTCCTCGAGGATCTCCTGCATGCGAGGGAGGGTTCCCAAGGGGAAGAGATTGGCGGGGTCGAGCGTGACTTTGAGGTGAGGCGAGGCGATCTCATCGAGCAGGCGGCGGGCGGTGCGGGCGGAGGTGACGATGTTGTTCACTTCGGGCTCGAAGGCGAGGACGGAGTTGGACTGGCGGGCGATATCCGCGGCTTCGCGGACGCAGGCGGCCATGTCGCGCCAAGCTTCCGGGGTGGTGTTGTCAGGATGGCGGCGCCACATGCTTTCAAGGTTGCGCGTTCCGGTGCAGATGTGGATGGGCATGCGGGGGAAGGCCTGGGCGAGCACACGGAGACGGCGCAGCCCGGCGCGGCGATGCTCGGGATCGGGATGGCACATGTTGAAGGTGCCTTGGACGCTGCCGAGGGTGATGCCGCGGGAGGAGGCTTCGCTGTGGATGCGCGCGGGGAGTGGGGCGGGGATGGCATCAGGCATTTCAGGGAGCCCGGCGGCGGAGAGGCTGAGTTGAATGCAGGTGAGGGTGTGCGTTTTGGCTTCGTCGAGGCGCGCTTCGAGGGTGCCGGTGGTGTAGGTGGTGGAGAGCAGGATGCCGATGTGAGGGAGGGTGGGGCTCGGCGGCGGTGGCGGCGTTTGGCCGCGAGTGGTGCGGGTTGCGGCTAGGGCGGTGAGTGAGAGGAAGGCGCGGCGGGTGGCGCTGCTTGGGGCGGGCGTGAGAGGCATTGTTGGTCCTTCGCGGGCCGTCCGCGCGGCTGAACACGGCGTGGACAGCGACGATTAGAAGGCTAGCATGGCGGGGGTTCCGGGCCGGGAGCGTGCGCGGTATGGGGGAGCGCCCGTTCCGATGGCAGGGATTCCAGGCTGACGCTCGCCCCTCGCTGCCCGCGAGAGTGCGCCACTTACTGAGGGCGGAAGAGACACTTACTCAGCGTGATTGGATCGTTCCTGGGGAGGACTACGAGAAACGGTTAAAATATCGCCATTTCTCTTGTGTATAATTCATGGCGCATTCGACTCCGTTCAAGAGGGACTGGACGTCGCAAGGAGGGGCTGATGGCGAAGTTGGTGAAGCGGATTCTGAAGTGGACTGGCTTGGCGCTTGGCGCGCTGGTGGTGCTGGTAGGCGGGGTGGCGGGCTATCTGTACTCACAGAAGCCCAAGCCGATTGGAAAACGGCCGGCACTGCAGACGGAGTTGTTCACGCAGCCAAAGGTGCAACTGCCCGTGGAGGAGAGGTTCCTCTATGCGTCGGCGGTGGAACTTGCCGCGAAGATCCGGAACAAGCAAGCTACGTCACAAGAGATCGTCCGGGCACACATCAACGCCATCAAGAACAACAATTTCAAAACGAACGCCTACGTGTGGCTCTTCGAAGAGGAGGCCATGGCGGCGGCGCTGGCCGCCGATGCGCGCGTTGCACGCGGTGAAACTGTTGGCTTGCTGCATGGCGTGCCGGTGAGCGTGAAGGAAGAGTTCTGGGTGAAGGGCAAGCCGAACACGATGAACGCGGAGATGTTCCAAGGGTTCACGGCGCCGCGCAATGGGGATGCCGTGGAGGCGCTGCTGGAGCAGGGGGCAATTATTCTGGGGACGACCAACGTGCCGAACATGCTGGCTGACTATCAGGCGATCGGCGATATCTATCCCACGGGGAACAATCCCTACGACGTGCGGCGGACACCTGGAGGAAGTACGGGGGGCGGCGCGGCGTCGGTGGCGGCGGGCATGGCGCCGATCGCGCTGGGCGGTGACATGGGGGGCAGCATCCGGGTACCGGCGGCGTTCAACGGCATCTACGGATTGAAGACGACCGAGGGAACGATTGGCAGCGGCGCTCGTGAGTTTCCCGGCGAACCGGGCAATCCGAAGTACAGGAGGATGATGGTGGCGGGTCCGCTGGGACGATCGGTGGACGACGTTGAACTGGCATGGAACGCGGTCATCAGTAAGTGGCCGGACCGGAAGCGGCAGATGCTGGAGCCGAAGACGACACTCGCCGATTATTCCGTCGCTTATTTTGACGAGTGGAGGTTCCGTAACGACAGGATGTTTGTCGGGCAGGACGTCAAAGAGCAACTGGCGTCGTTGGCGGCCGCGCTGAAAGCCAAGAAGGTGGCCGTGCACCAGGACCAGCCGGCGGGGTTTGAGGAGATGATGTTGATGCACCGGATGCTGGGGGCCTACCTGATGTTTGAGAATGTGCCGTGGTTGATTCGCCAGTTTATGATCCGCGAATTCAAGAAGGCTGACAGCCATCGATTTCAGTTTGGCGAGGCGTTGGCGAGGTTGGGCGATCTGGATCCGGCAGAGTATGATCAGTTACTGCGCCGCCGACAGGAATTAGCCGACCGGCTGGAGACCTTTTTTAAAAAGTACGACGTGCTGATTATGCCAGTGACACCAGGGCCAGCGATTGCTCATAATCCGGACCATGAGGCGATCAAGCTGGACGGCCACAAGATCAACTACTTTGACTATTTCTACTATCCCCTGTGCTTTAACGTGACCGGCCACCCGGCGTTGACGATTCCGATGGGGCTCAATCGGGACGGGCTTCCGATTGCCTTGCAGGTGGTGGGGCCGTTGCGTTCAGAGCGGCGCCTGCTGGAGTTTGCACGGCTGATTGAGCCGCTGCATACGGGATTCGTCAAGCCGCCCAAGAACTGAACGAACCGGGGCGCCGGGACAGCGGGGAGTAAGAGCCGGCGCGGGTGCGCGATGCGGGGTGGCGCGACGCGCCCTGGTGTGCGCACTTACTCGCTGGGTTGATATTGCGGGGTCCACATCCAAGGGATGGCTTGGGTGCGGCGGGCCCATTGCTCCCATTGCTTCACCATGCTCTTGACGCGGGCGGGGTGGCGGGCGGCGAGGTTGTGCATCTCGGCGCGGTCGGCGTTGAGGTCGTAGAGTTCCCAGGCTCCGGTGGGGAGGAGGGCAACGGCTTTCCACTTCCCGATGCGGATGGCGCGGTTGCCTTCGTGTTCCCAATAGAGCGTGTCGCGGCGGAGGCGTTTGCCTTGGAGGGCGGGGACGAGCGAGGTGCCTTCCATAGCGGGCATGGCGGCGGGATAGGACGCGCCGGCGAGGTCGACGCAGGTGGGCATGAAGTCGATGATGTGGCCGGGAGTGTGATCGATGGCGTTGCGGCGTTTGATGCCGTTGGGCCAGTGGGCGATAAGAGGCGAAGTGATGCCGCCTTCGTGGTTGTAGTGTTTGTAGAGTCGCCAGGGGGTGTTACAGGTGTTGGCCCAGGCTGAGCCGTAACTATGGTACGTGCCGGGCTGGCCCATTTGATCGAGTTCAGGGCCGCGGTGGAGTTTGTTGGTGGGGCCGCTGGAAACGTCGAAGCCGTAGGGGTCCCATTCGGCGCAGGCGCCATTGTCGGAGGTGAAGAAGATGAGGGTGTTGTCGAGTTGGTTGTGAGTGCGAAGGTCGTCGAGGACGCGGCCGATGTTACGGTCCATGACGTCGACCATGGCGGCGAAGGTGGCCATGCGGCGGGCGAGGTCGGTGCGGCGGTCGGCGGGGAGCGAATCCCAGGGCGGATTGACTTTGCCGGCCCAGCCGGTTTGCGTATTGAAGCGATTGGGGGGGATTTCGCTGAGCGGGGTGAGCGGGGTGTCCTTGGTGATGAGTCCCATGGAGCGCATGCGCTCGTACCGTTGCTGGCGAATGTGGTCCCATCCTTTTTCGTAGATGGGCATGTACTCATCGATCACTTCCTTGGGGGCGTGGAGGGGGAAGTGGGGGGCGTTGTAGGCGAGGTAGAAGAAGAACGGCTTGTCCTGTTTGCGGGAGGCGGCGAGAAAGTCGAGAGTATGATCGGTGATGGCTTCGGTGGCGTAGAACTTACCGGGCGAGTATGTGTGGTGGGGACGGCCGGCGGGGAGGCGTGTGTATTTAGATTCGTCCCAGAAGCTATCGAAGCCGTGGACCATGCCGTAGTAGTCGTCAAAGCCGCGGCCGACGGGGCCGGGGGGGCCGAGGTGCCACTTACCGGTCATCCAGGTGGAGTAACCGGCCTGTTTGAGGACTTCGGGGATGGTGGTGTTGCGGGAGTTGAGCTGGCCGGCGTAACCGGGGAAATCGGTGCGCGGGCGGGCGTTGGTCATGTTACCCATGCCGGCCTGGTGCGGGTAGAGCCCGGTCATGATGGAGGCGCGCGAGGGGCAGCAGCGGGCGGAGTTATAGAACTGTGTGAAGCGGACGCCGCCCTGGGCGAGTTTGTCGAGGTTGGGGGTGCGGATTTCCGAGCCGTAGCAGCCGAGGTCGCTCCAGCCGAGGTCGTCGGCGAGGATGAGGAGGATGTTGGGGCGCGGGGCGGGGGCGGCTGCGAGGGGCGAGGCTCCGGCGGCGAGGGCGGAGGCGAGGAAGCCGCGGCGATTGACCATGCTCATGCGGTGCGTACCTTGACCATCGTGAAGGAGTGTGGGGGGAGGGTCAGCCGCAGGCGGTTGGCCTCGGCGATGGCGGTGCGGGTAGTGGTCTTCACCAGCGTTTTTCCGAATGTGTTTTCCGATTTGATGTCGGGGCCGTTCACTTCGGAGATTTCGACGGGGCCGTTGAAGCGCTTGTCCTGCAGCTCGATGGTGGTTTCGATGGGCTGGTCGCGGTGGCGGTTGACGATGTTGACGACGAGGGCGCCGTTGTCGAGGGCGGCGGAGGAATCGAGATAGGGGACGGGGCCGAGGCGTTTGCTGGTGTAAGTGGGGCAGTCAGTGAAGAGCGAGAGCGCCGTGCCGCGGCTGTTATTGGCGATTAACTGGAGCGGGTAGAAGATGGTTTGCAGGAAGACTTCGCGCTCGTTGCTGAAGACGGGGGCGATGACGTTGACGAGCTGGGCCATGTTGGCCATCTTGACGATGTGGGCGTGGTTGATGAAGGAGTTGAGGAAGGTGGCGATGACGAGGGCGTCTTCGAGGTTGTAGATCTCTTCGAGGATGCGGCGGCCGCGTTCCTTTTCGCCGCGAGCGCGGTACCAGACGTTGTACTCATCCCAGGCGATGTGGATTTTGCGCGGGTTGGGCGTGGAGGAGAGAGCGGCGTCGATGACGCCTTCGACGGTCTTGGTGCGGTTATCGAGGTCACGTGAGGAGGCGAGGAATTCGTAGTAGTCGTTGTCGCGGTTGCCGACGTACAAGTGAATAGCGAGGTAATCGATGTGGTTTTTGAGGTGTTCGAGGACGGTGCGATTCCAGCCGACCCAATCGATGCCTTGCGAGAAGTGGGAGGAGCCGGCGGCGATGAGTTTGATGGAGGGGTCGGTCCAACGCATGAGCTTGGCGGCTTCGAGGGCGAACTTACCGTAGTCGTCGGCGGAGCGGTGGCCCATTTGCCAGGGGCCGTCCATTTCATTGCCGAGGCCCCAGAACTTGACCTTCCAGGGATCGGCGCGGCCGTTCTGTTTGCGCAGGCGCGTCATGGCGGTGTCGGCGGAGGAGTTGACGTATTCGACCCATTGCTGGGCGTCGGTCCAGGAGCCGGTGCCGAGGTTGACGCAGATGTAGGGCTCGGTTTTGAGCATGTCGGCGTATTGGAGGAATTCGTGGGTGCCGAAGCGGTTGGTTTCGGTGGTGCCCCAGGCCATTTCGAGGCGGCGGGGGCGCTGGTCGCGGGGGCCGATGCCGTCGCGCCAGTGATAGTTGGAGGAGAAGTTGCCGCCGGGCCAGCGGAGTTGGGTGACGTTGAGTTTCGAGACTGCGGCGAAGACGTCTTTGCGGAAGCCGTTCGAGTCGGAGTTGGGGTGGCCTTCCTCAAAGATGCCGCCGTCGATGCAGCGGCCGAGGTGTTCGATGAAGTTGCCATAAATTAAAGGATCAATTTGTCCGATGATGCGTTCGGTGTCGACCTTGATGCGGGCGCGGAGCGGGGCCGATTGGGCGGCGGCGGAGGAGGCAGCGCCGGAGAGGGCGGCAAGCGGGGCGGCGGCGGTGGAGAGGGCTGCGGCGGCTTTGGTGAAGGCGCGGCGGGAAAGGGATGGCGACTTGGGCATGAGAGGGTCTCCTGGCTGGGATGTAAGCGGCTACAGCGGGTGCCGGGGGCCATTGTTTCGCAGGGGTGGGGGGAGTGTCAATGGGTGCGGGGATTAGCGGAGGGGGAGGTAGAGGATGCCGGCGGACCCGCCGGCGGACTATGCGCAGCGGTCGAGGAGAAGCAGGTCGTCGATGACGAGGTTGACAGGGAATGAATCGGGGATGAGGACGATGGGCGCGCAACGTTTGTGATGTTGCAGGTGGGTTCGCCGTGCGGAGACCATGGTCGAGAGGTCGTGGGTGAGGAGGACGCGATCGGTGGATGTGGCGTGGCGGAGGAGGGTCAGGTCAATGTGGCCGGAAAGTTCGGGGAGATCCTGGGCGCACAGGATGTCGAGAGCGGGCGCTTGACGGAGCAGGCCGCGGAGGATGGCGTTGCGAAGGGTTTCGTCAGCGAGCCACTTCACGGATTTGCGTGGCGGGCCAGAAGGCGGTCACGAGGGCCATGAGGAGACCACTCGGCTCCATTGGCGGCGAGGAGTTCCTGTTCGGCGGTGGAGCGCCGGTGTAAGTAGCCGGATAACTCAGGTCCATGCTTCAGATAGTAACCGATGACCTGGTAGATATCGGATAGTTACAGGCTGGGAAACTCCTGCGCGATTTCCTCCGGCGTAGCGCCGCGATGGAAGACGTTTACGATGAGGTCGAGGGTGAGGCGGCCGGCGCCGACACGGTACACGCCATGGCCGTCCAACGACTGAGGGATTGAGCCCACCGTCCGTGTGCTCATCGCTCGACTCCACTGTAGCTGAGGGAGCGCCGGGGGTTGGTGAGGGCAGCCGCTTTGGTTTCGCCCTGTGAGAGGCAACCGGAGAGGTTGGGGCACTCGACGATCCAGCGGCGCACTTGACGGCGATGGCGAAGGACCCGGCGCATACAAGTGCCGGTGAGGCCTTGATTATGGCTGGTGCGGAGTGGCGGCGACCGGCGTTTTAACAGCTTGGGCGGCGCGGAGTTCGCGGGCGAGTAAGTAGAAGAGGAGGCCGAAGGAGCCGGCGGCGAGGATGACGAGGAGGAAGGGCCAGGCGGGGAGGCGGTGGCGAGGGGCGTCGGCGGCGATCCAGATACAGGCGAGCAGGGCGAGGATGACGAGGTCAATGAAGACCTGGGCGCCGCCCCAGGATTGGAAATGAGGAGTGATGATTCCGACATAGCCGACGTCGGCGAGGGCGAGGGCGGTGAGGAGGGCGAAGGCGGCGATGACGGCGAGCAGGGCGGCGATGCGTGTGTTCATGGCATCGAGCATGGGGCACAGCGCGTGCTGGGCACAATTACCTGGGAGGTTATTGAATCGCGGCGCTTGAGGTGGGGAGAATGGACAGGTATGCAACAAACGGGGAGCGCGGCGGGAGAGCGGGCGGGGGCGGGGTTTTCCGGCTTGCTGCGGACGTGGCGGCGGAAGCGGCGGTGGTCGCAATTGGAGTTGTCACTGGAGAGCGGGGTGTCGCAGCGGCATGTGAGTTTTCTCGAGTCGGGGCGGGCGAGGCCAAGCCGGCAGACGATTCTGCAATTGAGCGAGACGTTGGAGGTGCCGCTGCGGGAGCGGAATGCCTGGCTGATGGCGGCGGGATTTGCGCCGGTGTTTCAGGCGCGGGGGTTGGATGATCCGCGCATGGGGCAGGTGATGGCGGCGGTGCGGATGATGCTGGCCAACCATGAGCCCTTCCCTGCCCTGGCGCTCGACCGGGCGTGGAATGTGCGGCTGGCCAATGGGGCGTTTGAGCGGTTGGCGGCGCTATTGGGCGAGGACTTGTGGGAGCGTGTGGGCGGCGGGCGGAACCTGATGCGGCTGTTCTTTCATCCGGCGGGGATCAGGCCGCTGGTGACGAACTGGGCGGCGGTGGCGCCGCTGTTGTGGTGCCGGGCGCGGCGTGAGGCCGAGGCGGTGGGAGGCGAGGATATGCGGCGCGTGCTGGCGGAGTTGGCGGAGTATCAGGACGCCGGAACGCTGTGGGCGAGCGAAGACGCGGCGCTGCTGCCGGTGTTGCCGTTGGAGATGGCGAAGGACGGGGTGCGGATGTCGCTGTTCACGGTGATTGCGACGTTTGGTACGGCGCAGGATGTGACGGCCGATGAGTTGCGAATTGAGACGTTGTTTCCGGCCGATGCGGAGACGGAGGCGTTGTTTCGGGCGATGGCGGGGTGAGGGGCGGAGCGGGATCAGCGAAGGGGTTCGGTGCCATCGCTGAGGATCTTCAAATACTCGTCATAGACGAAGAGGCGATGACGCTGTCGTCCGGTGGTTTCACAAGTGATGCCGAGTAGGACCAGATGATGGAGCGATTTGGCGACGGTGGGCGCGGAAAGACCGAGCGTTTGGGCTGCTGCCGGGATGGAGACGATGGGGTTGCGCTGCATGTGATGGAAGACCCGCAGGACGGATGAGGCGGGCCGGCCGAGGGTCTCGATCCGGCGCGTGTGTTCGTCGAAGAGCGAGACGATGCGGCGGGCGGCGGAAGCGGCCTGGTCGGCGGTTTCACTCACGCCGGTGAGGAAGAAACGGAGCCAGGCTTCCCAATCGCCCTTGGTGCGGACGCGGTCAAGGAGGTCGTAGTAGGCCGTGCGGTGGGTTTTGAAGTAGAGACTGAGGTAGAGGATGGGCTCGCGGATCGCTTTCGCCGCGCAGAGCAAGAAGGTAATGAGGAGGCGTCCAAGACGGCCGTTGCCATCTAAGAAGGGGTGAATTGTCTCAAATTGAACGTGAGCGAGACCAGCCTTGATCAAGATGGGAAGGTCGGGCCGCTCGGTATGCAGGAAGACCTCCAAGGCGCCCATACATTCCATGACCAGTTCCGGCGGCGGCGGGACGAACGCGGCGTTTCCGGGACGGCTGCCTCCAATCCAGTTCTGACTGCGTCGGAATTCACCAGGTTGCTTCTCGCTGCCACGGCCATGGGCGAGTAGGATCTCGTGGATCTCGCGGATCAGGCGGAGCGACAGGGGGAAGCCCGCACGCATGCGTGCCAGGCCGTGGGACATGGCGGCGACGTAGTTGGAAACCTCTTGCACATCATGGAGAGGAACTCCGGGCGCTTGGTCGCTCTCAAACAGTAGGAGGTCAGAAAGGGAAGACTGTGTGCCTTCGATTTGAGAAGAGAGCACCGCTTCTTTTCGGACGTAGGTGTAGATGAAGAGAGAGGGATCGGGTAGCAGAGAGGCAAGACCGTCAAGGCGGCCTATTGCCTGGTTGGCCTGTTCGAGGGGGATTTGGAGGGAATCGATGCGAATGGGCGGATTGGGAGGAAGCGGGGAAGGGACGAACGCGCGGAAGGACTCCGAGGCGTGGTTCTTGATGATGTGGCGTCCCAGCCTGGGATTTTCCCGCTTGGCCATGATGCGTCGATCCTTTCGTTAGAAATCCATCAACGAAAGGATATCATGTTTTCGTTTCGTTACGAGAAATGGACCGGAAGGGAGGCGGCGCAGCCTGGGTGAGGCGGATAGGCCCTGGGGCGGAATGGGAAGACGAATTCCGACGATAGGGACGCGAGGTGTGGGCGTCGCTGAAGAGGATGATGGCGCCGCGGCAAAGTGCGACATCGCACGGCCCGCAGGCTGTTGCAGGGCGGGTGTTAGCCTTGGGACATGCTGGTGGATCTTAGGACTTCAGCGGACAGCCGTTGGGATTTCACTGCGGAACAATACGAGGCGGCACGGAGCCTTTTTGCGGTATATCAGCGCGATCTTGGCTTGGCGCCGGATTTTGTGGTTGGATTGTCACGCCCAGTTGTGAGGACAGACTATTGGGCCGAGATGGAGGGGATCGCCTTGAGGGCCGGAGTTTCCATCGAGGCCGTGGTCACGGGGAACCTCTATTACGATGCACTCAAGGCTGTGCTGGTTGGGTGCACCGCGTTTGCCGTGGACACACCCGCGGGGCCGCTTCACGCAAGAAACCTCGACTGGTGGAGCGAGAACAACGCCCTTCATGAACATACGTTGCAGACCGAGTTTGTTGGGGGAAGGGCCGGCGGATTCGTGTCTATCGGCTGGCCTGGGTTCATGGGCGTGTTTTCCGCCGTTGCCCCGAAACGCTTCGCCGTTACGCTCAACGCGGTGATCAGCGACGAACCTCTGCGGATGGCAACACCGGTCGTGTTCGCATTGCGACAGCTACTCGAAGAAGCGGAGGACTTCGAAACTGCGTTTCGAACGCTTCGCTCAATGCCTTTGGCCTCCGACTCGCTGTTGCTGCTGACAGGCGTTCGCGCGGGAGAGATGGCCGTAATCGAGAGAACCCCAACGCGCGCCGAGGTGCGCTTTGCGGAGAGCGGCCGCATCTTCGTGACCAATGACTACAGGAAGATGGCAACGGGGCTGCGCGGGCGTGAATCGGAGTTGCAGGCGACGGCTTGCCGACGCTACGGCCGAATCTCGGAACTGGTCGCATCCCGGGTTCCGAACGATCCGTTGGATTGTCTCGGTTATCTGGACGATCCGGGCGTACGCATGGGGATCACGGTGCAGCAGATGGTCTTCCATGCAGCTTCTGGGCAGTGCCTTGTGCGGTAGGCAGGCCTTCCCGACAGGACGGAGCGGCTGGATGAGCACTTCGGTGAGGTGCAGGGAGAGGCGGGACCACGCGCGAGGTGTCGACCGGATATGCTGTGGAGCGACATGCGGAACCTCTTGTTGCTGGCAGCGGTGTGTGCGACGGCGTGTTGTGGATTGGCGTGGGCGCAGGAGCGGGTGGCGGTGCGGGTGGATGCGGCGGCGCGTTTAGGAGCCATTCGTCCGATTTACTCGTTCTTCGGCTATGACGAGCCGAATTACACGTACATGAAAGACGGGCGGAAGCTGTTGAGCGAGCTGGCGGCGCTGAGTCCCGTGGTGGTGCATGTGCGGGCGCACAACATGCTGTCGAGCGGCGATGGGGTGGCGGCGCTGAAGTGGGGATCGACGAATGCGTATACGGAAGACGCGGCGGGGCGGGCGGTGTATGACTGGGCGATTGTGGACCGCATTGTGGACACCTATGTGGAGCGGGGGATGAAGCCGGTGATCGAGGTCGGGTTCATGCCGGAGGCGCTGTCAGTGAAGCCGCAGCCGTACCGGCACTTTTGGGACCCGTCGCAGCCCTATCGCAACATCTATACGGGGTGGGCGCAGCCGCCGAAGGATTATGTGAAGTGGGCGGCGCTGGTAAGTGAGTGGGTGAAACACTCGATTGCACGGTATGGGCGTGAGGAGGTGGCGGGTTGGTATTGGGAGGTGTGGAACGAGCCGGATATTGCGTACTGGCAAGGGACGCCGGAGGAGTATCACAAGCTGTACGACTACACGGCGGATGCGATCAAGCGCGTGCTGCCGGCGATTCGCGTGGGGGGGCCGACGAGTACGGGTCCTGCTGGCGAGAAAGCGGGTAAGTTCCTGCGCGATTTTTTGGAACATGTGGTGCGCGGGAAGAATTACGCAACGGGGGCAGTGGGCGCGCCGTTTGACTACATCACGTTTCATGCCAAGGGGCGGCCGAAGGTGGTGGACGGGCATGTGCAGATGGGGAGCGAGTATCAATTGCGGGACATTGATCGCGGGTTTGCGATTGTGGCGTCGTTTCCGGAGTTGAAGGGGAAGCCGATTATTATTGGCGAATCGGATCCGGAGGGGTGCGCGGCGTGTTCGGTGCGGTTCAATCCGCAGAATGCGTACCGCAACGGGACGATGTATTCGAGTTATACGGCGGCGACGTTTGCGCGGAAGCCGGAGCTGGCGGCCAAGCATGGCGTGAACCTGGCGGGGGCGGTGACGTGGGCGTTTGAGTTTGAGGATCAGCCGTACTTTGACGGCTTCCGTGACCTGGCGACGAATGGCATCGATAAGCCGGTGTTGAACGTGTTCCGCATGATGGGGCTGATGGGGGGCGAGCGGGTGAAGGCCGTGTCGAGCGGGGCGCGCGGGGTGGAGGAGATGGTGGCCGGGGGCGTGAAGGGGAGCGCGGACGTGGGGGCGGTGGCGACGCGTGGGGAGCGCGTGTTGAATGTGATGGCGTGGAACTACCACGATGACGATGTGGCGGCGCCGGCGGCGGAGGTGACTCTTGCAGTGGGCGGGTTGTCGGCGGAGGCGCGGCGGGTGTTGGTGACGCATTACCGCATTGATGAAGGGCACTCGAATGCGTATGCGGCGTGGAAGAAGATGGGTTCGCCACAACAGCCGACGAAGGAGCAGTATGCGGCGCTCGAGGCGGCGGGGCAGTTGGCAATGCTGGGCTCGCCGGTGTGGATGACGGCGAAGGCCGGTGCAGTGGAGTTGGGGTTTGCGCTGCCGAGACAGGGGGTGTCGTTGGTGCGGGTGGGGTGGTGAGGGCGGGGTGGTTAGAGCGAATTGATACGATAGCGCTCCATGAGGCTTGTTTTTCTACTGAGCGCGGCGCTGCTGGCGCAGGCCGCTGAGATCCGCATTGACCGCTTCCAGGCGGTGAAGATGCGCGATGGCGTGGTGCTGTATGCCGATGTGTACCGGCCGGCGGCCGAAGGGAAGTATCCGTCGCTGGTGGTGCGGACGCCGTATGGCGTGCAGCGCGATGGGATTCACGAAAACCTGGTGCGCTTCGCCAAGGCCGGTTATGCCGTGGTGGCGCAGGATGTGCGCGGACGCTATGAGAGCGGCGGCGAGTGGGACCCGTTTCGCAACGAAGCCAAGGATGGCTACGACACGATTGAGTGGGCGGCGAAGCAGGCGTGGTCAAACGGGCGCGTGGGGACGCAGGGCGGGTCGTATCTGGGGCATGTGCAATGGGCGGCCCTGACGCAACAGCCGCCGCACCTGGTGGCGGCGTTTCCCGCGGTGGCGAGCACGAACATCTATGCGAACTGGCTGACGCATGGCGGGGCGTTCCGCTTGAGCTTCAACTATGGCTGGGGCGTGGTGCGCATGCCGAATCGCATCATGCTGCCGCAGTGGTGGCATACGGGTCCGGCGGCGGCCGAGGAACTGCGCTATGAGAAGATCTTGCGGCATGTGCCGCTAGGGACGGGCGATCAGGAGTCGGCGCACTATGCGGTGAAGCACTATCGCGACTGGCTGGCGCATGAAGCCTACGACGCGTATTGGAAGGCGATCTCCGACGAGGAGCGCTTTGACAAGGCGCAGGTGCCGGTTCACACGCAGGGCGGCTGGTTCGACATTTTCCTGGCTGGCACGATCAATGGCTTTGTGGGGGCGCGGACCAAGGGTGGGCCGGAGGCGCGGAAGCATTCGCGGATGGTGATTGGGCCGTGGGGGCATGGACCATCGCGTAAGTTCGGGCAGTTGGATTTTGGTCCGGAGGCGGACCGGAAGTTACACGAGTATGAGATGCGATTCTTCGATCAGTATGTGAAGGGCGAGGATAGAGGGCTGGCGCAGACGTTGCCGGTGGAGATCTTCTACATGGGGGCCAACAAGTGGAAGAGTCACGAGGCGTGGCCGGTGCCGGGCGCGGTGGCGACGCCGCTTTACCTGAACGCGGGCGGGAAGTTATCGCGCGAGCGCGGCGAGGGGACGACGACTTACACCTATGATCCGAACGATCCCGTGCCGACGACGGGAGGCAACAATTGCTGCGGGACGCCGACGGCGGCTGGTCCGGTGGATCAGGGCCCGCTGGATGCCCGCAAGGACATTGCGCGGTTTGTGGGCGAGCCGCTGGCTGGGCCGCTGGCGATTGCCGGTCCGGTGAAGATGATGCTGCACGCCGCGACCGATGGGGCCGATACCGATTGGATGGTGAAGCTGATCGATGTGTATCCCGATGGCAAGGCCTATCCGATGGCCGAGGGGATGTTACGGGCGCGCTTCCGGAACGGGTTGGACAAGCCGGCGCGGCTGACGCCGAACCAGGTGTATGAGTTCACGGTGGACATGGTAGGCACGGCGGTGGTGTTCCAGCCGGGGCACCGGATCCGGGTGGATATCACGTCGAGTAACTTCCCGCAGTTTGACCGGAACTTGAATACAGGCGAACCGCTGGCTACGGCGGGCACGCCGCGGGTGGCGCAGCAGACGATTCACCACAGCGCGGCGAAGGCGTCGCATATTGTGTTGCCGGTGGTGCCGCTGCCGTAAGTGGGGCACCGTGCGCGGCGGGGCGCTACCGCCAGGACATGGCGATCTCAACGAAGGTTCGGACGCAGATGCCGGTGGGCCCTTTGGCCATCCAGGGTTTGCCGTCGTCGAGCCAGGCCGTGCCGGCGATATCGAGGTGGACCCACGGGGTGGGGTCGGCGAATTCTTTAAGGAAGTAAGCGGCGGTGATGGAACCGCCCCAGCGCGTGCCAATGTTTTGTAAGTCGGCGAAGGGGGATTCGAGCTGCTTCTTATAGTCGTCGTCGAGCGGCATGCGCCAAAGGGATTCGGCGGCCGATTGCGAGGCGGCGCGGACGCGTTCGTACCACTCATCGTTATTCGAAAACGCACCGACGTGAACGTGGCCGAGGGCGACGACGATGGAGCCGGTAAGCGTGGCGGCGTCGATCATGTGAGTGACGCCGAGGTGGCGCTGGGCGTAGGTGATGGCGTCGATCAGGATGAGGCGGCCTTCGGCGTCGGTGTTCAGGACCTCGATGGTTTTGCCGTTGAGCGACTTCACGATGTCACCGGGGCGCTGGGCGCGTCCGCCCACATGGTTCTCCACAGCGGGGATGAGCGCGGTGACCGGAACGCGCGGCTTCAATTGCGCGATGGCGCGCATGGCGCCGATGGCGGCCGCGCCGCCGGCCATGTCGTACTTCATCTTCTCCATGCCATCAGAGGGTTTGATGGAGACGCCGCCGGTATCGAAGGTGACGCCTTTGCCAACGATGGCGAAGTGATCGGTGGTGGAGGCGGTTTCCGGCGTGTAGCGGAGGATGATGAGCGCGGGCGGGAAGGCCGAGCCTTGGGCGACGCCGAGGAGCGAGCCCATGCCGAGTTGGGCCATGCGGTCGCGGTCAAGGATTTCGCAATTGAGTCCCACTTCGGCGGCCATGGCTTGGGCGCGGGCAGCGAGTTCGAGGGGCGGCAGAAGGTTGCCGGGTTCGTTGACGAGCTCGCGTGTGAAGTTCTGGCTTTCGGCGATGACGCGGGCGTGGTGGAAAGCGGTTTCAAGGCCGGGCGTGGCGGCGGGGACGGCGATGAGGCAGGAGTCGATGCGCTTGTCGGCCTTGTCGCCGTTGGTCTTGTGATGCTCGGGTTCGAACTCGGCGAGGATGGCGCCGGAGGTGGCGGCGGCGATGAGGTCGGGCGTTTGCTGGGCGCCGGTGAGGGCGATGGCGACGGACTTGGTTTTGCCCTTGGCGAGGCGAAGAGCGGCGCCGGCGGCTTTGCGGACGGTGGCGGGTTTGCAGTCGTCGAGCTTGCCGCAGCCGGCGAGGATGAGGCGCTGGGCGGCGAGGCCGGCGGGGGCGTGGAGAAGGACGAGGTCGAGCGGCTTGCCTTTGTACTCGCCGGATGAGTAGAGCTGGGCGAGGGCGGCGTCACAGGCGGCGCCGGTGACGGGGGCGGCGTCTTCGAAGGCGAGCAGGATGAGCGCGCCGGCTTCGGCTTGGGCGAGCGGAGTGCGCTCGAAACGGATGTCCATGCTTACTGTTTTAGCAGGTGGGGGGCGGCTGCGGGGTTTGGGCAGTTTAAAGTAAAGAAATGCCAACAGTCATTTCCATGACAGTTGCATGATTTCCCCGCTATTTTACCCTATTTCACTGGACTTCTCCCCCATTGCATGTTGGTGTCGCGATTGAATAGCTCTGGTATACGATTTCATACTCAGATCAGGAGTTTTCCTATGCGGGAACGTATAGTTAGCAGTTTAGTCCTTCTTTTTCCTGTTTGTTTTCAACCCACTGTTGGCAATTGAGACAGTGTACGATTTTGAACTACAGCAACCAGATGGCTTCGATTCGGATTGCTATCACAAGAACACAGCGGTTGAATGGAAGTTCAAGATCGCCCGGGTGGTGGGGAGCCAAAGCGCGGTCAACCCGAGCGGCATTCTGGTCAACCCGTCCGCCGCGATTACCAACGGGATCGTTTCGGCCAAAGCGGTCCTCGTTTTCGACGTGACGGATCGGAACTACGGAACTTCGTTGTGGACATGGCGCTCGATACAGGACAAGGTTATGGTCAATGGACATCTCGTTTCCGGCACAACGACCAGCGTGGCTGGGCCGGGAACGACGTTTGCCACTATCGAGAACAGGTTTGAAGTTCCGATCGAGTATCTTAGGTTTGCACGCAGGATACCGGGTCAGCCCCTTTCCGAGGACCGGTACGGAGAGAATACGATTACCTTGCTCCCCAGCCAGAACGTATATGATGAATCCGCGGACGGGCAGATCATGTGCGGCCTTGAAGTGAGAGAGGTGCAGGTGTGGCCGATGCGGTTGGAGTTCGACGCAATGGCCCCGGTGCTTCTCATTCATGGGAACAACTCCAACTACTGGTTCTTCCACGCTTTCAACTTTTTCCAAACCCTTGCCGATCGCGGCGTGCCGGTCAGTTCCGACGTTCACTTCGAGCCAGCTTCCGCCACAATCAGTAGGAACAGCGAACAATTGCTGGGCATTGTGCCAGCGATTGCTCGTGAGTTTGGAGCCAACTGGGTCCACCTCGTAGCGCATAGCAAGGGCGGCCTCGACGCGCGCGAATTTCTGGCCCGGCTCGCGGCTTTGGACGTGCCCGAGATTGGTGTGCTGTCGCTGACCACCCTGGCCACCCCACACATGGGATCGGTTGGCGCAGACTACTCAGTGGCGACGAACGCCTCTGCCCTTGCCCCCTGAGCTGAGACAAACAGTTAAGACACAGTTGGCCGTTCGCTGAAAATCGCTCGACCGGCAGGACATTAGCAGAGCATACTCGAAGCCGGCAGGCGAAGCGGAGGCGGGCGCTGC
>JAFLBB010000104.1 GCA_017304135.1 Acidobacteriota bacterium | reverse complement strand
GCCGGCGCCCGCCGCGTCGCCGGTGGGCGGAGCGGCAGCCTTGTACATCGCCTCGGCGAGTTTATGCGAGCCGGTGGTGAGCTTGTCCATGGCGGCCTGGATCTTCTCCTTGCCGCCCTCCTCGATGGCCTTCTTGGTTTCGGCCACCGCCTCTTCGACGCTCTTGGCCTCGGCTTCACCGATCTTGTCGCGGTGTTCGCGCAGCATCTTCTCGACGTTGTAGACCATCGAGTCGGCCTGGTTGCGCAGTTCGATCTCTTCCTTGCGCGTGCGATCGTCGGCTGTGTGCGCCTCGGCGTCGCGGGCCATCTTGTCCACTTCGTCCTTGCTCAGGCCGGAGCTGGAGGTGATGGTGATCTTCTGCTCGTTGTTGGTGGCGCGGTCCTTGGCGCTGACATTGAGGATGCCGTTGGCGTCGATATCGAAGGTGACCTCGACCTGCGGGACGCCGCGCGGGGCGGGGGGAATGCCGACCAACTGGAAGACGCCGAGGAGGCGGTTGTCGCGGGCCATGGCGCGCTCGCCCTGGTAGACCTTGATTTCGACCGAGGTCTGGTTGTCGGCCGCCGTGGAGAAGACCTCGCTCTTGCGGGTGGGGATGGTCGTATTGCGCTCGATGAGCTTGGTGAAGACTCCGCCGAGGGTTTCGATGCCGAGCGAGAGCGGGGTGACGTCGAGCAGCAGGACATCCTTGACCTCCCCGGCCAGCACGCCGCCCTGCACGGCGGCGCCGACGGCCACCACCTCGTCCGGGTTCACCGTCTTGTTCGGTTCCTTGGCGAACAGTTCGCGCACCAGGGCCTGGACACGCGGGATGCGCGTGGAGCCGCCCACCATCACCACTTCGTCAATCTGCTGCGGCGTCAGCCCGGCATCGGCCAGGGCCTGCTTGGAGGGGCCGAGGGCCTTCTGCAGGATGTCCTCGATCATCTGCTCGAACTTGGCGCGGGTGATCTTGAGCACGAGGTGCTTGGGACCGGTGGCGTCGGCGGTGATGAAGGGGAGGTTGATCTCGGTTTCGAGCAACGTGGAGAGCTCGATCTTAGCCTTTTCCGAGGCTTCCTTGAGGCGCTGCAGGGCCATCTGGTCGTGCGAGAGGTCGATGCCCTGCTCGCGCTTGAACTCGTCGATGATCCACTCAATGAGGCGCTGGTCGACGTTGTCGCCGCCGAGATGGGTGTCGCCGTTGGTCGACTTCACCTCGACCACGCCGTCGCCAACCTCCAGGATCGAGATGTCGAAGGTGCCACCGCCGAAGTCGAACACGGCGATGACCTGATCCTTCTTCTTGTCGAGGCCATAGGCAAGCGCGGCCGCGGTGGGCTCATTAATGATGCGCATCACCTCAAGGCCAGCGATCTTGCCGGCGTCCTTGGTGGCCTGGCGCTGGGCGTCGTTGAAGTAAGCCGGGACGGTGATGACGGCCTTGGTGACCTTCTCGCCGAGGTAGGCCTCGGCGGCCTCCTTGAGCTTGGTGAGGACCATGGCCGAGATTTCCGGCGGCGACTGCTTATTGCCGCTGACGTCGATGCGGGCGTCGCCGTGGTCGCCGGAAACGATCTTGTAGGGGACGAGCTTGGTTTCCTGGTTGACCTCGTCATAGCGGCGGCCCATGAACCGCTTGATCGAATAGATGGTGTTTTCCGGGTTGGTGACGGCCTGGCGTTTGGCCACCTGACCCACCAGGCGCTCGCCGGATTTGGCGAATCCGACCACCGATGGGGTCGTGCGCCCACCCTCCTGGTTGGGAATGACGACAGGCTGGCCGCCTTCCATCACGGCGACCACGCTGTTGGTCGTTCCTAAGTCGATCCCAATGATCTTGCTCATGACTTGCGATAACCTCCCTGGCAGGAGTCCCGCTTCGGCGGGCTCCGACGGATGAACCGTCCCCAAATCTGTTGGCACCGGCACGGGCCGACTGCCGCCTACTGCATGATCGGCAGTTTCGGCGTTCCGATTTAGCCTGTTCCTATTATTTAGCTTGAGTGGAGCACTGTCAAGTTCCACCGCTTAATCCTGCACACTCACGGTAGCAGGCAGGCTGCGAGAAGTGCTCCTTACCTCGATTTAACTCATTGTATATATTGCGCTTATAATTATTACGCGAATGGGACTGCCTTGTGAGGAGGGAGGGCTGAACCTGTGCGGAGGGGGTGTCGGGCGGTGACATTCGCTGTGGCGGGTGGAAGCAAGGATGAGTTTCGGGGGCGGGCGAAACGGTTTACAGGGTTCGCGGGGGCCTGTAAGGGAGCGCGACTAATTGCGCCCACTCGCTCGTGGTGCTGATTCCACGTAAGTACTTTGGGTGCTTGGTATTGCAGTTGCTCACAAGAAGCCCTACCCTAACGAAATAGCTTCACGGGAAAGGGACTTATGACCGCATCACTTCGCCTCACGCTGTGCCTGTTTGCGGGCGCACTGCTTTTTGCCCAAGACACGGCCCGGCTCACGGGCAGCGTCACGGACCAGACCGGTTCGGCCATTCCTGGCGCAACGGTTGAACTGCGGCTGCCGGGCGGCACGGGTGTCATGGCGACGACTTCGACGACCGAGAACGGGTTGTTCTCTTTCATTGGGCTACGGCCGGTGAGCGTGGATCTGACGGTGATTTCCACGGGATTTCAGAAGCAGACGGTCCGGGATCTCAAACTCAATCCCGGCCGGGAGAGCAGTCTGCCCCCGATCAAGATGGAGATTGGCGCGGTGACCGAGTCGGTGGAGGTGACCAGCACGCTGCAGGCGGTGCAGACGACGAATGCCGAAGTCTCGAACACGGTGACGACGGAGCAGATCCGGCGGCTGCCGATTCTGAACCGGAGCGCGCTGAGTATTATCACGACGCAGGCCGGAGTGCTCGCCAACGGGCGCGCGGCGACGGTGATCAACGGGCTGCGCACCTCGTTTGCCACTTCGACCTATGACGGCATTTCGGTGCAGGACAACTTCATCCGCACGAATGCGCTGGATTTTCAGCCGACACGGCTGTTCCAGGATCAGGTGGCCGAAGTGACGGTGGTGACCTCAAACGCCTCGGCGGCGCAAGGCGGAGGAGCGGCGCAGGTGGTGTTCACCAGCCCCTCGGGAACGAACCAATATCATGGGGCCGTGTATTGGTTCAACCGGAACAGCTCACTGTCGGCCAACACCTGGTTCAACAACCAGGCGGGGCTGCCGAATGCGTTTCTGAACCAGAACCAGTTTGGCGCATCGTTCGGAGGGCCGATAAAAAAAGACAAGTTGCTCTTCTATTCTAACTGGGAGAGCTTCCGGCTGAACCAGCAGACGGCGAATAACCGTGCAATTCTCACGGCAGACGCACGACGGGGAGTATTCACGTATGCAGGCGCGGGCGGGGCGGTGCAGAGGGTGAACCTGCTGCAACTGATGGGGACTTCGATTGACCCCGCGGTGGCAACGATTCTCGGCAAGGTGCCAGGGCCGGAAAACATCAACAACTTCAATACAGGCGACTCGCGCGAGAATCTGGTGCGGAACACGGCGGGTTACCGCTTCTTGGCGCGCAACAACACGACGCGCGACAACCTGCTGGCCAAGGTGGATTACCTGCATTCGCCAAGGAACACGATCGCCGGCACGTTCTCCTGGAACCAGGAGCGGGTAGACCGCAACGACCAGGGCAACGACTACTCGGTGATTCCGAAAGTCTATACGGACACGAACCGTCCGCTGGTCTCCGTGAAATGGCGCAGTACGCCGACGGCCCGGTTGACGAACGAGTTGCGGGGCGGATTTTTCTTCTCGCCGACGCAGTTCCTGACGACCGAGGAGTTCGGCAGTGCGATCGTTACGAACTTTGTGTTCGCCAATCCGGTAAACACGTTTCAGCCGCAGGGGCGGTTCACGGACACTTACCAGATGCAGGACAACGCGAGTTATGTGACCGGGCGGCACCAGTTTCAGTTCGGCTACCAGTACCAGGGCGTACGCATTAACCGGTATAACGACGACGGCGTGATTCCGACCTACAACATCGGCGTGGGGACGCGGAATCCGTCGATCACGCTGTCGCAGTTGCCGGGCGTTTCGTCGGCCGATCTGACGCTGGCCAACAATCTATTCGCCTCGCTCTCCGGATTCGTGCAGAGCTACACGCAGACGTTCAATGTAACGGACCGGACGAGCGGGTATGCCCCTGGCCAGAACTTCACGCGCAACTACAAGTTCGACAACCACGCGCTGTATTTCCAGGACAACTGGAAGGTCCGGCCGCGGCTCACGCTAAACTTTGGCGTGCGGTGGGACTACTATGCGCCGGTGGATGAGACGGGCTCGCTGGGATTGCAGCCGATCCTGAACGGGCGTTCGGCGATTGACGCCGTAATGGACCCGAACGGGGCGCTGGAATTTGCCGGCGCGGGGGCGAAGCGACCGTGGACGAAGCGTGACCTGAATAACTTCGCGCCCAACCTCGGCCTTGCGTGGGACATCTTCGGCGATGGCAAAACTTCGCTTCGCATGGGCTACTCGCTCGGTTATGTGAACGACGACACCATCACGGCGATGACCGGCAATATTGACCGCAATGCGGGCATGAGCTCCACCTCGGCGGCGCAGGGCCTGGCGGCGCGCGCGAGCGCATTGCCCTCGATTCCCACACCGAGCTTCCAGATTCCGCGGACGTTCCGTGCCAACAATCTCGCCGACCCGCTGAACGGGCACGGCATCATCGACCCCAATCTGATCACTCCCTACGTGCAGATGTGGAACATCGGCATCCAGCGAGAGGTGAAGGGCTTCATCGTGGAAGCCCGGTATGTGGGCAATCACGGCACGCAACTGTTCCGCGATTTCGACTACAACCAGGTGGTGATCAAGCCGAACGGATTCCTCGACGACTTTAAGCGGGCGGCGCGCAACGGAGATTTGTCGCAGGCCGCCACCGGGCGGTTTGACCCGCGTTTCAATGCGTCGATTCCCGGGAGCCAGCGGCTGCCCTTCTTTGATCAGTTGCCAAGCGGCGGCAACCTCGGCAATGCAACCATAGTCAACCTGATCCGCCAAAACGCGGTAGGGGAGCTGGGCAACATTTACACGACCAACCGGCTCAACGGGAATGTCAACTTCTTCAACAATCCGTACTCGCTCATCGCGAGCATGATGACGAACTACTCGAACTCGACCTACAACGCGTTTCAGTTCGATGTGCGGCGGCAGGTTAAGTCGGGGCTGTTCGTGCAGGGCAACTATGCCTACTCGAAGGTGCTGTCCGACTCGCTTGGAGATTCGCAGTCGAAATTCGAGGCGTTTCTCGACATCGAGAACGCGGCCATCGAGCGGTCGCGGGCGCCGTTTGACTTGAACCACCAGATCAAAATCAATTCGGTGTACGACCTGCCGATGGGGAAGGGCAAGTGGCTGAATGCGGGGGGCGTGCTGGACAAGATCATTGGCGGCTGGAGTCTATCGGGTTCCTATACCTGGCAGAGCGGCAATCCTTTCAGTGTGCTGAGTGGGCGCGGCACGCTGAACCGGGCGGCTCGTTCGGGCGGCAACACGGTAACTTCGACACTGAACAAGGCGCAACTGGACGATCTATTTCAGTTGCGGTTTACTGGCAGCGCGGTGTACTTCGTGAGCTCGGGCGCGTTGGGTCCGGATGGCCGCGCCGTTCAGGCCGATGGCGCGGCGCCGTTCGGCAGCGGGCAGGCCTTCTTCCAGCCGGGCGCGGGGGAGGTCGGCGCGCTGCAGCGGCGGATGTTCTCGGGGCCGTCAGCGTGGTCCATCGATATGGGCGCGCAGAAGAAGACGCAGATCACGGAGCGGGTGTCGCTTGAGTTGCGTCTGGAGACGTTCAACACGACGAACCACCCGACGTTTTACATCAGCGACCAGACGGTGACGAGTGTGAACTTTGGCAGGATTACGTCATCGCTGTTCGGGCGGCGGCTGGTGCAGTTGGGTGCGTATTTGCGGTTTTAGGAGCACCGCTCCCTGACGGTCGCGGTTCAGAAACGCGGTCGCGGCTCAGCCTTTTCCTCGCGGGTGTGCCTTGTCGTACACCCGCATCAAATCCGTCAGGGCGACCTGGGTGTAGCGTTGCGTGGTGGAAAGCTGCGCGTGGCCGAGGAGTTCCTGGATGGTGCGGAGGTCGGCGCCATCGGCGAGCAGGTGGGTGGCGAAGGCGTGGCGGAGGGCGTGGGGGTGGAGGCTGGAGTCGCCGGCGAGGAGCATGGAGTAGAGCTTGACGAGTGTGCGCATGCTGCGGTCAGAGAGGCGTGTGCCGCGGTGGTTGACGAAGACGGCGGGTTCGCCGGGTTTGGCGCGGCGGGCTTCGAGCCACAGCTCGATCGCTTCGGCAGCTTTGGAGCCATAGGGGACGAGGCGCTCTTTGCGGCCTTTGCCGCGGACGCGGAGGACGCGCTCGGTGCGGTCAACGTCTGTGAGGTTGAGGCCGGCGAGTTCGCTCACGCGGAGGCCGCAGCCGTAGAGGATCTCGAAGACGGCGCGGTCGCGCTCCAGGAAGGGGCGTTCAAGTTTTCCGGCGGCGACGTCGTCGAGGAGGCGGTTAGTCTGTTCGGCGCCGGGGACCTCGGGGAGGCGCTTGGGCATCTTGGGGGTGGAGAGGAGCTTGGCGGGGTTGGAGGCGACGGCGCCTTCGCGCAGGAGGAACTGGTAGAAGGTGCGCACGCTGGCGAGCTTGCGGCGGATGGAGGTGACGGCGAGGCCGCGCTCATAGAGCGAGCTGAGCCACTGGCGGAGGGCGGTGAGGTCGGGTTCTTCTCCGCCGTCGAAGAAGGCGCAGAAGTCGCGCAGGTCGATGGCGTAATTGCGCAAGGTGTGGGGCGAGGCGTTCTCGCGGCGCATCTCGTCGAGGAAGCGTTCACTGAGCGGGGACAGCGAGATACTCATCGAGCGCCTCCTGGGCGCGGCGGCAGACCTCGGCATGGCGGGCGCGCTTGTCGTGCTTCAGGCGTTTCTTGGCGGCTTCGTCGAGCTGGGGGAGAAGGTCGAAGGTGATGTTGGCGGGCTGGTAGTGGCGCGGGTCGGCGGCGGAGACGTAGCGGCAGAGGGAGCCGAGGGCGGTGGCTGCGGGCAGGGGGTGAAGTTCGGCGCCGCGTTCGAGGAGGGCGGCGTTGCGTCCGGCGAGGAGTCCGGTGGCGATGGATTCGACGTAGCCCTCGATGCCGGCGATCTGGCCCGCGAAGAGGACGCGCGGTTCGCGGCGCATCTGGAGGGTGGGCAGCAGGACGGCGGGGGCGTTGATGTAGGTGTTGCGGTGGATCTGGCCGTAGCGGAGGAATTCGGCCTTTTCGAGGCCGGGGATGAGGCGGAAGACGCGCTTCTGGTCGGGGTATCGGAGGTAGTTCTGGAAGCCGACGAGGTTGTAGCTATCGGCACGGAGGTTTTCTTGGCGCAGTTGGACGGCGGCGTAGGGCCAGCGTCCGGTGCGCGGGTCGGTGAGGCCGACGGGCTTCATGGGGCCGAAGCGGAGGGTGTCGGGACCGCGGCGGGCGATCTCCTCGATGGGCAGGCAGGCTTCAAAGTAAGGCACGTCGTCGGGGATGTGCGGGGTGTGGCTCTGGGCATCGAGAAGCGCGGCGAGAAAACGCTCGTACTCTTCCTTGTTGAAGGGGCAGTTGATGTAGTCGTCCGAGCCGTCCATCGATTTGCCGTAGCGGGATGCCCGGAAGGCGATGGACATGTCGATGGTGTCGGCTTCGACGATGGGCGAGATGGAATCGTAGAAGAAGAGGCGCTCAGTGCCGGTGAGGCGGGCGATCTCCTGGGCGAGGGCGTCGCTGGTGAGCGGTCCGGTGGCGATGACGACGATACCGTCATCTGGGATGCGCGTCACCTCTTCGCGGCGGATTTCGATGCCGGGGGCGGATTCGATGGCGCGGGTGACCTCGGCGGCGAAGACTTCGCGATCGACGGTGAGGGCGTGGCCGGCGGGGACGCGGACCTGGGCGGCGATGCGCAGCAGGAGCGAGTCGAGGCGGCGCAGTTCCTGTTTGAGAAGCCAGGGGGCGGAGTTCTCCGATTCGCTTTTGAGAGAGTTGGAGCAGACCAGTTCGGCGAGTTGCGTCGTTTTGTGGGCGGGCGTGGTGCGCTGGGGGCGCATCTCGTACAGGACGGCGCGGGCGCCGGCGCGCGAAACCTGCCAAGCCGCTTCGCAGCCGGCCAGACCTCCGCCTAAGATATGAATCATCCGGGTGTGGCTAGATGCGGACCTTGTCGTAATCGATGGGGTCGTTGACGAGGTGGTATTCGGGCTCGCCGTCCATCTGGAGGTAGTAGGTCTTGAGCGGGGTGCGCTCGAAGTCGGTCAACTGGCGGCGCGAGGCCTTGCCGCCGTCCCACTCGTAGACGGGCACTTCGTGCGGATTGACGGTGTCGCTCAAGCCGCGTTCCTTGGCGATGCGGAAGAGGTTGACGTTGCCCGGTTCATGGCCGCCGAGCCACATGCCGACCATGTCGAGCCGCAGCTTGTTCTTGGAGAACATGATGAGGTTCGTGATGTAGTCGTTACCGATGCCGAAGCCGTTGCCGTCGCGGCCGTAGATGCCTTCGATAATGGCCAGGCCGGGCTTGGTGGTTTGGATGTGATCGAGGGTCTTGTGGGCCCAGATCTCCTGGTTGATGGGGGCCAGTTCGGCCTTGCTCTGATAGCGCGGGTAGCCCTTGGAGATGTGTCCCTCGTAGAACTTGTTGACCACGCGCTCAACGTTGGGGTGGATGTTGGGCTTCATGTGGTCAGGCACGCCGGTGACCATGCGCCAGGCCGGGCAGAAGCGCACATAGGGTTTCACGACGAGGCCCTGTTCGTTCTTGGTGGAGAGCGTCATGCACATGCCGTGCGACTTCCACTTGGCGATATTGAGCAGCCAGGTGTCGGGCTCGTTGAGCGGAGCGTAGTGGGGGATGTTGGTGTAGACGACGGGCTCGGGCACCTTCGTCCAGTTCATCTCGTAGCTTTCCAGGAAGTTGCGGTCGCGGCGGTCGGGCTCGTTGCAGATGACGCCGTGACGGTCGTTGACGTCCATCATGCCGCGGTAGTTCCAGGCGTGGAAGTTGTTGGCTTCGAGGAAGTGGAATTTCTTGAGGCCGAGTTCCTTGAGGCCCATGAGGATGCCTTCGTAGAACTGCGGGTCGGTGCCGGTGCCCCAGTTTTCCTCATCGGGGCGGTTGCGGCTGCGGACGTTGGTGCAATTGGGCTTGAGGATGACGCGGTGGGAGACCGGGATACCGGGGGCGCCGTCCTGGGGGACGAAGACCTCGCGGGCAAACTGAAGTCCGGCGTTGAGCTTGGCCTCGTTGTCGAATTTGTGTTTCACGCGGGTGCGCATGATGAACACGGCGTTGGGGTTGGACTCGACGAACGAGTGGACCCCGAAGAAGGACTTGCCAATGCGGGGCGCGGCGGCCAACTGGCTTGCGGTGAGGGCCCCCGCGCCAAGCGGCAGGGCCGCTCCGGAGGCGAGAAAATTTCGACGGCTCAGCATAGTGGATCCCAGCTCCTGTGCTTTCAGTCTACCCGAAGACGACAACGCCCATGCGGCCGAGTTCAGGGAGGAAGACCTCGGTCATGGCCTCGCGGCGCTTGGCTTCCAGCGGCTTTTCGGGAGCGCCGGGGGTGTGGAGGGTGGCGGTCTTGAAATTGCCGCGGATGCGCAACTGGACGTCGTAGATGCGCTGGCGGCCATAGTTCATGAGGGTGGCAATGCTCTGCGTGCCGCGGCGGGTGGCGGCGGTGACGACGGTGCCAGCGTTCCAGGCGCGGACGGGGCGGTGGCGGTAATTGACCAGGTCGAGGACGTCGAGGGCGAACTCGCTGGGGTCGGCGACGGGGTCGATGTAGGCCACCACCTGGCCCTTGCCGAGGGAATAGAAGATGCGGTCGGACTGTTCCTTGACGGGCTTCATGCCGGGGACGCGCCACCAGGCCTTGTCGCCGGGGGCGTCGACGACGACAATGGCGCCGGCACGGGCATGGGCGAGGATCTTGGGGCGGGCGGCGGGGGCGGGGTCGTGGACGCCGGCGGCGACCATGCAGAGGCAGTCCGGCGTGGGCGGGGGGATGGCATCGCCGCTGACGAGTTTTTGGGAACAGCCGCGGCGGTACATGAGGTTGGCGTGCTCCTGCGATTCGCCGTCGTCGACGAGCATGGTGATGGTGGGGAACAGGGGGTGGCCAAAGAGAGTCTTGTTGGCTGCGAGCCAGGCGGCGAACTCACCGAAGCTCTTCCAGGCGGCCAGCGCGGCGGCATCGTTGGCGGCGAGCTGGCGGCGGAAGCGCTCATCGGGGGCGGCGATCCAGTTGCCTCCCATGGCGCGGGCCTCCATGAGGCCCATTTCGAGCGACTCATAGGGCACCATGCGGCTGGCATCGAGCCCTGCTTCCTTGTTGGGCTGGTAGCCGAGGATGACGGGTTTGGCCGGGTGGAGCGCTTTCTGGCAGACGACGACCCAGGCGTTGGAATCGATCCATGGATCGCGGCTGGCGCTGCCGGTTTCCTCAACCCAGTCGACGCGTGTGCCCGGTGTGCGGATGCCGGGCCAGAGGACGTCGTTATAGGTGGAGGCGATGCCGGCGGGGAGTTTGGCATCGGGGGCCGTGCCGATGACGGCTTCCACGCCTGCTTGTTGGAAGAGGGCCTCCGGGCGCGGTTCGTTCTCCGGCCAGCGAACCATGAGCGAGTGCAGCGCATCGAGAGGCATTCTGATACGCAGTATAGCGTTCCATGCGGGGAGGAACGGGCGTCAACAGGGGAGCGTTTTCAGCAAGCCCATTGGGCCTGCTGTTGTTCGAGGCTCTTGAGCTTGGCAGCGAGAGTGGTGCGCTTGAGGCGGAGCAGTTCGGCGGCCAGTTTTTTATTGCCGTTGGTTTTGCGCAGCGCCTGTTCGAGAATGCCGAGTTCGATGCGGCCGACGGTGGCTTCGAAGTCGAGGCCTTCCTCGGGCAGCAGGATATACGGCCGGGTGGCGGTGGCCATCGGTTTCGGTTCGGCGGAAGGAAGCGGGAAGTCGCCGGGCACGAGCACCTCGCGGTTGCCGCTGAGGGCGATGGCCATTTCCACGGCGTTCTCCAACTGGCGCACGTTGCCGGGCCAGCCGTAGCGCGAGAGGCGGTCGAGGGTTTCCGGGGCGATGCGCTTGACGGGCATCTCCTCCTGGCGGCAGACCTTCTCAATGAAGTACTGCGTGAGCAGTTGGACATCGCGGCCGCGTTCGCGCAGGGCCGGCATCACGATCGGGACGACGTTGATGCGGTAGAAGAGATCCTCGCGAAAGGAGCCGTCGCGGACCTTGCGCTGGAGGTCGGCGTTGGAGGCGGCCACGACGCGGACATCCACCTTGATCGTCTCCGAGCTGCCGATGCGCTGGAACTCGCGCTCTTGCAGGACGCGCAGCAGCTTGGTTTGCAGCTCCAGCGGCAACTCGCCGATTTCGTCCAGGAAGAGGGTGCTCTTATGGGCCTGCTCAAAACGGCCGATGCGGTTCTGGACGGCTCCGGTGAAGGCGCCTTTGACGTGTCCGAACAGCTCGGCTTCGAGCAGGTTTTCCGGCAGCGCGCTGCAGTTCACCGCCACCATGGGCAGGTGCGAACGGCCACTGGCCATGTGAATGGCGCGGGCGGCCATTTCCTTGCCGGTGCCCGTTTCGCCGTGGATGAGGACGGTGCACTTGCGGTTGCCGATGAGGCGGATGACATCGAGTACGCGGTGAATGGCCGCGCTTTCGCCGACCAGGGCGCGCCGCCATGGCTCTGCGGTTTCACTCAAGCGCCACACCGATTCTCGCAGGCGGGCGTGATCGAGCAACGCATCGAGCCGCTCGGGGGCCACGCGCTGATCCATCGGCTCACGCCACACATCGAAAGCGCCGAGGCGGATCAACCGGGCCACGGTGTCGTCGGTCAGGGTGGCGTCGTGAATGACGACGGGCAAGCCAGGGCCCACACGCTGGGCTTCCTCAAGCAACGCTTCGGCCGACCAGTCACCGCAGGGGAAACTGGCCAGCAGCGCATCGTAGCGGCCCATGCGAAAACGCGCAATGGCCTCGACCGGATCGGGTGCAAACTCGACGGCTGCTCCGGCGGGGTCATCGCGGTCTTCCATGCTGCGGATTCGCGCGTCGCCGCCGGAAGAGGGCAAACCGGCTTCGGGGAGCAGCCAGAGAAGGCGGATCCTGTGCGTCGCTGGAATCGGTTGTGCTGCCATTGTTGGGCGTTAACTCCTGAGCTCAAAACTTGTCCATCCATCGGACAGCGACGACGAATTATTAACGCCACCCACGCTTAAATGTGCACCTACTCCCCTCTAGCCTCTCCCGGGTGAAATACGACCTGCTCCACCACCTTGAACCAGCATGGGAGCAGGGCAACAGCCAATAAAACAAACGTCTGGCATGGCTCCATGTGGGCCAAGCGCTTTGCGCTCCGCACCGTGTACACGCTCTGTAATCAACTCACGAATCATGGTGACAAAACGCGGGTGATGGCCAACGGTGCCGGCGCGGGCCATGGTTAAGCCCAGTTCGTCGCACAGATGTTTCGCTTCGTAGTCGAGGTCGTACATGACCTCCATGTGATCGCTGAGGAAGCCGATGGGGGCGATGACGACACTCTTGCCACCTGTTGCGGCGATTTCCTTGAGGGCATCGCCGATGTCGGGTTCGAGCCAGGGCTGGGTGGGCGGTCCGCTACGGCTCTGGTAGACGAGGCGCCAATGGTCGCGTCTGGCGAGCTGGGCCACCAGGCCGCAGGCTTCGGTGAGCTGGCTGACGTACCGGCAGTTCTCCGACATGCTCATGGGGATGCTGTGGGCGGTGAACAGCAGGGGTGCGCCGCCTCGGAGGTCATCAGGCAGGCCGGCGTAGGCATCGCGCACGCGCTCGCCCATGGTTTCGAGGAAGCCGGGGTGGTTGTAGAAGAGCCGCAGGCGGACCACTTCGGGGGCGCCTTCGCCCACAGCGGCCTGGGCCTCAGTGATGTTGTCGAGATACTGGCGGCAACTGGAGTAGCTGGACCAGGCCGAGGTGATGAAGGCGAGGGCGCGCTTGACGCCGTCGGCCTTCATCTGGCGCATGGTGTCGGCGAGGTAGGGCTGCCAGTTGCGATTGCCGAGGTAGATGGGGAGGTCGGGCCCGTGCGCGGCCAGTTCGACGCGCAGGGCGGCGATGAGCGCGGCGACCTGCTCGTTGATGGGGCTCTTGCCTCCGAAGTGGTAATAGTGTTCGGCGACCTCTTCGAGGCGTTCGCGGGGAATGCGCCTTCCGCGGGTGACATTTTCGAGGAAGGGCATCACGTCTTCGGGCTTTTCGGGCCCGCCAAAACTCACAATCAGCAACGCGTCATATTCCATAGGCATCTACAAAGTTACACTGATAGTCAAATGGTTCCCTATACGTTGGAAGGCGCCTCGATGCTCCACCAGATGTTCCGCATCCGCTGGAGCGCCTGGAAGACACTGGACGAGCAGAAACAGAAAGCGCTCATCGCCGAGGCGCAAACCGTATTGATTGGGATGCAGGCCGAAGGCACCTCGTTCTATTCGATGATCGGGCACAAGGGCGATTTGCTGTTCGTCCACTTCCGCCCGGCGCTGGATGCGTTGAACGCGGCCGAGCTGAAGCTGGCCCAGACAGGGCTGGCGGACTACCTGGAGCCGACGAACTCCTATCTGAGCGTGGTCGAGCTGGGGCTGTACGAATCGACGCAGCGCATCAACAAAATGCTGGCCGACCGCGGGCTGCAGGCGGGTTCGGAGGAGTGGGACAAGGCGGCCAACGAGGAGTTGGAGCGAAGCAGGGTGGCGATGGCGCCGCGCCTCAACCCCGAGACGCCCCCGGCGCGCTATATCTGCTTTTATCCAATGGACCGGAGGCGCGGCGAGGACAAGAACTGGTACCAAGTGCCGCTGGGCGAGCGGGCGCGGATGATGCATGAGCACGGCATGGTGGGGCGCAAGTATGCCGGGATTGTGAAGCAGATTATCAGCGGCTCGATCGGGCTGGACGACTGGGAGTGGGGCGTGGACCTGTGGGCCGACGACCCTGTGCAGTTCAAGAAGCTGATCTACGAGATGCGCTTCGACGAGGTGAGCGCGGTGTATGCGCTGTTCGGTCAGTTCTTCGTCGGCGTGCGGACGCAACCGGAAGAATTGGGAGAACTGCTGGCCGGGCGGCGTCCGTAAGGCGAGACTGCGGCGGGATTGCCGCGCGGCGTCCGGGCGCGGGGCTGTAGCCGCTAGCGGCCGAGCGTGTCGGCGAGCGAGAAGATGGGCAGATAGAGGGCCACGAGCACGAAGGCCACGAAGACGCCCATGAAGAGCATGATGGCTGGCTCGATGAGGGCGAGCGAGGCGGTCATACGCGTGTTCACATCTTCCTCGTAAAACTCGGCCACGCTGTTGAGCATGGCGGGGAGCGCACCTGTGGATTCGCCGACCTCAATCATGTCGATGGCGAGGCCGGGGAAGACGCCGGTTTTCTGCAGCGCGCCGGAGAGCGGCTGGCCTTCCTTCACCGACTGGCGGGCTAGGGAGAGGGCTCTCTTGAGAGTTCGGGCGCCGAGCGATTCGCCGGCCGTTTCGAGGGCCTGGACGAGGGGGATGCCGCCGACCAGCAGCGTGGAGAGCACGCGGCCGAGCTGGGCCACCTGGTATTTGGTCCAGATTTCGCCGACGATGGGCAGGCGGCGCTGGATCGACTCGATCTGTTCCTTCCCGCGGTCGGTTTGTGCCCAAAGACGGAAGGCGACGATGGCGCCGAAGACGGCGCCGATGATGGCCAGGATGTAGTCGCGCGCTCCGGTGCCCACGGCGATGAGCACCTGGGTCATGTACGGCAGCTCGCTCTCGAGCGAGGAGTATAGCTGGGCGAAGTTGGGGACTACGTAGGTGATCATGAACACGATGAGCGCCATGACCAGGACGATCAGGATGGCCGGGTAGAGCAGCGAGACGACGATCTTCTTGCGCACGGTGAGGTTGAGTCGCTGGTAGCTGACGTAGCGTTCGATGACCTCGCCGAGGGAGCCGGACTTTTCGCCGGCCAGGATCGAGGTGACGTAGATGGCGGGGAACACACGCTGGCGCGAGAAAGCCTCGCTAAGCATGGTGCCGTTGCGAACCTCGTCGCGGACGGCTTTGACGTGTTTGCCCAGTTTGGGATCGGTGAGGCGGTCGGCAAGCAGGTCGAGGGATTTCAGGATGGGGAGGCCTGCCCGCACGAGGGTGAGAAATTGTTGGTTGAAGATGAGGAACTTTTCGAGGTTGATCTTCTTGCTTCCGCCGCCGAGCCGGGCCGTGAGGCCGCCCCGGGCTTTGACGGAATAGACGAGGAACCCCTGCTGGGTCATCCGTTCCCGCAGTTCCTTCTCTGAGCCGGCTTCGGCCACCTGCTGGCGGATCTCTCCTTTTCCGTCGGCGTATTTCAATAGAAATTCCGCCATGATTATTTGGCCTCGCTTCCGTCGTCCTGGACGTCGACGATAGGGATTCCGGCGGGGGGGTGGAAGGTGAAATGAGCGGAGGGGAACTTCACATTGGCGCGCTCCAGGCTAAAGCGGAAGCGCATGAGCGAGCGGTCGTGTCCTTTGACGGCGAGTTCGCGGATGGTGAAATCTGTTGTCACGATGAATTCCACTTCGGTGTAGGGCGCCTTGTCGGACTTGGGCGCCGCCACGACATGATACTCCCCGTTCTCGGTGCGGTAGCGGAATTCACGGAAGTCGCGCTGGAAGTCGAGGCGGCCCATGAGGAAGGCGAGGGGGGCGCGGAGATCGGCGCTTTCCTTGGTTTTCGTGCGTTCGACGCGGCCGGCTGAGGGGGAGTAAAACCAAGCATACGTGCCGTCGGTGAGGAACATTTTACCTGCGGGTACTGTGTAATCCCACCGCATTTTCCCCGGTTTAGACAGGGTCAACTCACCCGATTCGACCCGTGTCATACGCCCTGGGCCAGCAAATGACTGTTGGAACAAAAATTGCATGGTTTTAGGCTGGTTGTAGCGTCGCTCGACGGATTTCAACACCTGTTGAAAATCGGTCTGGGAAAACCCAACCAGTGAGAGACCCAGCATGAGAATGGACGCGGTCTGTACGCACTGCACATCTAGGTTGACGCAGGAAGTTGGTCAGGCGTGGACTGACATTGACGGCCTGCAGACGCTTGCAGGGGAGGCCTGTTCGGAGGGTAAGCGATTGACTTGGGAAAAATTAGAATTGAGACCTAATTGTCGTGTCTCATTTGGCCGAAAGTACCTTGACTACCCCTCCACGTGGGTTCATGATGCAGGTAGGTCATGGATTGTAGTGCGGGAGGCAGATGCATGAACAGATCCAACTCAATGTCACCCCGTCACTCGGACAGCACCGTCACCGTGCTTTCCGTCACACCTTCGGTTGAGGCTCAGAATCGCCTCAGCCACATTTTCGGACACACGAACTGGAAACTGGAGACGGCTGCCACCTGCTATGACGCGCTGCGCCGGTTGCGCGAAATGCATCCGGCCGTGGTGGTTTGTGAGCACAAGCTTCCCGATGGCGGCTGGCAGGATCTGCTGAATGGCGTGTTAGAGATGCCAACGCCGCCCAATGTGATTGTGACGGCGCCGGATGCCGACGACTTGTTGTGGTCGGATGTGTTGAACCGGGGCGGCTACGATGTGCTGGCGAGGCCTTTTGACCGCGCCGAAGTGGTGCGCATCATCAGTCTGGCATGGATGAACTGGAAGCAGACTTACCGCCGCGCGCCGGTGCGTGAATCGGCTTCGCTGGCGATGCCGACCTCGGCCTGAGACGACCGTTTCCAACTGAAGTAGAGAATCCCCCCAAACACCGCCAGCGGCGGCAGCAGGAGTATCCATACGCCCTGCCACAGGACGGCCAACCGGGCCAGGCCCAACGCCTCAGCTGTGCGCGCGCACTGTACGCATTGGAACAAGGCGAGCAATGAGGTCATCGCGAGAGGGTCTCGCCGGCGCGAACCGCGTCGGGCAGGATGCCGAGCAAAAGCAGGGCAATGAAGAAAAGGGCCGGCATGAGGGTCCATGCCAGCGCGCGGTGTTCTTCGGCCAGGTGCATGAACCAGGCCACGATCGAGCCCGCTTTCACGAGTGACAAACCAATCAGCAGGGCCAACATAATGGCCAGAGGTGTGTGCAGGTAGGCCAGCACCACTTCCACGGCCGTCAGGACGAGCAAGAGCGCCCACACCAGAAGGTATTTCTTCATGGCTTCACCGCCGTCAGGTAGAGCAGGGGGAAGAGGAACATCCAGACGAGGTCGACGAAGTGCCAGTAGAGGCCGCCGACTTCGACATCCTCGGAAGTGAAACGGCCCATCCGCACGCCTGTGCCGAGTACGCCGAGGTAGACGATGCCGCTGGCGACGTGGGCCATGTGGAGGCCGGTGAGTCCGAAGAAGGCGGCGCCGAAGAGGGGCACGCCCCAGGGGTTGGCGGTGAGGGTGACGCCTTCGGCCATGAGGTGACGCCACTCGGTCATGTGCAGGGCGATGAAGGCGGCGCCGCAGAGGACGGTGGCGGCGATCCAGAGGGCGGTGCGGCGGCGGTCGCCTTTGCGCATGGCGTCGACGGCGATGACCATGGTGAGGCTTGAGGTGAGCAGGACGAAGGTCATCAGGGTCGAGAAGAGGATGCCCGGAGAAAAGTCGAAGGGCGCCGGCCAGGTGGGCGCACCGATGCGGACGTAGGCGTAGCAGAGGATGAGCGTGGTGAAGGTGAGGGCGTCGCTCACCAGGAAGAGCCACATGCCGAGTTTCTTATGACTGGTTAGGATCGCGCCCAGAGCAGTAGACATAGCACCACCATCCACAAACCACCCAGAGTATGCCAATAGATGCGCGCCGCGGCGGCCGAGCCGGGCGTGGCGCGCCAGGCGTTCCAGGCGAGCGCGGCGACGCCGCCGATGACGTGCGCGCCGTGGACGCCCGTCAGAACAAAGAAGAATGCGGCGGCGGGGC
>JAFLBB010000103.1 GCA_017304135.1 Acidobacteriota bacterium | reverse complement strand
CATCAATTCGGCTTTCGCTCGTTCTTTGTCTTTGGCGAACAACCGTTTTATCCCGCCCCAGCGACACCCCGCCGCGATAGTCCGCCCGTCCCCGCGCCGTCCCATCCTCGCGCTTCAAATACGACAACGCATAGCCCGCCTCGGCCCACGCCATCACCCCGCCCACCTGCTTCGTCGCCACGCCCACGCCGGGAATCACCGCCGTTTCGGATAAATAGACCGGATACGCCGTCGTCCCGTCGCTCACCGCCCCCCGCGAATCGCCCACAATTCTCGCCGACACATACGGCTTCACCGCCCCGCTGCCCACCTTGAACTCCGCCTTCCCCTGCCCATACGTGAACGCCGACCCCCACCGCGAGCTATACATCGGCAGCGCCCAAAAGCTCGTCTTCACCCGCGCCTGGTCGCCCCGCAACCCCCGCCATGCCTTCGACGCCTCGGCCGCCACCCGTCCATCGGCCCCCCGCCGCGCCAGATCAAACCACCGCACCGCCTCCTCATCCCGCTTCAGCATGTTGTGCGTCCACCCCAGCTTCAGCATCACCTCGAAATCCAGCGGGTCCTCCTCATGCGCCGCCTGCAAATACCGCAGCGCATCGTTCATGAACCCCGCCTCATACGACTTCACGCCCATCACCTTGGCGCTCTCCACCGGCTTCGGCTTCTCCACCGCCCCCCGCTCCAGTAGCGCCGGCTCCTCCGGCTTCCTTGGCGCCAGCTTCTCTAACTCCCGCTCCCCGTCCGCCTTCCGCCCCATCGCCAGCAGCAAATACGCATACTCCCGCCGCAGCTCCAAATTCGCCGCGTCCAGCGCCATCGCCCGCTCAAACTCGTAGACATACGGATACCGCTCCGGCAACAATCGCCGCGCCGCTTCCGCCGTCCTCGGCTCTGCCCCGCGCGACGCCGCCAGCAGCGCCGCATGCGCCTCTTCCGCCTTCTCCATCCGCTGCCACACCCGCCCCAGCTTCAGCAGCAACTCCCGCTCGCCCGGCCGCAACCGCCACGCCGCCTGATACTCACTCGCCGCCAGCGCCAAATCGTCCCGCTGCTCAGCCAGCCCCGCCAGTTCCACATGCGCGCTGAAGTTCCCCGCATCGCGCTCCAAGGCCTGCCGCCACCGCGCGATGCCCTCCGCCAGCGGCCGGTCGATGTTCTGAAACGCCGCCTCCGCCGTCGCGTCGCCCATCTTCCGAATCCTGTCAAACACCAGCCGCGCCTCGCGCTGCTGTCCCGTCTCAAACGCCAGAAACGCATACTCCTTGGCCACATGCGCATCCGCCGGATCGATCCTCATCGCCGCCGCAAACTGCTCCCGCGCCTTCTCGTTCTCGCCCACCTTCAGCAGCGTGTACGCCAGGTCCTTCCGCACATCCACCCGCTTCGGCGCTAGCACCACCGCCTTCTCAAAACACACCACCGCCCCGGCGTAGTCCTTCTGCTTGAGCAACCCATACCCCCGGTCCAGCAACTCGTACACCGGGTCCACCTGCGCCCCCGCGCCTGCTACCAACAACAGGAAACCAATTGTTAACTTGCCCATGGCGATCCACAGGAGTAGTGCCCTGCCGGGCGAGACTTCTCCCGCGAAAACCGCCCCGGCTCTTTCCTCACCCCCGCGCCGGGTCCCGCTCCCCCAACTCCGCAAACCCCTTCGCCCGCAGCAGGCACGAATCGCAATGCCCGCACGCCTCCCCACCCGCCCCAGGGTCGTAGCAACTGCTCGTCAACCCGTAATCCACCCCCAATTCCAACCCCCGCCGGATGATCTGCGCCTTTTTCATCTCAATCAGCGGCGCATGAATCCGCAACCGCTGCTCTTGCTCCACCCCCGCCTTCGTCGCCAGCCGAGCCATCTCCTCAAACGCCCGAATGTATTCCGGCCGGCAATCCGGATACCCGCTGTAGTCGAGCGCATTCACCCCCAGGAACACATCGAACGCCCCCAAAACCTCCGCATAGGCCAACGCAAAGGAGAGGAAAATCGTATTCCGCGCCGGCACATACGTCACCGGAATCCCGCCCCCGATCTCCTCCACCGCTTCATGCTTCGGCACCGCCATCTCGCTGGTCAGGGCCGACCCCCCAAACACCCGCAAATCCAACTCCGCCACCCGGTGCTCCACCGCCCCCAGCGCCCGCGCCACCCGCTCGGCCGCCTGCAACTCCACCGCGTGCCGCTGCCCATACCGGAACGACAGCGCATAGCAGGCAAACCCCTGCTCCCGCGCCATCGCCAGCACCGTCGCCGAATCCAGCCCGCCGCTCAACAACACCACCGCTTTCGCCTGTTTGCTCACTCCCACTAGTACAGCACGGCGCTGCCCTACTTCCCGCCCGCTTTCCCCGCCCGGTCCTCCGGATGCAACTCCGCCTTCTCGCCCACCAGATCCTGCGGCGACAGCGCGTGCCGCGTCACCCCCGCCGTCCCGTGCGCCTTCGTCCGGAAATACATGTGGTACACCTCGTGCGCCACCACCCGCCCCAGCGCAATCCCCAAATGCCGCGCCAACTGGTTCCGCTCCGTCCCCCACAGCCCGTAATGCACCGCCGCCCGCACCCGGTCGCAGTTCACCTCGGCGAACGGCTGCACCACCCCGTCGGTCACCGACGCCGACGCAAACGGACCCCGCTCATCCGGCATCGGGGGCAGGGAAGTCACCGAGCAGTTCCCCCGGAACCGCACCACCACCGCCTCACCCACCACCCCCGCCTCCGGCGCCTCCTCCAGCCGCAGCCAGTCAAAATTAAGCGGCACCGGCGCAAACAGCCGGTCCAGTTCCCCTCGCAAATGCTGCAACGTCTGCCCGGAAACTGCTGACTCGAAGCTGAAAAACACCGTCACGGGGGGCGCCTTCGCCGGTTCCACCCGCAGCCCCCCTTCGGCCCCCGCCACCATCCCCGCGGCAGCAAAAATTATAAAAAGTAGCAGGCGCTCCACGACTCATTATGCGCTTCTGCCGATATGCTGCCTAGGGTGGTCGCGCTGTCCCGTTCTACCCTGGGCGAATTCTGCTACCCTGAGTACGTTCCGGCGGTGCTACCCGCCGTCCCCGTAGGCATCTCTCCAAGGGAGTGTTCGTTTTTTCCATGCGCTTTCAAGTCAAACCACAATTGGAGTTCCTGGTCCGCCCGTCGCTACCCCCGGCCCTCAGCCGGATGACGGAACTGGCCTACAACCTGCTGTGGAGTTGGGATCATAACATCCGCGCCGTCTTCCGCCGCCTCGACCCGCAGCTCTGGCGCGCCACCGGGCACAACCCCGTCCTCATGCTCAGCCAGCTCACCGCCCCCATGGTCGAAAAGGCTGCCGCCGACCCCCGCTACCTCGCCCTCTTCCGCCGCGCCTGCGAGCGCTTCGACAACTACATGGACCGCCCCCCGGCCACCTCGCAGGAACGCCTCATCGCCTACTTCTGCATGGAGTTCGGCCTCGTCGATTGCATGCCCACCTACTCCGGCGGCCTCGGCCTCCTCGCCGGCGACCACCTCAAAGCCGCCAGCGATCTCGAACTCCCCCTCGTCGCCGTGGGCCTGCTTTATCAGAAGGGCTACCTGCGCCAGGTCCTCAACCCCGATGGCTGGCAGCAGGAACGCTACCCCATCAACGACTTCTACATGCTCCCCGTCCTGCCCGTCCGCGGCCAGGACGGCGCCGACCTCATGGTCAGCGTCGACCTCCCCGGCCGCACCTGCTTCCTCAAGGTCTGGCAGATGAAGGTTGGCCGCGTCACCCTCTACCTGCTCGACACCAACATCCCGGAAAACGAGGGCCACGAGTACCGCGACATCACCGACCAGCTCTATGGCGGCGACATCCACATGCGCATGCGCCAGGAGATCGTCCTCGGCATCGGCGGCCTCCGCGCCCTCCGCGCCCTTGGCCTTGAACCCACCGTCTTTCACATGAACGAAGGCCACTCCGCCTTCCTCGCCATTGAGCGCATCCGCCTCCTCATGAAGGAACAGGGCCTCACCTTCGACGAAGCCCTCGAAGCCTCCCGCCAGAACAACATCTTTACCACCCACACCGCCGTCCCGGCCGGCTTTGACTACTTCGAGCCCGGCATGCTCTACGACTACTTCAGCGAGTACTGCGAAAAGAACTTCCTCTCCTTCGGCCAGATCCTCGCCCTCGGCCGCCGCAATTCCAATGACCAGGGCGAACGCTTCTCCATGGCCGTCTGCGCCATTCACTGCTCGGCCTGGCGCAATGCCGTCAGCCGCATCCACCGCGACGTCTCCCAGGAAATGTTCCAGGATATGTGGCCCCAGTTGCCTACCTGGGAGGTCCCCATCACCTCGGTCACCAACGGCGTCCACCTGCCCACCTGGCTCAACGGCGACCTCGCCGCCCTCTACGACCAATACCTCCAGCCCGACTGGCTTGACCGCTACAAAGACGCCCGCGTCTGGGACCTCGTCTGGGATATCCCCGAAGCTGAACTCTGGGAAACACGCCGCCGCCGCAAACGCCGCCTCGTCACCTTCGTCCGTGAGCGCGTCCAGCAGGCCGCCATCGCCCGCAAAGCCTCCGCCTCGGAGATCCGCCGTCTCGGCGAAGTCCTCGACCCCGATACCTTCACCATCGGCTTCTCCCGCCGCTTTGCCACCTACAAGCGCGCCACCCTCCTGTTTAAGGACATGGCCCGCCTTAAGAAAATCCTCACCAACCCCGACATGCCCGTGCAAATCATCTTTGCCGGCAAAGCCCACCCCAAGGACATGCCGGGCAAAAACTTCATCCGCGAAATCTGGCAGATGTCGCGCGACCCGGAGATCTCCCGCCGCCTCGTCTTCGTCGAGGACTACTCCATCCAGGTCGGCCGCGAACTCGTCCAGGGCGTCGACCTCTGGCTCAATAACCCCAAGCGCGGCGAAGAAGCCTGCGGCACCTCCGGCATGAAGGCCGCCCTCAACGGCGTCATCAACCTCAGCGTCCTCGACGGCTGGTTCGACGAAGCCTACGAGGTCTCCGGCGGCTGGGCCATCGGCGACCGCGAACCCTACGCCGACGACCAGGACGACATCCACGCCTCGGCCACCTACTCGATGCTCGAAAACGAGATCATCCCCATGTACTACCGCGACCGCGACCGCGGCGCCCCCGAGGAATGGATGCGCCGCGTCAAACAGTGCATCGCCAACATCACCCCGCGCTTCAACTGCCAGCGCATGATCGCCGAGTACGATACCGAACTCTACCAGCCCGCCCACAACGGCTTCCAAAGCGCCAGCCAGAACCGCTTCCAGCCCATCCACGAACACCGCCGCTGGATGGAAACCGTGCGCGCCCAGTGGGACCGCACGCGCATCCTCGAAATCGGCCCCAAACTCGATAACCCCGCCGTCAACGGCCACTCCCTCACCGTCCGCGCCGTCATCGATCTTGGCGGCCTCACCCCCGACGACGTCCGCGTCGAAGCCGTCGTCGGCCGCATCGGCGTCGAGGGCTTCCTCGAAGACACCACCGTCGTCCACCTCACCCCCAACGGCGAGTCCGGCGGCGCCACCGTCTTCACCCGCGACTTCATGCCCGGCCACACCGGCCGCCTCGGCATGTCCATCCGCCTCATGCCCAACCACTCCCAGGATCCGCTCACTCGCCCCTGCCATCCCCTCATGAAATGGGGATGAAACGGTCTCTGCCCTCAGGCCGGGAATTTACACCCGGCCTCCTGTTGGGAATTTCCGCCGCCGCCGATAGACAGCAATCGGCGCGGCATACGCCGCGCCGCGTAACTTTTACCGCTCCGGCCTAACTCCATCCGGTGAGACATTTCGCTGGACTCGGCTCACGGTCCGTGGTAATTAGGTAGTGGAGATGCTGGTAGTTCGGAGGAACTCTCCAGCCCCTCCCAAGCCTCCCCACTGAGATCGCGCATCCCACTCCAGTTCCAACCACCGGCCTGCGTGTTTTCAGTTTCAAGCTCGAAGGAGAATTTCACCTTCCATGGACAGCGATCGCAAATATAGATCTCACGGCTACATGGATAGCGACCGCGACCAAAGCCCGCGCGGACGCGACGACCGTCCCCGCTTCCAAGGGCCCAAACCGCCGATCGATGTTACCGGCCCGCGCCTCCCCCGCATGGTGCAAAACGTCACCGCGGCCCGCTGCTGGAATTGCGCCACCACCCTGCCCCACGGCATCGATTTCAAGGGCGCTTGCCCGAAGTGCAATTCCGACCTCCACTGCTGCAAGCTCTGTGCTCACTTTGAGCCCTCCACCCGCTTCCAGTGCCTCAAGCCGGTCCCCCTCCGCATCTCGCCCAAGGACACCAGCAACGAGTGCGAACTCTTCTCGCCACGCGTCACCGTCGCCCGCGAGGTCACCTCCTCCGGTTCGGCCTCCCAGGCCTCCATGGCCCAGTCCCCCAGAAGCCCCGCCGACGCCCGCGCCGCCTTCGATAACCTGTTTAAGAAGTAGCCGCCCCGCGCGCCTCGCCTCCGCTCCCCTGCTCCCTCACGCCACGGCGCCGGTTCCCCCTACGTCTTGAACCGCTCGTCCACTTCCACCTGATACCCGCTCGCCAGCCGGTTCGTCTCGTTGGCCATCCCCACCACCGCCATTAACTCGCCAAACATCGCGTCCGTCATTCCCGCCTTGCGCGCCGCCGCCGTGTGCGACGCTATGCAATAGCCGCACTGGTTGGTCACGCTCACCGCGACATACAACATCTCCTTCACCAGCGGGTCCAGCTCCCCTCGCCCCATCACCGCTTTCACTGACTCCCAGGTCCGCCGCAGCAACGCCGCATCGTGCGCCAGCGCCTTCCAGAAATTGTTGATGGTCTCCGTCTGCCGCACCGCCCGGATGTCGTCATACACCGCCCGCACCTCGGCCGAGGCGTCCTCGTACTCAATCAACCCGCATGTCGCCATATCAGAATTTAAGCAAACCCCGCAGCCCGGTCGCTCGCGGCGTCTCCGGCGGCTTCTCCCCACACAATTGCGCCGCCAGCGCTACCGCCGCCCGCGCAAACTCCGACCCCACCGGCGCCGGCTTGCCATGCAACACCGCCGCCCGCAGCGTCTTGTAGTCGTTCGGAAACACCTGCCCGATCGGCCGCCCCAAATGCTCCGCCAGATCGCTCGCCGCCAAATCCTCCTGGTGCCACCGGTTCAGCAACACCACCGTCCGCTCCTTGGCCACCCCCCACCGCTCCAGTTCCGCGCACCGCTGCTTGGCCAGCCGCAACGGCAACACCTCCGGCGTGGTCACCAGCGCCACCCGCTGCGCCCGCCTCGCCAGCTCCCGCGTCGCCAGGTTCACCACCTCCGGCAAATCGGCCAGAATGTAGTCGTAGTAACCGCGCGCCTTATCCAGCAGCAGGAAGTAATCCATCCACTGCGGCACCCCCGTGTCCCGCTCCGGCGTCGCAAACAGCCAGTCCACTCCCTCCGTGCGGTGAATCACCTGGTTCAACGTCAGAATGTCCAACTCCTGCGAGTTTGCCAGCGCCTGCGCCAGCCCGTGCCCAAACTCCGCGTTCAACATCACCGACAACACGCCCGACCGCAGGTCCGACTCCATCGCCAGCACTCGCTTCTTATACTGCGACGCCAGCGCACACGCCGTGTGCAGCATCACCGTGCTGCACCCGCTGCCCGCCTTGGCCGGCAGGAACACGATCAGCTTCTCCTCAATCGCCGCCCGCGAACTGTGAATCGCCCGTTCGATGGCCTGCCCCAACTCTTCCTTGTCCACCGGAAACCCGATGCTCGCCACCACCCCCGCGTCTTCCAGGTCCCCCTCCGACAGCGGCGGCGCCCCCACCGCGATCAGTCCCAACCCAGGCTGCCGCCCATGCATCGCATGCGCACACTCCACCGCCTCGTGCGGCTCGGCAAAATCCAGCAGCGCAAGCTCGGCATAGGCGCCTTGGAATAGCTTCGTCAGCGCCAGCCCTCGGGGAATTTCGTTCTCCGTCCCCACCGGCAACAACTGTCCGGATTCGAGCGCGGCCGCTTTCAGGTATTCCGCCCTCACATATGAAGATCCCAGTACCAGGCAAGGAAACATAATGTCTCACTTCTGAATCGGCGCGGCGCGGGGGAAACGTTAGCCGCTCCCACACCCCGCGCCCGATCCCTGCCGCTTCAAGGCACGATTCTGTTGACTAATCCGCCAGCGACGGCAAACCCGCCAGCGCCATCGCCAGTTCCGCCTCGTCGTAATCCTGGTCCACCAGCTTGCCGGCTTGATAATCAATATACGCTTGCATATCGAAATGCCCATGCCCGCATAGATTAAACAGAATCACCTCGGAACGTCCTTCCTCCTTGCAACGAAGCGCTTCGTCTATCGCCCCCTTCACCGCATGGTTGGCCTCCGGCGCCGGAATGATCCCCTCCGCCTTCGCAAACGTAATGCCCGCCTGGAAACACCCGATCTGGTGATACGACCGCGCCTCCACCAGCCCCAACTCCGCCACGTGGCTCACCATCGGCGCCATGCCGTGATACCGCAGCCCGCCCGCATGGAATCCCGGCGGCGTGAACGTCGACCCCAGCGTGTGCATCTTCACCAGCGGCGTCAGGTGCGCCGTGTCGCCAAAGTCATAGGCATAGCGGCCGCGCGTCAGGCTCGGACACGCCGCCGGCTCCACCGCGATAATCCGCACATCCGACCCGCCCCGCAGCTTCGCCCCCAGAAACGGAAACGCAATCCCGGCGAAGTTCGAACCGCCCCCCGTGCAGCCCACGATCACGTCCGGACCCTCGCCCGCCATCTCCATCTGCTCCATCGCCTCCAGCCCCAACACCGTCTGGTGCAGCAGCACATGGTTCAACACCGAGCCCAGCGCGTACTTCGTATCATCGCTCTGCGCCGCCACCTCCACGGCCTCCGATATGGCGATCCCCAGCGACCCCGGATGATCGTCCCGGTGCGCCAGAATCGTCCGCCCCGAGTTGGTCTCCATCGAAGGCGACGCCACGCACCGCGCCCCATACGCTTCCATCAACGCCCGCCGGTACGGCTTCTGGTTGTACGAACACCGCACCATGAACACTTCAATCGCAACGCCAAACAGCGAACCCGCCATCGCCAGCGACGAGCCCCACTGCCCCGCCCCCGTCTCGGTCACAATCCGCCGCACCCCCGCCCGCTTGTTCTCAAACGCCTGCGGCACCGCCGTGTTCGGCTTGTGGCTCCCGGCCGGACTCACCCCCTCGTACTTGTAGTAAATCCGCGCCGGCGTATCCAGCGCCTTCTCCAACCGCCGCGCCCGGAACAACGGCGACGGCCTCCACTGCCGGTACACCTCGCGCACCGGCTCCGGAATCGGCACCTCGCGCTCCTGCGTCACCTCCTGCAGAATCAGCTCCATCGGAAACAGCGGCTCCAAATCCGCCGGCCCGATCGGCTTGCCCGTCCCCGGATGCAACACCGCCGGCAGCGGCTTCGGCAAATCGGCCGCGATGTTGTACCAGGCCTTCGGCAACCGCGATTCATCAAGAAGGTATTTCACTTGGTCGGACATGTGTCCCTTTCCGCGCGATCAGCCGCGCCACGCACTCACTCAAACAAACTCACTCAAACAAACACACACTCACTCTGGCTGGCCATCATGCCATCAACTTCGGAACCAGCTCTCCGTGAATATCCGTGAGCCGGAAATCACGGCCCATGAATCGATACGTGAGCCTCTTGTGGTCAAACCCCAGCAGGTGCATAAAGGTCGCCTGCAGGTCGTGTATATGAATCGGGTCTTCCGTGATCGTCAACCCCAACTCGTCCGTCTTGCCGATCACCTGCCCGCCCTTGATCCCCCCGCCCGCCATCCACAGCGAAAAGCCCTCCGGATGATGGTCGCGCCCCGCCCCTTCCGCATCCTCCGGCCGCCGCATCTCCGACATCGGCGTCCGCCCAAACTCGCTCCCCCACACCACCAGCGTCGAATCCAGCATCCCCCGCTGCTTCAAATCCTGAATCAGCGCCGCCGCCGGCTGCTCCGTGGCCTGGCACTGCTGCACCAGCCCCTTGTTGATCCCCGAATGATGATCCCAACTGGCGTGCATCAACATCACAAACCGCACGCCGCGCTCCACCAGTCGCCGCGCCAGCAGGCAATTCGTCGCGTAGGCGTTCGTCTCCTTCTTGCCCACGCCATACATCTCCAGCGTCGCCTGCGACTCCTTCGAAAAGTCCAGCAACTCCGGCGCCGCCGACTGCATCCGGTAGGCCAGCTCATAGGAGTGAATCCGCGACGCAATCTCCGCATCGCCCGTCAACTGCGCCCGCTCCGTATTCAAATCCCGCAGCGCATCCAACCGCGCCCGCTGCGTCGCTTCGCTGATGCCGTCTGGATTCGACAGATACAATATCGGATCGCCCGTGCCGCGAAATACCGTCCCCGAATACGTCGTCGGCATGAAGCCCGATGAGAAGTTGTCCGACCCCCCGCTCGTCCCCTTGCCCGACGTCAACACCACGAACCCGGGCAGGTTCTTTGACTCACTGCCCAGCCCATACGTCACCCACGACCCCATCGTCGGACGCCCCAGTTGCGTATGCCCCGTGAACAACAGCAACTGCCCCGGATGGTGATTGAACGCATCGCTCCTCACCGACCGCACCAGGCAGATGTCATCGGCCAACTTGCTTAAATTCGGCAGCAGGTCGCTCAACTCCATCCCACACTGCCCCTGCGGCGCAAACCTTCGCGGACTCGCCAGCACCGACGCCGTCGGCTTGATGAACGCCAGCTTCAAGTCCTTCGTCATCGACGGCGGCAGCGGCTTCCCATGCCACTTCTGCAGCGCCGGCTTCGGATCGAACAGATCCATCTGGCTCGGCGCGCCTTCCATAAAGAGGAAGATGACGTTCTTCGCCTTCGCCGGAAACTGCGGCGGCTTCGGCGCCAGCGGATCGTTCGCTTTCAACTCCGCCGCGTACCCTTCCCGCGCCAGCAAATCGTACAACGCCGCTGTCCCCATGCCGCCCGCGCACCGGTTGAAGAAGTCGCGCCGTGTCTGCGTAGTGAAAAACCGTTTCTCATCCATGGCGCTATTCCCTCGTAATGAACTCGTCCAAATTCAGCAGCACGCTCGCCACCCCGATCCACGCCGCCTCGTCCACACTCTCCGCCCGCAGCGCCTTCATCGACTGTGGCTCGCGATCGAAAATCGCCTTCTGCTGATCGAAGTACGCTCGCATCCGCGCCGCCTCCTTCGCCCCCGGCTTCCGCCCCACAGCCGTCACATAAGCCCGCTCCAGCCGCTCTTCAAACGACCCGCCCCCGCGCGCCACCTGCCATCCCAACGCCTGCGCCGCTTCCAGAAACACCGGATCGTTCAGCAAATTCAGCGCCTGCAGCGGCGTGTTCGAACGCAGCCGCCGGCACGCCGTCACGCTCCCCTTGGGAGCATCGAAGTTCATCAGCAGCGGATACGGCGTCGTGCGCTGGAAGTGAATGTAGAGGCCGCGCCGGTAACGGTCGCCGCCCTTCGCATCCACCCATTGCCCGCCCCAGCCAAACCCATAGCTGATCTCGGAAACTCCCTTCGGCTGCGGCGGCTTCACGCTCGGCCCGCCCACGCGCAGATCAATCAACCCGGCCGCGAACAGCGCCGCGTCGCGCACACTCTCCGCCGGTAACCGCAACCGCGACTGCCGTGCTAATAAACGGTTGTTCGGATCTTTTTCTTCCAAATCCGCCCTCGTGTGTGAAGCCTGCCGGTACGTCGCCGACGTCACAATCAGCCGGTGCAGCGGCTTCCACTTCCACCCGCCCCCGCGAAACTCGCTCGCCAGGTAATCGAGCAGTTCCGCATGCGACGGCGCATCCCCCTGCGTGCCGAAATCCTCGGCCGTCTTCACGATCCCCGTCCCGAAATACTCCTGCCACACCCGGTTCACCGTCACCCGCGCCGTCAGCGGATTCTCTTCCGACACCAGCCAGTTCGCCAAATCCAGCCGCGACGCCCGCCCGCCTGCCTTCATCTCCGGCAGGAACCCCGGCGTCCCCGGCTCCACCGCAATGCCATTGGCCTTGTAGTCCCCGCGAATCCGCAAATGCACCTGCCGCGGCGCATCCAACTCCGCCAGCGTCATCGCCTGCGTCAACTGCGGATACTCCGCATACAGCGCCCGCAGCTTCTTATCCAGCTCATCCAGCTTCAGCTCTTTCCACTTCTTCTGCCCCACCGCGAAGTGATAGTTGCGGATGAAGTGGTCCGTCAGCACATCCCAATCCCGCTCGGTCCGCTTCGCCGCCGGCATGCGCATCACGCGCTCCCCATCGCCGCCCTCGGTCAGCTTCAGCAGGCAATCCCACGCCAGGTCCCAATCGGTCCGCTCGCCCGGATGCGCCGACGTGTAGAGCATTTCCTTCTCCCAAGCCGCCATCTGCCCGGCCACGTCGTACTCCTTCAACAACTCCTCGCGCTTGGCCCTGTACTCATCCTTCTTCCCCAAATACGGCCCCAACTCGCCCGCCATCGGCGCATCGATGTCCACCTCGCTCGCGTTATCGAAGAACGCGAACATCTGGTAGGTGTCCTTCTGCGTAATCGGGTCGTACTTGTGGTCATGGCACTGCGCGCACCCCATCGTCAGCCCCAGCCACACCGACCCCGTCGTCAACGCCCGGTCGAGCGTCGCCTCAAAACGGAACTGCTCGCTATCCACGCCGCCCTCACGGTTCGTCAGCGTCATGCGGTGGAACCCAGTCGCCACCCGCGTCTCGGCACTCGCATTCGCCACCAGGTCGCCCGCCAACTGCAGGCGCGTGAACTCATCGAACGGCAGATCGCGATCAAACGCTTCAATCACCCACTGCCGGTACCGCCACGCATACGGCCGCCCCCAGTCTTTCTCATAGCCATCCGAATCCGCATACCGCGCTGTATCCAGCCACGCCCGCGCCCAGCGTTCGGCATAATGCGGCGAGGCCAGCAACCGCTCCACCACACGCTCATACGCATCGGCCCGCCCATCGGCCAGGAACGCCCGCATCTCCTCGGCCGTCGGCGGCAGCCCTGTCAAATCGAGCGTCACCCGCCGCAGTAGCGTTGCTTTGTCCGCCTCCGGCGATGGCTGAATGCCCTCTTTTTCCAAACGCGCCAGCACAAACCGGTCCACCGCATTCCGCGCCCACTCGGCGTTCTTCACCTCCGGCAGCGCCGGCCGCTTCACCGTTTGAAACGCCCAGTGATCGCTCCGCCTTCCCCCCGCCTTCGGCTTCGCCAGCGCATCCGGCCACTTCGCCCCCGCGTCAATCCACGATCGCAGCACCGCGATCTCGCCATCCTCCAGCCGCTTCCCCGGCGGCATCGCCATCAGCCCCTTTTGCCCCAACACACGGTGCATCAGCGCGCTCTCCGCGCTCTTCCCCGGCACAATCACCGCCCCCGCATACCCGCCCTTCATCGCCGCGTCGCGATCGTCCAGCCGCAGTCCATTCGTCTGCTTCGACGCTCCATGGCACCCCGAGCACCGCTTCCGGAACACCGGCTGCACCTCGCGCTCAAAATCGGGCGCGGCTTGGCCCCAGGCGGCAATGGCCACCAACACTCCCAACGCAATTCTCGTTCCTGTCATGGCTGGACTGCGGTTATTTTACCGGACTTCGCGCCACTCCCCCGGCCGCAACCCCTCCAGCGTCCACTCCCCCATCCTCCACCGCACCAGCCGCAACGTCGCATGCCCCACCGCCGCCGTCATCCGCCTCACCTGCCGGTTCCGCCCCTCCGTGAGCGTGATCTCCACCCACGCCGTCGGCACATTCACTCGATGCCGCACCGCCGGCACCCGCTCCGGCAACTCCGGCGCCGCCTCCAGCAGCCGCGCCTTCGCCGGCAGCGTCCGCTTCCCCTGCACCACTACACCCTCCCGCAACCGCCGCAGTGCGGCTTCATCCGGCACCCGCTCCACCTGCGCCCAATACGTCCGCTCATGCCCCCGCCGCGGATCTGTCAACCGGTGCTGCAACGCCCCATCATCGGTCAACACCACCAACCCTTCGCTGTCATGATCCAACCGCCCCGCCGCATACACCCCCGGCACATCAATAAATTCCGCCAGCGTCCTGTGCTCCGTCCCCGCCTCCCGCGTGAACTGGCACAGCACCCCATACGGCTTCCAAAACAAAATCGTGCGCGCGCGTTTCATCGTCATTTGCGGCCGGCCCCGCCCACCACGCCGCCCCGCGCTACAATTCTCTCCCATGAGACCCCGCATCACCCTCGCCGTCCTCTGCCTCGCCGCCGCCCTCGCCCCAACCCTCACCGCCCAGGACGGCCCACAACCCCGTGTGGTCACCCCCGGCGCCACCCCCTTCGCCCCTCCCTCCGACGCCGTCCTCCTGTTCGACGGCAAAACCATCCACGGCTTCACCCGCACCAACGGAGCCCCCAACGCCTGCAAAGCCATCAAAGGCGAAATGGTCTGCGAAACCGGCTCCGGCGACATCCAATCCAAGGAACTCTTCTCCGACGCCCAGCTCCACCTCGAATTCAACATCCCCAACATGCCCAATCAAAAGGGCCAAATGAAGGGCAACAGCGGCGCGTACCTGCAAGGCTGCTACGAACTCCAGATCCTCGACGGCTACGAGAACCCCACCTACGCCGACGGCACGGTCGGCGCTCTCTATGGCTTCCGCCCCCCCTTCGTCAACGCCGCCCGCAAACCCGCCGAATGGCAGTCCTACGACATCCTCTTCCACGCCCCCAAGTGCGACGCACAAGGCAACCTCACCACCCCCGGCTCAGCCACCGTCTTCCTCAACGGCGTCCTCGTGCAAGAGAACACCCCCCTCCCCAAGAAAGGCCCCGGCTGCCGCAAAGAGTCCATCTGCGGCCCCGGCCCGCTCCTGCTCCAGGACCACTCCGGCTTCCCCAACGCGCCCCACACCGTCATGAAGTTCCGCAACATCTGGCTGCGCAAACTCGACTGATCGAGCCACCGCCGCGCCACCACTGCGATAGCCTGAACTCATGCGCTATCGCACTTTCGGACGCACCGGCATCCCGGTCAGCGAGATCGGCTACGGTGCCTGGGGCATCGGCCAAAAACAGTGGCTCGGCGGCAACGACGCCGACTCCCTCCAAGCCCTCCGCCGCGCCATCGAGCTCGGCCTCAACTTCATCGACACCGCACTCGCCTATGGCGACGGCCACAGCGAGAAACTCGTCGGCCAGGTCGTCCGTGAATCCTCCTGTGGCCTCTACGTCGCCACTAAGGTTCCCCCAAAAAACAAAATCTGGCCCGCCCGACTCGGCACCCCCATCGAAGAGGTCTTCCCCTACGACTACATCGTCGCCTCCACCGAAGAGAGCCTCCGCAACCTCGGCGTCGAATGCATCGACCTCCAGCAGTTCCACGTCTGGGCCCCCAACTGGCTCGCCAACGACGATTGGCAACGCGCCATCGACGACCTCAAACGCGCCGGAAAGATCCGCTACGCCGGCATCTCCATCAACGACCACCAGCCCGCCTCCGCCATCTCCGCCATCGAGACCGGTCTCATTGATGCCGTCCAGGTCATCTATAACGTCTTCGACCAATCCCCCGAACAAGCACTTTTTCCCAAATGCCTTGAGCTGAACATCGGCGTGATTGCGCGTGTACCTTTGGACGAAGGCGCACTTACAGGTAAGATCACAGAATCCACGAGCTTTCCCGCCGGCGATTTCCGCGAGTTTTATTTCAGCGGTAACCGGAAGAGTCAGGTCGTGCAGCACGTTTCCGCGTTGCAGCGCGATTTGGCCCATGAGCCGGGGACGCTCGCGGAGCTGGCTTTGCGCTTTGTTCTTACTCATCCTGCCGTATCCACCGTGATCCCCGGCATGCGATCCATACGAAACGTAGAGTCCAACTGCGCCGTCTCTCACGCTGGACCGCTGAGTCCACAAACACTGACGGTAATGAAAAAACATGCTTGGACAAAAAACTTCTATCAGTAACCTCTTTTCGTTTCTTTCGATGGGTGTAGCCGCGGTAGGGATGACCGTGGCTGCAATCGGCGTCTCGGCCTCTCCTCTTCAGGCCGCCGGCGCCGAATACTTTCCCCTCCAGGTAGGCAACCAGTGGATCTACCAGACCTCGACCCGGTTCTTCAACGGACCGGCCACCGTGGTCAGCATCCCAGGTAAGAAGGCCTTCGGTTCGACGAGTTACTTCATCGTCGAAGGCCTCAACGCCGAACCCCTCTACATGCGCTCCGACGACTCCGGCAAGCTCTTCGTCTACGACGAGCGCACCGGCGGCGAAGCCCAATACGCTGACTTCGCCACCCCTGTCGGCGGCAGCTACCGCACCACCGCCGACCCCTGCAACGCCACCGCCAACGTCCGCGCCCGCGATGCCAAACTCACCACTCCCGTGGGCGAGTTCACCAACGCGCTGCACGTCGAATACCCCGCCGCCAACTGCGCCGACGCCGGCCTCGGCGCCGACCACTTCGTCCCCTACATCGGCCTCGTCAAGCGCGAAGGCATCACCATCGCCGGACCCCGCGCCATGGAACTCGTCTACGCCCGCGTCGGTGATGTCACCGTGCTCACCGCCGCCGAACTCAGCTTCTCCATGGCCCTCGACAAGGCCGTCTACGACATCAACGGCATTCCCCAAATGAACGCCCGCCTCACCCTGCGCTCCACCCTCCCGCAGCCCATCGAACTCGTCTGGCCCAGCGGCCAGCGCTTCGATCTCGTCATCCGCAACGAGCGCGGCGCCGAAGTCGCCCGCTGGAGCGACGGCAAGGCCTTCACCCTCATCTTCGGCACCGAACGCTTCGGTCCCGGCGAACGCAACTACACCATCCAACTCCCGCTCCAGGACAAGCAGAACAACCGCCTGCCCGCGGGCAAATACGTGGCCGAAGGTTTCCTCGCCACCCAAGGAGAACAGAAACCGTATGTCGCCCGTGTCGGTTTCGAAATCATCCCTGAGGCTCAGCCTGCCAAGCCGTAACAGGCTTGGCGCGCTCGCCCTCTTCCTGCTGTGGTCCTGCGTGGGCATCCTGCCCGCGCAGGACTACTTCCCGTTGCACGTCGGCAACCAGTGGGTCTACCGCACCGGCGGCGCGCCCCGCCCCCCGCAGGATCACATCGTCCTCTCCATCGATCGTGCCCAGATCATCGAAGGCGAGCAGTGGTTCCTCCTCACCGGACTCCCCACCGGCTCCTTCTGGCTCCGCACCGACACCACCTCCAAGCTCTGGGCCCGCCGCTCGGAATCCGACGCCCCCGCCCTCTGGTACGACTTCGCCGCCCGCGAAGGCGACCACTGGTCCCAGCAACTCCCCTACTGCTGCGGCGTCTCCCAAATCACCTCCCGCAAGGCCGAGCACAAAGGCCCCGCCGCCGAATACTCGAACCTCCTCGACATCCGCTACCCCGGCGTCTTCCAAATCGGACTCGACCAGGAACTCTTCGCTCCCTACATCGGCCTCGTCTACCGCCGCCAGAACAACGGCGGCCCCTCCATGAGCTGGATGGAACTCGTCTACTCCCGCACCGGAGGCGTCACCACGCTCTCCGCCCCTGAAACTTCTTTCCTTCTCTCCGTCGACCACAACGCCCTCCAGCAGGGCCTCGCCCGCTTCCGCTTCGCCCTCCGCCACACCGGCCAGAAGCCCCTCCGCCTCGACTTCACTAGTTCACAAATTTACGATCTGAAAATCCTAAATGAGAAAGGCGACACCGTCTGGCTCTTCTCCTCCACCGCCACCTTCCTCGCCGTCCTCACCTCCCTCACCCTCGACTCCGGCGAACGCAACTGGGTCCTCCAAACCCAACTCCCCCCCGGCCGCTACACCGCCGAAGCCTGGCTCACCACATCGGACGCCAACGCCGCTCCGCCCCGCTACTCCGCCCGCATCCCCTTCGAGATCCCGCCTGTGAGATGATCGCTCCGCATGAGCGTCCTCTCCCGCCGTGAACTCCTCGCCGCCGCCACCACCGCCGCGCTCCCCGCACAATCCGCCGCCCAAGCCGTCTATCGCACCCCAACTCCCCGCCGCCCCAACATCCTCTGCATCATGGTCGACGAAATGCGCTGGGACGCCATGTCCTGCCAGGGCCACCCCCTCGTCGAAACCCCCACCCTCGACTCCCTCGCCAAACAAGGCACGCGCTTTGAAAACTGCTACACCGTCTCCCCCGTCTGCTGCCCCGCCCGCGCCTGCTTCTTCAGCTCGCGCTACGCCCACGTCAACGGCGTCGAATCCAACGGCTACCCCGCCCGCGACGGCGAAATCTTCCTCCCCTCCATCCTCCGCCACCACGGCTATCACACCGCCATCTCCGGCAAACTCCACTACACCCCCAAACAGTTCGACTACGGCTTCGACCAGTTCTGGACCTTCACCAACGAA
>JAFLBB010000102.1 GCA_017304135.1 Acidobacteriota bacterium | reverse complement strand
ACTCCAACTTCCCCTCCAGCGTCATGCGGAACAGCCCGCCATCGGTCAGCCGCCCCCACAATTTCCGCGATCGCTCCGACCAGTACAATCCGCTCAGCCGGTCCCCCCACGCGGCAAACGAAACCACCGTCGGCGCAATCACCCCGCCCTTCCACATATACAGCCGTCCGCCGGACACCAGCATCATCGCCCCATCCGCACCGCTCCCCATCCACGTCACCGCCCCCAGCGCGTCCCCCTCACCGCCCGCAATCGGATCAAACCGCCCCTTCACCATCCGCCACACCTGCCCGTAGGCGTTCCACAACCACAACGTCCCGTCCGGGGACGCCGTCAGCCGCAAGTCGCGCCAGGGAGCCTTTCCCGGCAGCAGCGACCGCTCAATCAACGTGAACTCGATGCCGTTGTACCGTACAATGCCCGCCGGCGTGGCCACCCACAAATACCCGTCCCCGGTTTGCGTCAGGGCGAAAATCGATTCCTCCGGAAAACCGTCCGCCCCGTCCCAGTGGTCCAATTGGTACTTCGCAACGGGAATGTCCGCATCATCTGCCTGGCTCGCCGGCACAAAAACAAGTGCCGCCATTCCCAGCGCTAGCCGGGCCGCCACATGGAGGAGTCGGGGTGTCAAATCGCCGCCTGCTGAGCTGAGCTGTCCCTTCTTATCTCATTATCGGTTCAAAACGCAAGGTTCCACTTGTATCGTTCTCGGCGGTTGTGGGAATCGTCCCGTTCCCATCAGCCGCCCCGACTCCGCCCCTCCCGCTTTACCTTCTCCAATAGCGCCGTCAACTCCGCCACCACCTCCGGATGCGCCGCCGCCACGTTCCGCGTCTCGCCGCGATCCCGCTCCAGATCGTACAGCTCCACCGCATTGTCCGACGAAAGTGTGGGCAACCCCGCCGCCGCGCGAATCTCCGCCCCCGCCGGCACCAGCTTCCACTTCCCCTTCCGGATCGTAATCCCCCGCGACTGCTGCACCAGGTGATCACGCCCCACCCGCGACCGCCCCGTCAGCGCCGGCAGCACGTTGAAGCTGTCCGGCCCTGCCTCACCCGCCAGCGGCTTGCCCAGCAGCGCCGCAAAACTGCCCAGCAGATCCACCTGGCTGATCAACGCCCCCGAAGTCGTGCCTGCCTTGATCCGTGCCGGCCAGCGCACCAGAAACGGCATCCGCGTCCCTGCCTCATAGGCGCTGTACTTGCCTCCCCGCAGCCCCCCGTGCGGCGTGTGCCCGTTCAGGTTCTCCACCGATCCGTCCTTGTAGCCATCATCCACCACCGGACCGTTGTCACTGGTGAAGATCACGATCGTATTGCGCGTCAGATTGTGCCGCTCCAGCGCCTTCACAATCTCACCGACTGACCAGTCCAGCTCCGCCATCGCATCGCACCGCACCCCGCACTGTGTGCTCCCCAAAAACCGCTTGTGCGGCAGCCGCGGCACATGAATGTCGTGCGTGGCGAAATAGAGGAAGAACGGCTTGGCCGCATTGCGGTCAATGAAATCGGTGGCCTTCTTCGTAATCACATCGGCCATGTCCTCATCCACCCACAACGCCGACTTCCCGCCCGACATATACCCGATGCGCGACACTCCGTTCACAATCGTCATGTCGTGGCCGTGGCTCGGGTGCATCTTCAACAGCTCCGGATTCGCCTTGCCCGTCGGCTCCGGACCCGTCGGCTTGCGGTAATCCACCCGGATCGGATCGGCCGGGTCGAGCCCCACCACGCGACCGTTCTCCGTATAGACGCACGGCACGCGGTCGCCCGTCGCCGGGATGAGAAAGCTGTAGCCAAAGCCAATCTCGTTCGGCCCCGGCGCAATCGGCCCGTTCCAGTCGAGATTGCCCTTGCCCAATCCGAGATGCCACTTGCCCACCGCGCCCGTCTCATAGCCCGCCTGCTGGAACAGCGAAGCCAGCGTAAAGCGCCCCGGCTCGATGATCGCCCGCGCATCGCCCGGCAGAATCGTCGCCCCCGGATTGCGGAACGAATACTCGCCCGTCAGCAGCGAAAACCGCGACGGCGTGCACGTGGCAGCCGACGAGTGCGCATCGGTGAAGCGGATGCCCTGCGCCGCCAGCCGGTCCAGGTTCGGCGTCTTCACCTTCGTCGCGCCGTAGCAGGACAGGTCGCCAAAGCCCGCATCATCGGCATAGATGAGGACCACGTTCGGACGTTCGCTCGATTGCGCAAGAGCCGCCGGGGCCAACGCGCCGGCAGTGAGTTGAAGGAAGGATCTGCGAGGTAGCACCTTTCAGTGTAGTGCCACCAGCCCTGCTAATGCCCGCCCACCGCCGAGTTCGCCTCGTTCCACGTCCCGTGCTTCTTCGCCACCGGAATCAACTCGGGATAGAACTGCACAAACGTCGCATCCACCGCGCCCTTCTGCGAGTGGCACTCCTCACAGCGGTTGCCCGGCGGAATCACCTTCGCCGTCGCCGCAAACCGCCCGTCCTTCTCCTCGAACCCGGCAAACGCCCACCCCTTCGTCTTGGGGAACCGCCGCGTGTCCTTCACGTGCGCCTCCAGCGCCACCGCCCCGGTCTGAAACTGCCCGTGCTGGTTAATCGACCCCTTCGTCTGCGACGCGCGGATCTCCAGCAGCAGAATCGTCCCCTCCGGCCACTGGCCCGTCTTCAGGAACTCGCGGTAAGCCGGCGGATTCACAAACACGTTGTCAAACCGCAGCGGCGTCCCCGGGGCCGGCGCGTTGGGCCCATAGGTCATCCCCAACCCCGAGGAGAGGAACACCCACTCCCTGTACTGGGCAGGCAGCAGCAACTCGCCCTGCTTGTTGAACTCAGCACGGTCGGCCGCTGCCAGGGCGGCGGCCAGAAACAGGACGAGTGCGGCGAATCGCATAGGGACAGGGTAACTCACTCCGCCAGTTCGCGCTCCATCCAGGCCAGGTACCCCGGCGCCCCGTCGATGATGGGCAGCGCCACCACCTCAGGCGTCGAATAGCTGTGCAGCCGCAGGATCTCCACCCGCAGCCGCTCAAACAGCGGTCGCGACGACTTGATGAACAGCAGCGTCTCCTCTGACTCCTCCACCGCCCCCTGCCAGTGGTACAGGCTCTGCACGGGCGCGCTGAGCTGCACACACGCCGCCAGCCGCAACTCCAACAGGTGGCGGGCGATCTTGCGCGCTTCCTCCGCCGTCGAACAGGTGGTGAGAACTACGATCTTATCTGTCATGAATGGTTTGAGAGAAACTTCCTCTGGCGTTTTTTTCAATTTCGGATTATAAACAATAGAAGTGGCGTAGGTTCATGGGTACGTTGAGCCGCGCGCCTCGAGCCGGTGGCAACCTGGGTTGAGCCGGACGCGGGACGAAGGACCGATGATCGATTATTTGCGGCGCGCGGGCTATGTCGTGGCGTTCCTGCTGGCAGGCGGGTTCGCGGCCGTGCATCTGGCCGGGGAAAATGGCATTCCCGCACTCATCGCCAAGCAAAAGCAGATTCGCCGACTGGAAGAGCAGAACCGCATCGTTGAGCAGCGCAACGAAGAACTGCGCAAGGAAAATGAGGAGCTGAAGTCCAACCCCGACGCCCAGCGCCGCATCGTGCGCGAAGAGCTCGGCTACCTGCTCGACGGCGAAGAGGGCTTCCGCACCGAAGGCGGCGCCGATAAGCCGGTGGAACCTCCCAAGGACGACACCGCCAAACCGTAGGCCCCCGCCTACCGGGTCGCCTCGGCCATCCTCAGCCGCCCGTCACTGGTCTCATCCACGAAATAGCGCCGCTGCCGCTCACCCACGAGGAACGTGAGCCCAAAGTCCGTCGCTGCCATCACGCGCCCGCCCTCCACCGTGATCCACCGCGGAATGTCCGGCGATGCAAACCGCCGCGCCGTCCCGCTGGCGCGGTCGTACCGCAGCAGCCCCCCGCCACTGGCACCCCACTCCCCGTTGTGCACCAGCCCCAGCCACACCGCCTCCGGCGTCACCGCAATGGCCGACACCGACCACGGGGCCAACTCCGCCGGCGCAAACAGCGTGTACCGCCGCGCCGCCCGGTCGTAGTAACCAAACCCGCCCACGCCCGTGTGCCCCTCGCCGTCGTAGAACGCCTTGCCGAACCACACCAGACCCTCCGCTTCCACACGCGGCCCCACCACCTCCTCAAGCTTCGTCGACGCTTGCACGTAGCCATCCTTCACGCGCTCCGCGCGCCGCCGCGCGAAATCCTCATAGCCCGTTTGTGGCAGCGGTGGCAGCCCCGCAGGCTGCGTGTAGTCCGCCACCCATCGCCGCTCCTCCTGGTGCGGCGCGGCCTGGATGCGGAACCACGGTTCTCCGCCCGGCTCCACAATCACCTTCAACGTGCGCACCCCATTGCTCGCCACCAGCCCCTGCCCCACGAATGCGTACGGCATGTAGCTGAAGTGGCGCACCAGCGCCTTGGCCCGCGGGTCAAACACAAACTTCCAAGTCGGATGGATGGCCATCTTCTCGCCAACGCACGCCAGCACGGCGTCATGCAGCGTGAGCCGCTCCAGCCGCAGCGTGCAGTCGGATGGCGCAGGCACACGCGCAATCGCGAAGCGCCGGTTGGCGTCCACGCGGTCGCGTAGCTCCACGGTGAGCGCCGGGTTGCGCGGCGTTGGCAGCGTAACGGATGGCTCCAAATCAAAGGCGGCGGCCAGCAACAGCGCCGCCACCGTCACGCCGCGAACTCCTTCACCCGCTCAAACAGCGCTCGCGCCTCCGCTTCCGAAGTCGACTCCACGGCAAACCGCAAAATCGGCTCCGTATTCGAACTTCGCACGTGAATCCAATGCCCCGGCCAGATCAGCTTCAGCCCGTCGGAGCGGTCCACGTGCGGCGCAATGAACGCATCCTCCACGGCCTGCATCAGCGCCGCCAGCCGCCCATGCTGATAGGCCACGCTGCCGGCCATGCGCGTATACTGCGGCAGCCGCCCGGCCAGCTTGGTCACCGGTTCACCGCTGGCCGCCATCAGGTCGAGCAGAAACGCCATGCCGTTGTAGGAGTCGCGGCAATACTGCACCGCCGGGAAGATGATGCCGCCGTTGGAACCCTCGCCGCCAATCACCGCCTTGGCCCGCTGCATCCGCTCCACCACGTTGGCCTCGCCCACCGGCGTGCGGAACACGCGCCGGTTGTGCCGCGCCGCGATGTCGTCAATCACCGACGAGGTCGTCAGGTTCACCACCACGTCGCCCGGCAGCCGCGCCAGGCAGGCGTCCACGGCCAGCGCCAGCACGTCGTCGTTGTCCAGCACGCGCCCCGTCTCATCGGCCACCGCCAGCCGGTCGCCGTCCGGGTCCTGCGCAAACCCAATGTCGCAACCCGTCTCCCGCACCAGCTTCGACAGGTCGCCCAGCGTGTCCGGCCGCGGTTCGGCCACGCGCGGAAACGGCTTCGCCGGGTCCACCGCAATCGCGTGCAGTTCGCAGTTCAGATACTCCGTCAGGAACTCCACCGATGGCAGCGAGCCCGCCCCGTTCACCGCATCCAGCCCCACCCGGAAACGCCGCCGCCGGATGCGCTCCACATCCACATGCGACAGCACACGCTCAAAGTGCAGCTTCTTCGGCGCCACCAGTTCCGTCGTCACCCCGCGCATCTCGGCGTTCTGCGCGTGATGAAAGCTGCTCTGGTGCCATAGGTCAATCAACTCGCCGCGCTCATAGGTGTTGCAGAACAGCCCCTGCGCGTTGAAGAACTTCAGCGCGTTGTACTCCGGCGGGTTGTGCGAAGCCGTGATCGCGATGCCGCCCTGCGCCTTCGTCGCCGCGACATACACCTGAATCGTCGGCGTGGGCAGAATCCCCACGTCCACCACCTCGCAGCCGGCCGCCAGCAGCCCACAGCGCACCGCGTGCAGAATCATCTCCCCCGACGGCCGCGTGTCCCGACCCACAATCACCCGCCCCCGCCCCACATACGTGCCGAAGGCCTGCGACAAAGCCGTCGTCAGCGCCGGCGTGAGAAACTCGCCCACCACGCCGCGCACACCCGACACGCCAACTTTCAACTTATGCTCGCGGACGCTCATGAGAAGCTCCTGACGTGGTCCATGAGGGACTGAAACAGATCATGCGGCGGCGCCCCGCGCTGTTCGCAAATCACGCGCACGATCGGCTCGGTCTGCGCCACCCGCACGTGGAACCAGCGCTGCGGCTGCGTCATAGTCTGCGGCCAGTCCATGCGCAGCCCGTCGGACATATCCATCGTGCCGCCGGTGAACTCTTCCTGCAAGCTCATCAGCAGCTCCGGTATGCGCGTCGTCGCCAGCGGCACCTCGCCCTTCAGCATCGAATACCGCGGATACGTCGCCAGAATCGCCGACAACGGCTGCTGCCGCGCGGCCAGCATCTCCAGAATCGTGAACATGCTCACAATACCGTCGTAAATGTACGGGAAGCGCGCGAACATGATCGCTCCCGTGCCTTCGCCCGCCAGCGCCACCTGCCCCGGCCGGAACGCACTCAGCGCATCAATGGCCGCCTGCCGCCCCACCGGCGCGCGCAACACGCGTCCGCCGTGCCTCGCCGCGATCTCTTCGATCAGCCCCGTCGTCGACAGGTTCGTGATCACCACGCGTCCCTCGGCTTGCGGCAGACAGTGGTCAGCCACTAGCGGAAACACCAGCTCCTCGCTCACCGGTTCGCCCTGCTCGGTGGCCAGCGCCACGCGGTCCGAATCGACGTCGAAGAGAAACCCCGCCTGCGCCTGCAGCGGTTGAATCAGCGGGGCCAGTTGCAGCGCCACCGTGCGTGCGTTGGTCGCCGGCGAATGCGCGAAGTGCCGCCCATCGGTGGCAGCATTGATCAAAATGAACGAAAACCCGTATTGCTCATTTAGCCGCTGCAGCAGCAGCGAACTCGTCCCGTTGCAGCAATCCACCACCACACGGAACTTCCGCAACCGCTCGAAGTCAAACGCCGCCGCCAGGTCAGCCAGGTACGCATCAATCGCCGTGTTGTCCCGCGACAGCGCCCCCAACTCGTTAAACGGCACGAAGCGGAACTTGCGCAGGTGATAGATGTCGAGCAGCTCAGTGGCCTGCGCCGTCGACAGATAAGCCGCGTCGCGCCCGAGAAACTTCAGCGCGTTCCAGGAGCCTTCGTTGTGCGAAGCGCCAATCGAGATGCCCCCCGGCGAACCCAGCCTGTGTATCGCATGCTGGATCACCGGCGTCGACACCACGCCCAGGTCGAGCACATCGTGCCCCGTGGCCAGCAGCGCGCTGATCACACCCTCGCGCAGCATCAGGCCCGACAATCGCGGGTCGCGCCCGATCACCACCGGCGCGCGTGTCGCCGGCAGGTCGAGAAAGGTGCCAAAGGCAGAGGCAAAGTCGAGAATGTGCGCAGCCGTGAGGCCGTTCCCAACGATGCCTCGCAGGCCAACGTGGGAGATGCGCAGTGCGCGCGTGCTCATACTCCTATTTGACCAGAACCGCTTCGCCGAACACCTCCGGCGTGTGATGGCTCGGGTTGCCGATCTTCTTCCACACGATGCTCCGCGACGGCCCCACGCCGTTCACCGGCCCCTTCCCCGCCAGCCGGAACACGTTCATGCGGAACTTCAGCCCCGCCACGTTCTTCTCCGGCGCGCCCGGCACGCCCTTCAACACCGACGCCGCCGGAATCTTCATCGCCCCATACCAGATCTTCTTCGCTTCATCGATCTTCGCCGTCACCTCAAAGCCCGAGTTCCACTTCACCGCGCTCGGGCCGTTCATCGCCTTGCGGTCAATATCCAGGTCCACCCACTCGCCTTGCGGCGACACCTGGTATTCGCGATAGCGGTGATGCGCGTTGAAGTCGGCGCCGATGAACACCTCGGTCACATCCCAATCCCACAGCGCATAGGTCTCGTTCTTCGTGTCCGGGTTCGCCTTCAATGTCAGCGCATCATACGGGCAGGTGAAGTGGAAGTAGAGATAGTCCGGCGTCCACAGAATGCGGAAGTCGTAAGCGTTGAGGCCCTGGTCCTTCCCCATCGGGTCAATCGAGGCCCGCGTCGGCTTGGCCTTCTTCCACGCGGCGGCATTCGGATCGGCCGTGATCGCGAAGTCGCTCTTCGCGCGGGCAATCTGCAACGGATCATCGGCGGCCAGCGCGGGCAGCGCAACCGGCAAAACGAGGGCGGCAAGCAGGATTCGGCGTGTCATGTATGCTCTCATTATGCGCACAGCAGTTGCTTCGATTTGGCTCAGTCTGGGTATCCTCGCGGCCCAGCAGCCCCCCGCCACACCGGCGCTCCCCTCCGGGGTCACCGTCGAGCAGAACATTGCCTACGCCGAATTCCCCGAAACCAAGCTCGATGTCTTCAAACCCGCCGGCTGGCGCGCCAACGGCAAACCCAAGCACCCCGGCATCCTCGTCATCCACGGCGGCGGCTGGACCGGCGGTGTCAAGGAATCCCGCGTGCAAGCCTGGGTGCTGCCCTACCTCGAAAAGGGCTTCGTCGTCGTCAACGTCGAATACCGTCTCGCCAAGGCCGCCACCGCCCCGGCTGCCGTCGAAGACGTTCTCAAAGCGGCCAACTGGTTCACCAAAAATACCAAGCGCCTGAACGTCGACCGCAAGCGCATCGCCGTCACGGGCGACTCCGCCGGCGGCCACCTCGCCCTCATGGTCGGCATGACGTCGAAGAAGGCCGAACTCGGCAAACCGGCCAAGGTCGCGGCGGTGGTCAACTTTTACGGCATCACCGACGTCGGCGACCAACTGCAAGGCCCCAACATGCGCCAGTACGCCGTTACTTGGGTCCCCGAACAGGACGGCCGCTTCACCCTCGCCGACCGCGTCTCGCCCAAAACCTACGTCCGCCGCGGCCTGCCTCCCGTGCTCACCATCCACGGCGACCAGGACCCCACCGTCCCCTACGAACACGGCGCCAAAATCACCAAGGCCCTCCGCGATGCCGGCAATGACGCCGAGATGATCACCGTCACCGGCGGCAAACATGGCTTCCCGCCCGGCAAAATGCAGGAGCTCTACGCGCAGATTTTCGAGTTCCTCTCCAAGCGCCGCGTCATCCAATGAGGGTCGAGGTCTGAAGCACACCTAAGGGGTCGCCACTCAACGCGTGCGCGAGACACTCAGCGCTGGTGTTGGGCTATGGTGTTCGCGATATGAAGGACGAAGAACAGGAAGGCCGAGAGCATGGCGACGCCAAACACCCTGTATAAACAAACTGTCAGCCCTGAGTCGTAATTCTCGTGGCGGGCTCTGGTCAGCACGTGCTTCGCGGCGCTTCTCGGGTTGATTATCAGCCAAATCGAACTCACGAAACCGAATAGAGTGAGGATTACCATGCATGCAAATAAGTCGTAGTGAAATAGTTGCATCACGGTTTTCTCCATAAGATAAGAGTATGCCGCACCCCATCCTACGCGAACGCCAACACGACCTCGAAAGCTACGAATTCCAGATGGGCGTCGCCCGCGGCCGCCTCGCCCTCACCATGGACCTGCTCACCGACGCCCTCGTCCTCGTCGGCCAGCACGGTGTCTATTGCCAGAGCGCGCGCCAGGCCGGCAAACCGGCCATGGACGTGCAAATCATCACCCAACTGATCGAAGGCGCCAAGGAACTCACCATCGAAGCGATGGCCGAAATTAAGCGCGAACGGCAGGCCCGCGAGGCCGCTCAAGACAAGTCGGCCTGAAGATCCACCGTCACCGCCTCGGGCCATCGCTCCGGCGGCGCGCCTTCACAGAGCGTCCAATAGTATTCATGCACGAGATACGTCTGCCCTGAGTACGAGCTGTACCGGCCGTTGATCAACACCCGCACCGTCCGCCACGGCGCAAGCGTCGCCACCCTCTGCGTGTGCCGCCTCGGCGTGCCATACAGTGACGAGCACGCTTCCTCGCGCAGCACCAACCGCACCGAGCCATCCTCCCTCACGGCAATCTCGAAAACACCGTGATGCCGTTTCAACGGCCCCACGCTCTGCCGCCGGATCGCCGTGCCCTCCCACTCCACCGTGCACACCAGCGGCGTCGGGCCAACCTCCAGATCGCGAAACGCCCCCTCGACAAGCGGCCCCGTGTCGATCGCCGCCAGCGTACGCCGCATCCCAGGCCGCCGCCACTCGTCCTTGGTGAACGTGACGCCGCGCGACGCCACGATCAAAGCGAAACTCATATCCCCCGCAGAAACGGATTCCGCTCCCGCTCGCGCCCAATCGTCGTATCCGGACCATGCCCCGCCACCACGCGCGTCTCCTCCGGCAGCGTGAGCAGCTTTTCCTTGATCGAACCCAGCAGCATCCGATGATCGCCGCCCGGCAGATCCGTTCGCCCCACCGAATCGCGAAACAGCGTATCGCCCGCAATCAGCAGCTTCTCCTCAGGCACAAACACGCAAAGGCTCCCCTGCGTATGCCCCGGCGTGTGCAGCAGCGTCATCTCCGTTTCGCCGCACTTCAGCGTCGCCCCGTCGCGCGCGTCCACATCGATCTCCGTCTGCGCCGGCACACGCATCTGCAGCCACTGCGCCTGCATGTCGAGATGATCGTAGAGCGTCTGGTCGTTCGAGTTCATGTAGACAGGTGCGCCGGTGGACGCCTTCAGCTTCGCCGCCGCTCCAATGTGGTCGATATGAGCATGCGTGATGATGATGGCTTTCACCGTCAGCGCGTGCTTGTCGAGAATGGCCTGCAGCCGCGCCAGGTCCGTGCCGTCGCCCGGATCGATGACAATCGCCTCGCGCGTCGACTCATCGCCGAACACCGAGCAATTGCACTGCAGCGCGCCCGTGGGGAGTATTTCGTGAATCACGTATCCGTCATTGTATCGAGCCGCCCTCCGCCAGCATCGATAATGGTGAGATGGACATCGCTGTATTGGTGAAGATCGCCGCGCGCTTCGTGCACGTGGCCTCGGCCGTGACGCTGGTGGGCGGCGTCATCGTGCTCAAGTGTGTCGCCCCGCCCATGACCGACGAGATGGCGCGCAAATGGCGCGGCATCGTCCTCTGGGCCGGCCTCGGACTCGTGCTCGCCGGCCTCTGGAACCTCATGACCAGGGAAAACCCGCCCCCCGGCTATCACATGTGGTTCGGCATCAAGTTCCTGCTCGCGCTCCACGTGCTCGCCGTGAGCGCCGTGGCCGCCAAACAGGGCACCACGCCCGAGAAGCGCACGCGCCTGCTCGGCAGCGCCATGGGCAGCGGCCTCGCCGTCGTGCTGATCTCCGCGTGGCTGAGGTGGATGAGCTAGGCATGACCGGCTACGAAGCCCTCCGCGACCGCGCCGCCTGGATCGATCTGCGCGCGCGCGGCCTCATCCGCATGACCGGCGAAGACCGAGCCCGCCTGCTCCATGCGATGACCACCAATCACATCCAACAGTTGAAGCCCGGCGACTGGTGCTACACCTTCTTTCTCAACGCCCAGGGCCGCATCCTCGCCGATGCGTACGTGCTTTGCCGTGATGAGGAGATCCTGCTCGATGTCGAACCCGAGCGCCGGGTGTTCGTGATGGAACACCTCGACAAGTTCATCATCGCCGACGACGTGACGCTCGAAGATGTGACGGAGCAGTACGCCCTTGTCGGCATCGAAGGCGCGCACTCGGCCGCGCCCGACACCTTTGGGCTGGCTGTCCCCGGCATCACCGCCACCGGCGCAAGCGGCGTGCGCGTGTACGTTGAGGCCGCGCGCCGTGACGAACTTCTCGCGCAACTGGCCGCCGCCGGCATCCCCGAAGCCGATGCCGCCGCCGTGGAAGCGGTGCGCCTGGAAAACGCCCGCCCGCGCTATGGCGTCGATGTCACCGAAGGCTATCTCGTGCAGGAGACGCGCCTCATGCACGCCGTCAGTTTCTCCAAGGGCTGCTACCTCGGCCAGGAGATCGTCGAGCGCGTGCGCGCCCGCGCCAATCCGCATAAGTACCTCACGCACCTCTGGATCGAAACCGAAACCGCGCCCGCACCAGGAACGGAGTTGAAAGGCGGCGGCGCGTCCGTGGGCAAGATCACCTCCGCGGCATACTCGCCCGCAAATGGCAAAGTGGCCGCGCTCGCCTACGTGCAAACCGCCTGGACCCTCGCCGGCAAAGAGATGAACTGCGAAGGGGCGCGCGCCGTGGTCAGCGAGCGCATGGTGGCGTAGCGCTCACTCGCCCCGCACCAAATCCTCAAGCGTCTCGCGCTCGCGCACCGTGCGGAAGCTCGCCCCTTCCACCAGCACCTCGGCGGCCCGCGGCCGCGAGTTGTAGTTCGAGCTCATCACAAAGCCATACGCGCCCGCCGAGCACACGGCCAGCGTATCGCCCGGCATCACGTTCGCCAGCCGCCGGTTCTGCGCAATGTAGTCGCCCGATTCGCACACCGGGCCCACTACATCGGCCTCCACATACCCCATCGCCGGAATGCGCCGCAGCGGCACAATCTCGTGGTGCGCCTTGTAGAGCGTCGGCCGCAGCAGGTCGTTCATAGCCGCGTCGATGACGACAAATTCTTTCGCCTGCGTCGTCTTGCGGTTGAGCACGCGCGTCAGCAGCACGCCCGCCGAACCGGTGATGGAGCGGCCCGGCTCGACGTGCAGTTCCAGCCCCAGCTTCGCGGCCCGCGCGCACAGCCCCTCGATGGTGGCCGCGATCGACGGCATCCGGTCGGCATCGCGGTACGGAATCCCGATCCCGCCGCCAAAGTCCAGATGTTCGATCGGCGCACCCAACGCCCGCAGGCTTTCCGTGAGCGCGATCATGCGATCCACGGCTTCGGTGATCGGCGTCGAATCCAGCATCTGCGAACCAATGTGGCACGACACGCCAGCCATTTCCACGTTCCTCAGGTTCAGCGCGCGGCGGTAGACATCCTCCACCTCGTTGATGTCGATGCCGAACTTGTTGTCCTTGAGGCCGGTGGAAATGTAAGGGTGCGTCTTGGGATCGATGTCCGGGTTCACACGGATCGCGCAGCGCGCCCGCTTGCCCAGCCGCGACGCGCAGGCGTCAATCAGCGCCAGTTCGGTTTCCGACTCGCAGTTGAAGCAGCCGATGCCCTCGTTGAGCGCATACTCAATCTCGGCCGCCGTCTTGCCCACGCCACTGAACACCACACGCGACGCCTTACCGCCAGCCTTGAGTACGCGGAACAACTCCCCGCCGCTGACGATATCGAACGACGAGCCCGCTTCCGCCAGCAGGCGTAGCACCGAGAGGTTCGAGTTCGCCTTCACCGCATAGCACACCTGGTGCGGCGCGGCGCCAAAGGCCTCATCGTAGGCCCGGTAGCGCGCCAGGATGCCGAGGCTCGAATAGACGAACGTGGGCGTGCCCACCGCCGCCGCCACGCGCGACAACTCGACCTCTTCGCAATAGAGAACGTCCTGGCGATAGGAAAAGCCTTCGCCGAGATAGTCGAGTGCGCTCATGCGGGCGTGGGTTCCTTTACTTTGATGATGACCAGCGTCTGGTCGTCGGCGATCGGCACGTCCTGGCGGTAACGGTCCACGTCGGCCAGGATGCCTGCGGCGATCTCCTGAACGGAGCGCGTGTAGAGGCACTTTAGCAGCGGCGCCAGGTGCAGAATGCCGTACTCCTGTTCGTCGGGCCCGGTTTGGTCCTGAATGCCATCTGAGTAGAGAACAACAAGATCGCCCGGCTGTGTTTGAAACGCCGTCTCGTCGTACTGTGTGCCGCCCAACAGGCCGAGCGGCACGCCCTCCAAGTGGGGCATGATCACTTCCCCGCCCCGCACCACCAGCGGCGGCGTGTTGCCGGCGTTGGAGATGGTGAAGGCGCCGGTGGCCGGATCCCACAGCATGACGATGAGCGTCAGATAGCGCCCACCGACGCGGCGTTCCAGCAGCACGCGGTTGAGCGTGGTCATCAACTGCGCGGGCGAACGGCGGCGCGGGGCGATGGTGCGGAACAGGCCGCTCACCATCGCGCCATAGAGCGCGGCGGCGGCGCTCTTGCCGCTCACGTCGCCAAACAGGATGGCCGAATACTCGTCGCCGTGCTCGACAAAGTCATACACGTCGCCGGAGATCTCATGCGCGGGCCGCGCCAGCACGGCGATGTCAAGGCCGGGAATCTGCGGGGCCTCGCGAGGCAGCAGCAGCGATTGCGCTTCGCGCGCCGCCGCCAGGTCATACTCCATGCGCTCGTTGGTGGTGGCGATCTCGTCATAGAGTTTGGCGTTGACGAGCGATTGCGCAATCAGCGGGGCCAGCAGTTGCAGCGTCTGTTCGTGCTCCTGCGTGAAGAAGCCGACGCGCTCGCTTTCCAGGTCCATGATGCCGACAAGCTTGTCTTTGTGAATCAGCGGCACCGAAATCTCACTGCGGATGCCTCGTGTCACTTCGATGTAGCGCGGGTCGTTTTGCGTATCCTCGACGCGGATGATCTGGCGGTCGCGGGCGGCGTTGCCGGTGATGCCCGAACCAAGCGGAATGTTGTCGAGGTTCACACGCTCGTCGTAGCGGAGGCTAAACTTGTGGCGCAGCACGGCGCGCTCGGCGTCGAGCAGGAAGATGCCGAACGAGTCGTAGTTGATGAGCCCGCGGACGCTGGTGGCAATCGCGTTCAACAATTCGTCTAATTCGAGAATCGAACTGAGCTGCTGCGAGAGCCGCGTGAGCGTGCGCAGGGTGCGGTTCTGGCGTTCAATCTGGCGGAAGGCGCGCGCATTCAAAATCGAGCTGGCCACACGCGAGGCCACCAATTGCACCAGGGCCGAATCCTCCGGCGTGTAGGCGTTCAGCCGCGTCGACTGCAGATCGATGACGCCGACCAGACGGCCGCGCGCCACCATCGGCACAGCCAGTTCGCTGCGTACCGCGTCGACCACGTGCAGGTAGTGCGGATTGGTGCGCACGTCGTTCACCAGGACCGGCATGCGCGCCGAAGCAGCCACCCCCGTGATGCCTTCATCGAGCGGGATGAGCAGATTGCGGATCACATCTTCGCGGTGGCCCACCGAGTGGCGGATGCGCAGGCCGCGGCGGACATCGCTGTAGAGGAGGATCGCAAACAGATCAACGGGCACCACGCGGCGGATGATCTGCGTGAGCTTGTGGAGCAGATCGTCGAGATCGATGGTCGAGCTGGTGACCGAGGTGACCTCGAGAAGGAAGTCGAGCAGTTCCGTGCGGTCGCCGAACCGCGCCTCGCGCTTACGTGTGGAGGCCATCAGTAGCCGCCCGCCGGAGGAGTGGCGCCCTCGACGATCTTGACGCTGGCGCTGGCGCCGATGCGGGAGGCTCCGGCGGCGGCCATCTTGTCCAGGTCTTCGCGCGTGCGGATGCCGCCGCTCGCCTTCACGCCGATGTCCGGGCCGACCACGGAACGCATGAGAGCGATGTCGTGAGCGGTGGCGCCGGAGGTGGAAAAGCCGGTGGAGGTCTTCACGAAGTCGGCGCCGGCGAGTTTGGCCAGCGTGCAGGCAATGGCCTTCTGATTGTCGTCAAGAAGGCAGGTTTCGAGAATCACCTTGAGGATCGCGCCGCCCGCGTGGGCAGCTTCGGCCACGGCGTGAATGTCCTGCTTGACGCGCTCATGGTCGCCGGAACGTAACGCGCCGACGTTGAGCACCATGTCGATCTCCTGCGCGCCGCACTTGATGGCTTCCCTGGTTTCGTGCACCTTAGTGGCCGTGGTCGTCGCGCCCAACGGAAAGCCGACGACAGTGCAGACCTTAACGGGCGAGCCCGCAAGCAGTTTGGCGACCAGCGGCACCCAATAGGCGTTGACGCAGACGCTGGCGAAGGAGTATTTCACGGCCTCGGCGCAGACCTTCTCCACGTCGGCGCGCGTGGCGTCGGGCTTCAGGATCGTGTGGTCGATCAGCCTGGCGATGGCGGCGTCGACGCGCGTGAGGGTGTGCGAAGCCGAGACGCGGTCAGCTCCAGCGGCGATGACATTGGCCGTCTTCTTGGAGCAGGTTTGCGGGCAGCGCTGCGTGCAGCCGGGGCAGACCAGGTCGAGGTGGTTGTGGCCTTCGCCGGAGAGCGGGCGGGGACGGCCCATGCGGGCCAGGAGTTCGTCTCCGATCTGAGCAACGAGTTGGTCGAGTTCGGAAGGCGTCATTCGTTGGGCGCGCGGCGGAAGCGCTGTTCGATGGCGGCGATCTTCGCCACGCGGGCGGCATGGCGGCCTCCACCGAACGCCGTGGCGAGCCACGTTCTCAAGACGTCGCCGGCCTGCGTCACGGTGAGCAAACGGCCACCCAAGGTGAGCACGTTGGCATCGTTATGCTCGCGGCTATTGCGCGCTGATGCCACATCATAGCATAGGGCCGCGCGAACGCCGGGAACCTTGTTGGCGGCCATCGCGGAGCCGATTCCAGCGCCGTCGATGATGACGCCGCGCGTGGCCGCGCCCTCGTGCACAAGCAGGGCGACGGCGAGGGCGATGTCGGGGTAATCGGCGGCCTTCTCCTCGTAGACGCCGACGTCGCGAACGGTCAAGCCAAGCTCGGCGAAGAGGGGCAGCAGCGCCTGCTTCATGGCGAAGCCGCCATGGTCAGAGCCGAGCGCGATGGTGAGATGCGGCGGCGCGATCGAGGTGGCCTCGTGCGGGGAGACCTCGACAATGGCGATGCCGCGCGCGGCGGCCAGTTCGCGCGCGAGCGAGGTGACGATGGTTCCGGTGGCGATGCGGAGCGTGCCGGAGGCGGGGATGTCGCGCTCGGTGAGGACTTGGCGCATGGGCAAGCACTTAGGGTAGCGCGAAGGGGGCGCGAAGAGGGCAAGGGTGCGAACCGTAGAATAGAGAGATGCCAACGACAGTGCGCCGTGTGCGCGTGCCGCAACTGGCCGCCATGAAACGGCGCGGCGAGAAGATTGTGATGGTGACGGCGTATGACGCCACCTTTGCCCGGTTGTTTGAACGGGCCGGCGTGGATGTGATGCTGGTGGGCGATTCGCTGGGGATGGTGGTGGAGGGCCATGAGAACACGCTGCCGGTGACGATGGAGGCGATGATCCATCACACGCGGGCGGTGGTGCGCGGGACGCAGCGGGCGCTGGTGGTGGCCGACATGCCGTTCGGGTCGTATCAGGCGAACGCCGATGAGGCGGTGGCCAATGCGGTGCGGCTGATGAAGGAAGGCGGCGCGGACGCGGTGAAGCTGGAAGGCGGCGAGAGTTCGGAGGCCGTGGTGCGGCGCATGAGCGCGTGCGGCATTCCGGTGATGGGGCATGTGGGGTTGACGCCGCAATCGGTGAAGCTGCTGGGCGGGTTCCGCGCGCAGGGCAAGACGGAGGAGGAGCGGGAGCGGATCTTCCACGATGCGCGGCGGCTGGAGCATGCGGGGGTGTTCGCGGTGGTGCTGGAGTCGATTCCCGAAGAGCTGGCGGGCAAGATCACCGAGGCGCTGAGCGTGCCGACGATCGGAATTGGCGCGGGGAAGGCGTGCGACGGTCAGGTGCTGGTGTGTTATGACCTGCTGGGGTTGACGGGCGATGAGGCGCCACCGTTTGTGAAGCGCTATGGCGAGTTGGGCGAGGCGGTGGTGAGCGCGGTGAGCGCGTATGCGGCGGAGGTGCGCGGGTGAGGGTGATGGAGACGATCGCCGGGGTGCGGGAGGCGGTGAGGCAAGCGCGCGGCGAGGGCAAGCGCGTGGGGCTGGTGCCGACGATGGGTGCATTGCACGCCGGGCATGAGACGCTGATCGCACGCAGCGTGGCCGAGTGCGACGTGACGGTGGTGAGCCTGTTTGTGAACCCGATCCAGTTCAACCAGAAGGAGGACTTCGAGAAGTACCCGCGGACGCGGGAGCGCGACGTGGAGGCGTGTGAGCAGGCCGGCGTGGCGATCGTGTTTGCGCCGTCGAACGAGGAGATGTATCCGCGGCCGATGATGACGTACGTGGAGCCTGGGGCGGTGGCGGAGCACTTGTGCGGGCGCTTCCGGCCGGGGCATTTCCGCGGCGTGGCGACGGTGGTGGCCAAGCTGTTCCATACGGTGGAGGCGGACCGGGCGTACTTTGGCGAAAAGGACGCGCAGCAGCTGGCGGTGATTCAGAGCATGGTGTCGGATTTGAACATGGCGGTGGAGATTGTGCCGGTGGCCACGGTGCGCGAGGTGGACGGGGTGGCGATGAGTTCGCGCAACGAACGGCTGAGCACGGCGGAAAGGCGGGTGGCGCCGGTGTTGTATGCGGGTCTGCTGGCGGCGCTGCGGCGGCTGGAGCGGGGCGAGCGCGAGGTGCGCTGGGTGCGCGAGGCGGCGCTGGAGGTGATGGAGCGAGAGCAGTTGGTGCGGCTGGAGTATCTGGAGGTGGTGGACGCGGTGACGATGCAGCCGGTGGAGCATGTGGACGGCGCGGTGCGAGTGGCGGTGGCGGCGTGGCTGGGGCGGGTGCGGTTGATCGACAACGTGGGGTTTGAGCCGCATGGGGAGTGAGTGGCTGCGGGTGGCGAGCTTCGTGGCCTACCTGGCGTCGTGGGTGGCGGTGGGCGTGGGTGCGGCTGTGGGTGCGGTGGCCGGGGCGCGGCGGAAGCGCGAGGGCGAGGGGGGTG
>JAFLBB010000101.1 GCA_017304135.1 Acidobacteriota bacterium | reverse complement strand
GCCAAGGCCACCGGCGCGCTCAGCGCTTCCCCCGGCGGCTGGATCGCCCCCGCCGCCGTCTGGGCCCTCGCCCTCGCTGCCGGCCTCCTCGCCGCCGCCTGGTTCACCGCCCAGGGCTTCGCCTATTACTACGGCGACGCCGAGGCGCACCTCAACATCGCCCGGCGCATCCTCGACACCCGCGTCCAAACGCTCGAACAAATCGGCACCGTCTGGCTCCCCCTGCCCCACCTGCTCATGCTCCCCTTCGCCGCCGGCATGGACCTCTGGCGCACCGGTTGGGCCGGCGCCATCCCGTCCGTCGTCTGCTTCTCCCTCGCCGTCCTCTTCCTCTTCCTCACCGTCCGCCGTCTCACCCACAGTCTCGCCGCCGCAGCGGCCTCCGCCCTCGTCCTCGGCCTGAACCCCAACCTGCTCTACCTCCAATCGACGGCCATGACCGAGGCCGTCTACGCCGCCTGCGCCTTCGGCGCCCTCTACACCCTCGTCCGCGCCGCCGATGACCCCTCCTGGCTCTGGCCCTCACTCGCCGGCCTCGCCGCCCTCTGCGGCGCCATGACCCGCTACGAAGGCTGGTTCCTCCTCCCCTTCTATGCCCTCTACCTCCTCCTCGGCTCCGGCAAACCGCGCTGGCGCGCCACCGCCCTCTTCTGCGCCATTGCCGCCCTCGGCCCCCTCGCCTGGTTCGCCCATAACTGGTGGTGGTGGGGCGATCCGCTCGAGTTCTACCGCGGCGAATGGTCCGCCCGCGCCATCTATGACCGCGCCCTCCGCGCCGGCATGAAACCCGCCCCCGGCGACGGCGACTGGCCCCTCGCCTTCACCCACTTCACCGCCGCCGTCCGCCACACCGCCGGACTCGCCGTCGCCCTCATCGGAGGCCTCGCCATGGCCGCCTGCCTCCGCCGCCGCCTCCTGCCCGCCCTCGGTCTCCTCCTCTTCGCGCCCCTCTTCTACATCTGGAGCCTCCACGGCTCCGGCACCCCCATCTTCGTCCCCGACCTCTGGCCCAACAGCTACTACAACACCCGCTACGGCCTCGCCGCCCTGCCCCTGCTGGCCTTCTCCCTCGGCGCCCTCGTCGCCCTCGCCCCCGGCCCCCGCACCCGCGCCGCGCTCTTCACCGTCGTCGCCGCCATCGCCCTCGTCCCCTGGCTCCTCTACCCCCGCGCCGAAAACTGGATCTGCTGGAAGGAGTCCCAGGTCAACTCCATCTCCCGCCGCGCCTGGACCACTGAAGTCGCCCGCTACCTCAAAGCCCACTACCGCGGCGGCGGCATCGCCATGTCCTTCGGCGACGCCACCGGCGCCCTCCGTCTCGCCGGCATCCCCTTGCGCGAAATGCTCCACGAAGGCCAGGGCCCTCAGTGGTACGGCCTCCTCGCCCGCCCCGAGTTCTTCCTCCACGAGGAATGGGCCTTGACCCTCTCCGGCGACAAGCTCGCCAATGCCCTCCCGCGCGGCGAACGGCGTGGACTTCGCTACGATCCAATGCGCACAATCGAGGTCAAGGGTGGCCCCGTCGTTACCATCTGGCGGCGCAGTTCCCGCCTCCGGCCCCCGGAGATCACTGCCCCCGAAGAGGAACAATTGCGACAATTTCAAGAGGCGCTCCACCAGGTCCCATGACAACTCCGCCCATCACAACTCCGCCCATGACCATCCCCTTTTTCAAAGCCCAAGCCGTCGGCAACGATTTTCTCTTCAGTTGGGCACACGATCTCCCCGAACCCTGGGCCGCTGCCGCCCGGCGCGAGTTCGAACCCCGCCCTGTGAAGATCCACGACGCTTCCGCCGATCATCTCTGTGACGCCGCGCGCGCTCTCTGCCACAGGCACGAAGGCGTCGGCGCCGACGGTTGGTACCTGATGCGGGATGAGCCGGAGGCCGACCTCGGCATCCGGCTGTTCAATAGCGACGGCAGCCGCGCCGAACTGTCCGGCAATGGCACACGGTGCGCCGCCGCCGTGCTCCTGTCCCAGGAGCGGCCGGTCCGCACACCCGGTCAGGTCAGTGTCAAAACCGGCTCCGGCGTAAAGCAACTGCGGCTCATGGCCGCGAAAGGAAACGAGTTCCTGTTCGAAATGGAAATGGGTTCACCGCGCCTGGCACAGGAAGACATCGTCATGTCACTGCCGCTGGCCTCCGGCCTCCGCGACGTCACCATCCTCAACGTCGGCAACCCCCAGTGCGCCGTGGCCGTGGCCGATTTTGACTTCGACTGGAAGGCCGTCGGCGCGGAAATCGAAGGGCATCCGTACTTTCCGAAACGCACCAACGTCAGCTTTTACCGCAAGGCCGGGCCGCGCGCCATCGAGGCCCGCTTTTACGAACGCGGCGCCGGGCCTACACTGAGTTCCGGCACCGGCTCCACCGGAGCCGCCGCCGCGGCCGTGCTCCGCCGCATGGTGGAGCCGGAATTGGACGTCGTCACCGAGGCCGGCGTCATGAAACTGAGGTGGGACCACCCCCCCTCCGGCCCCATGTTTCTGGAGGGCCCGGCCGTTGTGACGGCCCGGGGTGAGTACTATGGGAGAAAAGGCTAACTGTTTATGAAAACTGCAGAAAATACCGCCGCCGGGCTCACGGGCATCGCCGCCGATCTGGCCGCCAAGATTCGCAACCGCACCGCCCGCACCGGCGTTGTCGGCCTCGGCTACGTCGGGCTGCCTCTGGCCGTCGAAATGGGACACGTCGGCTTCTCCGTCGTCGGAATCGATGTGCAACAGTCCAAGGTGGACGAAATCAACCGCGGCTCCAGCTACATTCAGGATGTCCCCACGGCCTCGCTGGCTCCGCTGGTCCAATCCGGAAAGCTCCGTGCCACCACCGATTTCTCCGCCGTCGCGGAACTCGACACCATCAACATCTGCGTCCCCACCCCCTTGCGTAAAACCAAGGACCCCGACATGAGCTTCATCGTCTCGGCCTGCGAAGGCATCGCCAAACACCTCAAGCCCGGCACGCTCGTCATCCTCGAATCCACCACCTATCCCGGCACCACCGACGAACTCGTGCGCCCCATGCTCGAGCGCGCCGACCTCCGCGTCGGCGAGGAGATCTTCCTTTGCTTCTCACCGGAACGCGTCGACCCCGGCAACCCCAACTTCCAGACCAAGAACATCCCCAAAGTCGTCGGCGGCACCACCCCCGCCTGTGCCCAGCTCGCCGTGGCCCTCTATTCGCAAGCCCTCGACCATGTCGTCCCGGTCACCTCCACCCAGGTCGCCGAAATGGTCAAGCTGCTCGAAAACACCTTCCGCATGATCAACATCGGCCTCGTCAACGAGCTCGCCATGATGTGCGGCCGCATGGGCATCGACGTCTGGGAAGTCATCGAAGCCGCCGCCACCAAGCCCTTCGGCTTCATGCCCTTCTACCCCGGCCCCGGCCTCGGCGGCCACTGCATCCCCATCGATCCCTTCTACCTCAGCTGGAAGTCCAAACAGGCCGGCATCGAGGCCCGTTTCATCGAGCTGGCCGGCTACATCAACGGCCAGATGCCCCACTTTGTCGTCGATAAGATCGCCTCCGCCCTCAACGAGCACGCCAAGCCGCTCAAGGGCTCCCGCGTCCACATCCTCGGCGTCGCCTACAAACGCGACATCGACGACATGCGCGAATCCCCCGCCATCGACGTCGCCCACCTCCTGCTCAAGGCCGGCGCCAAGGTCAGCTACAGCGATCCCTTCGTGCCCCGCTTCCAGGTCGAATCCGTCGTCATGGAAAGCGTCGATGCCATGGCCGCCAGCGAAGCCGCCGACTGCGTCGTCATCATCACCGACCACAAGGACTTGCCCTACAAGGAAATTCTCCAGCGCTCCAAGCTCGTGGTCGACACCCGCAACGCCCTCAAAGGCGTGAAGGCCGCCAACCTCGTCCGGCTCTAAGGCGCCTCAAACCCCCTCGCCGCCCTGCTGGCGCGCCACCGCGATCGCCTCGGCCGCCAGCTCGCGCGCGCGAATCAAATTCCGCGGCACTCCCGGCTCGGCCTCCCGCACCGCCGCCGGCGGCTTCTGCCGGTCAAAATACAGGCATCCCGCCAGGGTCCCGTTGATCACCACCGGCATCAGCACAAAACAGCCCGACTCCAGCCGCCGCGCAAACTCTGAATCCAGATACGGTCCGCCGCACACAAACAGATCCCGCTTGCCCACCAGCGCCGCCGTCACCGGACCGGCCCGCCTCTCCAGCGGAAACTCAAACCGCCCCATCCACTCCTCGTCCGCCGCCCCGGCCAGCAACCGCGCCCGCACCGAATCATGCCCCGGCGACACCAGCCCAAACACCGCCCGCTCAAACCCGCCCAGGTTCAACCCCAAATCGAGAATCCGCCCCAGCATCGATTGCAGGTCGGAGTTGTGGATGTCCCGCGCCAGCTCCTCCCACTCCGCCGAGGCATCTTCCACCAATGCCCCCGCTCCCGGCGGCGGCAGCAAGCCCGAGTTCAGCGCCACCTCCACCTGCTTCTCCAACCGCAACTGGTCCAGCGGCAGGTGCAGCGCCTTGAACGTGGCCTTGGTCTCCTCCACCGCCACATGCGCGATCTTGCCCAGCGCCTTCTCCGAAATCCGCAGCGACTTCCCAAAATTCCGCAACACCCGGTCCAGCCGCGCCGCGCTCTGGTTCGGCGCCACCCGGTGCAGCGCCGTCGTCAACTCGTGCCCGAATCCGGCCAGCAGCGACAAGTGCTGCTCCTCGGTATACGGCTGCGTGATCGCCGCCGGCACATTCGCATCCAACACCTGCGCCACCTGCGACGGCAGATTCCACCGCCGCACCACCTCACGCCCCAGCTCCTCAAACGGAAACCCCAGCACACGCAGGCTCGCTTCCCGTTCGCTCGATGCCTGCTCCTGCATCGCCGACAGCACCAGCGCGTAATCGGCCGGAAAATAGCAGGCCATCAACACCTCGCCCAGGTTCCGGAACAGTCCGCACAGATACGCCTCCTCGGCCCGCGGATAATGCGTCACCCGCGCCCCCTGCCGCGCATGGTTGGCGCTCAGCAGCGACAAAGCCAGCAACTGCCGCACCCCCGGCGGCCGGTTGCGGAAATGGTGCACCATCATCAGCCCCGCCGCCAGTTCCCGGATCGTCTCCATCCCCATCAAGGCCACCGCGTGCGGCAGCGCCAGAATGGGCCTCCCCGAGCGGTTGTATTGAATCGAGTTCGCTGTGCGGATGATGCGCAGCGAAAGCCCCACGTCCTTGCCGATGATGCCGGAAATCGTCGTCGCCGAGGCGTTCGGATCCGCCAGCCGTGCCAGCAACTCCTGGATGTGCTCAGCCAGAGCGGGAAAGTCGCTCCGTTGGAGGATCTGCGTGAGCCGTGTTTCCACGGCTTCCTGCCGGCTGAGGCGCTCCTGCATACCCACAAAGACACAGGGAACCGCCGGGAGCGAGCCGCGCTCTCCTGGGCCGCTAGTTCCCCTCTTCCATGAAGTAATATCCGATCATGTGGCAGATGATCATGTGAGCATCCTCGATGCGGCCCATGTGAGGCACGCTCACCTGTACGTTCAACTGCGCCGCGGCTCCCAGCTTCCCCCCATCACGGCCGGTCAAGGCAATGGTCTTGCAGCCAACCGAGTTGGCATATTCCACCGCCTTCACCACGTTCGGCGAGTTGCCTGAACCGCTGATTGCAAGTACCACATCGTCCCGCTGGGCGAAGTTCTTTAACTGCTCCACAAACGCAACCTCATACGCTACGTCGTTGGAGTACGCCGTCAGCGTCGCCAAGGAGTCGTTCAGCGACATCATCCGGAACCGCTCCCCCCGCTGATAGCTCGCCCCCTTCACGATGTCGCACACAAAATGCGACGCCGTCGATGCGCTGCCCCCATTCCCGCACGTGAAAATGGTCCGCCCCGCCGCCCGCGCCTGGCGGAAGACCTCGATCGCTTCGCCCACCTTCTCCAGCGGAATGCGATCGATCGCCTCAATCAACTCACGTTTGTAGAGTGCGGGGAAAGAATGCTCGGTAACTGTCATGGTTCTCATCCTCAGGATACGGAAGTCAGTTCTTGTTCGGCCAGCACGAGCGCGCCCCACAGGACGCTGTCGTCGGCCAGGCCTGCCGGCCGCACATCCCTGCGCGCCCGGCTCCAGTTCGTCATCTGCCGCCCTAGCTCCTCACGCAGCGGCGCAAACAAAGCATCGCCCGCCTTGCTCATGCCGCCCCCAATCACCAGGCGCTCGGGATTCATCAGCATCAAAATCGTTTTCAACCCAGCCGCCAGGTCGACCACATACCGCCGCACGAACTCCGGCTCAGCCAGCAACTCGTGCGCCGGGCGCCCATGGTCGCGCTCCAGCCACAGCCCGCAGCACATGCGCTCAAAACAACCATGCGCCCCGCACAGGCACTCCGGACCACCCGGCCGGATCACCGTGTGTCCCACCTCGCCGGCATAGGAATCCGCCCCCCGCAGCACCCGCCCGTTCACTAGAATCCCCCCGCCAATCCCCGTCGAAAGCGTCATGTAGAACAGCGGCTCGGCCGGCCCGCCGTCATCCCTCCGCCCCGAGCCGTGAAACCCCTCGCCCAGAGCCCCCACGTTGGCGTCGTTGTCCATCACCGCGGGCACACCAAACCCGCTCTCCGCCCACGCCGTCAAATCGAAATCGCTCCAGCCCCCCACGTGCGTCGACAGCGCCACCCGCTGCCGGTCAAACAACACCGGCCCGCCAAACCCAATGCCGCAGCGGTCCCACCGCGCCCCCTCGGCCTTCCACCCTGCCACCGCCTCGCCGATCGCCCCCAGCATCCACTCCCGCCCGCCCTCGCGATCCGTGCCCCGCGACAATCGCCGCGCCATCCGTCCCTCTTCGAACAAGGCAAGCGAAAACTTGGTGCCCCCAATGTCCAGCGCCAGCGTGTTCATCCCGCGTTCGCTGCCGCCCGCTCCCCGGCCGCGATCACCTCATCCGGCGTCGCCGTCCCGGTGCCCTTCTTCATGATCGTCACCGACGCCACCAGGTTGCCCACGCGCGCGGCCTGGTGAATGTCGCCGCAAGCGGCCATCGCCAGCGCCGCCCCGGCTGAAAAACTATCCCCCGCCCCGCAAATGTCGACCGGATTGGCCACCGGCACCGTCGCCACCCGGTGCTCGCCCGTCCCGTCCACAATGATCACACCGTCTCCGCCTTGCGTCACCACCAGCGGATGCGGCCCGATGTGCCGCCGCAGCGCCAGGTAATCCACCCGCCCGAACAGGCGCGTGCAGGCCTCCTCGGCCTCGCGCTGGTTCGGCTTCACAATCACGTTGTGAAACAGCTCCGAGCGCAGCCGCGAATCCACCCACACCACGCGGTTGGTCAGCTTGCACACCGCCTCCCGCACCGCCTGCGTCACCACCCCCCCGGCGTCGGTCTCTGACTGATCGCTCACCAGGATGATGTCAAAACTCGCCGCATGCGCCCCCAGCGTGGCCACAATCCGCCGCTCCACCTCGGCCGCCAGCGGCTGCGCGTTGATGTAATCCGTCCGCGGCAGGTCCTCTTCCCCCGTGGCCCCATTCCAATGCTTGGTGTAGGTGAACGTCTGCAGGCTGGAAGAGGCCACCAGCAGGTCCGGCGAAATCCCGCGCACCCGCAGCGCCCGCTGCAGCTCCCACCCGAAGCCGTCCTCGCCAATCGCCCCCAGCACGGCGATCCGCCCCGCCCCCAGCGCCGCCAGGTTGTTGGCGATCGTCCCGCCCGCTCCAGGCGTCGTCTCCACTTTCGTCACCGCCACCCGCGGCAACCCCGTCTCCCGCGACGCCTCGGCCAGCGCCGGGTCGTAGGTGCACCAGCGGTCCAGGCAGATGTCGCCCACGACAAGGGCCGACAGTTGCGGAAAACGGCGCAGGATGGATGCTGGGTTCATGAGGTCTCTCCGGAAATGGCGCCGGTCGCCACGCGTCGCAACGCCGGCAGCGTCGCGCGGTGGTCGCCGCAAAAATAATAGCTCTCGCCGCCATCGGCCACCGTGCGGACAAGAATCGTCTTGTGGGGCCGGAAGTAATACCCCGGATCGGTCTTCGGCAGTTCGCTGTGAATGTCGCCCTGAATCGGCACCATGTCGAACACCGCCGTCGTGAAATTGCGGATCACCCGCCCCTCCTGGTGGGCCACGTTGCGCGCCATCGCCAGGGCTTTCAAATACACCTCCGGCGCCATGATCGCCGAACCGAAGCTCACCATCACGCCGCCTTCCAACCCTTCCACGGCCCGCGCAAACAGCAGAAAGTCCGTGTAGCTGGCCGCCCCCAGCGCCGCCCCATCGCAGTTCGGATGCTCGTGCAAAATGTCGTAGCCAATGCCGCAATGCACCGTCACCGGCACGCCCAACCGGTAGGCGTGCCCATACACGCTCAGGTCCTTATGCGGATACTCGCTCTCCAGAATCCGCTGGCCAATGTGTTCGCCCAAGCCCCGCCCCAGCGCCGCCGCCTCCACAATCCACTCGTTCAACTCCCCCGTCTCCGTCCACAACCCAAACTCGCCTGACCGGATGTAGCGCGCCACGCTCTCCGTCGTCGCCCCAATCCGCGCCAGCTCGTAGTCGTGAATCGCCCCCGCCCCGTTCATCGCAATGTGCGTAATCAGCCCGCGCTCCATCAGGTCCACAAGATGCCGGTTCACCCCGGCCCGCAGCACGTGCGCCCCCATCATCAGAATGCGCGCCGCCCCGGCCTCGCGCGCCTTCCCCAGCCGCGCCCCCACCACCGCCAGATCGGGATGCCTGAACTCCGGCGTCTCCTCCTCCAGCGCCAACCACCGGCTCAGCGGCAAATCGTGCACACGCTCCGCCAGCGGCTTCACCAGCAGCCGCGAACGGTCAAATAGCGGATATCGGGAGGGCAAGGAACCATCACCTCACTGCGGAAATAGCGCCGATAACAATTCGCGATGGCACAGGAAATTGGGCACAATGTAGTCGGCCCCCACCTCCCTCAGCCGCCCGCGCTTCCATTCGTCCACCTCGAGGCAGGCCGGCTCGTCGCTGGCCACACCCACCGTCACCCCGCCCACGGCCCGCACATTTTCGATCTCCACATACCCATCGCCAAATCCGAGAAACTCCTCGCCCTTGGCCTCGGCCCCGTTGATCAGTTGCTGAATCAGGATCGCCTTCGAAAAGCTCTTGTAGTCGTCCAGCGCACCGTAAATGTGCTCGCCAAAGTACTTCTCCAGCCCCAACAGGTGCGCCTCGCGCTTCATATACTCATGGTCGGTGCCCGAGGCCAGATAGAACTTCAGCCCCCGTTCGCGCAGCGCGTCCAACAGCTCAAAGCTGCCCGGCACCACATAGTCCAGCGGCGAGGCCGTCCCCTTTTCGAGCGCCTCCACACGGTCCTTGATGCGCACCCACAGCAGTTCCAGGTAGCGGTGCTTGTACTCCAGCGGATCCTTCGGCGTCCCCCCGCGCTTGCTCATCTGTTCGGCCAGCTCGATCATCTGGTAAATCGTCTGCCGCCCCGTCAGCCGGCCCACGAACTCCCGCACAATCGCCGTCAGCTCGTCCTCTGACTCCCCGCTCTTGGCCCCCGCCAACTCCTCCACCATCATCGGCACCATCACCTCGACCCACCCCGAACGGATGGTCGAAATCGTGCCGTCAAAATCGAAGAGGGCCACGCGCGCGCGTTGGGCGTGTGCGCCTTGCCGGAGAATTTCCATGTCTGAATCTAGCTTCCTGAAAGGTGGGCTGGCGGCTCGCAATCGAGCCATTTTTCATTCTACTTGACCCGCGCCCGCTCCGCCGCTCCAATCGCCCCGCCGCAACCACGAAAAACAGCCGGGCCGCCGCTCCTCCCGGAACGGCGGCCCAAATGCATCCGCGGGAATTGGCCCCGCCTTAGGACTCTTCCTCTTCCTCCGCCGCGGCCTCCTTGCCCTTCTCGTCCTCGGCGTAGTAGTAGGAGTGATAGTAGGTGTACTTCGAATACAGCTCGCCGCGCTTGGCTCCATTGGCCACCACGCCCAGCACGTTGTTGTGGCTCATCGATTGCAGCGCCCGCGTCACCGAGTCAATCGTCGTCGCCCCCAACCGCACCACCAGCAGCGTCCCGTCGCACAGCGTCGACAGCAGGTTCGCGTCGGCCGCAAACAGCAGCGGCGGCGAATCGATCACGATCCACTTGAACAGCTGCGGCAGCCGCGTCAGCATCGTCTTCACTTCCGGCAGGTTCAGCAGCTCCAGCGGATTGGCCACCGTCTCCCCGGCCGGCATCACATACAGATTGGTGCCCTCAATCTTGCGGATCACCTCGCTCAGCGCCGCCTTGCCCTGCAAATACTCGGTAATGCCCGGCGATCGCTCAATCTGAAACAGGTTGTGCGCAATCGGCCGCCGGAAATCAAAATCGCACAGCAGCGTGTTGTTCCCCTGCAGGTGGCTCTGCACCACCGCCAGGTTCGCCGCCGTGAACGACTTGCCCTCCGCCGGCGAGGCCGACGTCACCACCAGCGACCGCAACGGCTGCAATCCCTGTATGTGGTTCAACCGCGTCCGCAGGCTGCGAAACTCCTCCGCCGGCGCATCCGTCACCCTCGTGTGGTCGATAATGTGCGCTTCCGGATTGGGATCCCACGGCACTTCCTTGATCTGCTCCAGCAATCCTTGAAACGCCCCCGGTTCGGCCACCGCCGCCTGGGCCGGCGCCATCGACGCCAGCGCCGGTAGCGCCGCCGATGCGGCCGGCGGCGTCCCTAGCGATTCGGCGCGGCGCAAGGCATCGTGTACTCGGCTCATTGAGATTTCCTCCAGCTGTGCTTTCTCGTCATATCGTCGACTGGGGCTCGGAACTGTTGGGTCTAGAGCCGGACACTGTAGTAGTAGTAAACAGAAAACCCGATCATCACCAGCGACAGGACAATCCCCGTCGACCAGCCAATCCAGGCGATCCTCCTCCGCCGCCGGATGATTAGGTCATTCTCCAACAACGGAAAACTCCCCAATACGGCAAACTGCGTGTAGGTGCGCACATCCTTGAGCGTCTTCAACGAGGCGTCCTTGGCCTCCCGGAACGCCACCACGCCCAACCCCAGCAGCAGCCCCAGCGCCGCCCCGGCAATGATGATCACCGGACGGTTCGGCTTGGTCGGCGTCTCCGGCAACGACGGCAGGTCGAGCACTTCCAGCGTCTCCCCCTGCTTGCGGTTTTCCAGGTCCGTCGCAATCGCCGAGTTGTTCAGCTTCTTCGTGAAATCGTCGTATTTCGACTTCGCCGTCTCGCGGTCGCGCAGCAACAACTCGTAGCTCTGCGCCCCCGACGGCCCCGCTTCTATGCGCGCCTGCACCGCCCGCTGCTTCTGCTCCGTCTCGGCGATCTCCCGCAGGTACCGCTCCGCCTCCATCTCCCGCGCCCGGATCTGGCCGCGCAGCCGTTCCACATCGGCTTCCATATCCACCATCTCGCGCGACTTCACCGGCGCCGCCGCCTGCCGCGGCCTCGCCTCGCCCGCCGGGCTCCCCGTCGATGGCGGCAGCGCCAGCGTCGTGTTGATGTAGGTGTCGCGCTCGCGCTTGGCGGCGGCGATCCGCTGCCGCAACCGCGGCACGTCCGGATAGGTCTCCTTGTATACGTCCAGCATCTGCTGCAGCGCCGCCTCCATCTGCCCGATGGTCGAGTTCATCCTCTGCAGCGTCGGGTCGGCCGCCGCCTGCGGCGAAGCGGCCACCCCCGCCGCCGTCATCGGCGCCACCGTCTTCGGCAGGTTCGTCATGCGCTCCCGCATCGCTCGTAGTTCGCCTTCCAGAATCAGCCGGTCCTGGTTGGCCCGCGCCATCGACGTGTTCAGCGAGTTGATCCGCTGGTCCAGCGCCGTAATCTGCCCCAGATTCATGTCCATCTGTTCCGGCAACCGGCCGATATTGGCGCTCCGGAACGCCGTGATCCGCTGCTCAATGGCTTCCAACTCCCGCTTGGCGTCATCGTGCTGCTCCCGCAAAAACTGCGTCGTCATCTGCGATTGCTGCGAGCGCTCGCGAATGTTCTCGTCAATGAACCGCGTCATCAGGTCGCGCGCCACCTTCTGCGCCACATACCGGTTGTCGTAGGAAAACGAGATCTGGAACGCCGTCGAACTATCGCGCCCCCCCAGATTGCGGATCCCGCCAATCTGAATGTCCTTGCGCATCGTCTCAATCACGTCCTCCATCGGATACCGCCCGCGGTCCTTCCGGTACAGGTCATAGGTCGTGATGATGTTGGTCAGCGTGTTGCGGCTCAGAATCGTCTGCGCCATCGTCCGCACGCGCTCGCCCATCTGCACGTTCACGTTCGTCGGCACCAGCTTCTCCGGCACCTGCGGCGGCACCACGCGAATCGCCGCCGTCGAAACAAATGTGTTCGGCCAGAAATACGCCGCCACCGTCGCAATCGTCAGCCCCGCCAGCAACGGACCCACAATCCACTGCCAGTTCCGCCGCACAATATTCAAATAGTCTTCCACGTCGTACACGCGGCGAGGCACACTCGCTACGCCGTATTCGCTCGATACTGCCGTCTGTTGCATGAAGATGGTTCCTCGTTTGAGTTCTAAATCCTGTGGTTGCGAATGCGGTACGGCGTGGCAGCTAGTCCACGATGATGAAGTCCCCGTTTTGCACGTCGATATTCTGCTCGAGCTTCTTGCCCTTGATCACTTCCGTGTAGTTAAAGAACAGCCGCTCCTTGCCCCGAAGAATCACAATCTTCTTCTTGTTCGCCCATTCCCCCAGACCCCCGGCCAGCGTCAACGCCTCCAACACCGTCGTCTTCACCACCAGCGGAAACATTCCCGTCCGCCCCACGTTGCCCGTAATGTAGTACTTCGAACTGCGGATCGCTCTCATCTGCACGCTCACCACCGGGTTGTTCAACACCTTGCCGAACTCGCCCGTCAGCTTCTGCTGCACCTCCATCGGCGTCATCCCGGCCACTTCCACCTCTCCCACCAGGTTCAGCGTAATCTTGCCGTCCGGCCGCACCGCAAACTGCCCGCTCAACTCCGGCTCCTTCCACACCAACACCGCAATCACGTCCTCCGGCCCGATCCGGAAGCTCTTCGGATCAGCCAGCGCCCCCACCACGTCTCCCCCAGGCGCCTCCGGACGCAGGTCGTTCGGCGTCTGCTGTATCCCCGCCGGCGCCTCTTTGCGCTGCTGCCCACTGGGTTCGGCCTGCTGCGCCGGCAGCACGGAACTCAGCGTGAGGACCAGTCCCAGCAAGGCGTAGACCATGCCAAGGGTCGACCCTCCCCCATTCGCCGCGCGCGATGGTCGGGGTGAAAAAACGTGCATAATGCGCCCTCCGTCAAAAAAATCAGAGTCGAGCCGCCCTCCCAGCCAGGACAAGCGCCCGATATGAGCCCATTTTATATCAACTTGCGGAAAGGGCCATATCCTACAATGGTTCTGGAATCGAGTCCTACCCACCGGACCGAAGGCCGTACTGGAGTACTAGTGTCGGGCCGCCACACCAGCCGCCCGCATCCCAACAAGGCGCATTACGCCCCAAAAGGTACCATGAACTATTATCTGGCCAAATCCGACCCCGAAGAGTACGCGCTAAACGACTTGGAACGGGATCAAAAAACCACCTGGGACGGGGTGAAAAACCCTCAGGCCCTCCAGGCCATCCGCGCCATGCAGCCTGGCGACCTCGTCTTCTTCTATCATAGCGGCGGCCAATCCTCCGTCGTCGGCCTCGCCAAAGTCGCCTCCGCCCCCCGCCCCGACCCCAAAAATGAAAAACTCGCCATCATCGACCTGGCTTTCGTCTCCCGCCTCGATCCCCCCACCACCCTAGCCCAGGTCAAGGCCGAACCCCAGTTCGCCGATTTCCTCCTCGTCCGCAACAGCCGCCTCTCCACCATGCCCGTCCCCCCCAACTTCGTCGCCTGGATGCGCAAACGCTACCCCAAAGCGAAGATCTGACGGCGAGCGCCTCATATCGTGCCTCGGCGACCCAACCGTCGGCTCCCGCAACCACAAAATCGTCTACAGTGATAGGAAAGCAACCCCGCCGACGTCAGCCGGTCTCGAACCGCGAGGAAAGGAAGTGAGCCATGGCTCTCGATCTCCAGCAGGAACGCCAACAAGCCCACGCCCTCATCGATCTTCTACCCCCCGCCAAGCTCGGCGCCGTGCGCTCGCTGCTCGAGGTGATGTTCGACGAGGACGACGACGAGGAACTCACCGCCGAGGACCGTGCCGCCATTCAGGCGGGCCTCGATTCCCTCGACAAGCACGGCCCCGTTCCCATGGAGGACGTCCTGGCCGACTTCGGCCTCACCCTGGCGGACTTCGAGAAGTTGCCCGGCCCCATCACCAAGCGCGATGGCTAAACGCGTCCTCTGGTCCACCGAGGCCCGCACCGACCTCCGCGCCATCGAACGCGCCGCACCTGGCTCCGATGGTTCAACCCCGGCGGTAGAATGGATCTGGTGGGGGCAGAACCTCATGAAACTGGAAATCGATCTCGACATTCCGGAAGAACTCCTCGACGAACTCACGCGCAAGGCCATTCGTGAGGATGCCGTTCTGCGCCTGTTCGAATCGCGTAAGATCGAGGGCGGCCACGCCGCCCGGCTGCTCCAGCTCACGCGTGCCGCATTCGCCCAACTCGCCCAGCAACGCGGCATCCCGCTACACGACTACACGTTCGACGACTGGCAAAACGACGCCGCTACCATCGACAGCGCATGGCCTGAGATCGAACGCAATTTGAGAGCGCACGGTGCCCGCCGTCTCGAATAGTTCGCCGCTCATCCATCTCTCCGCCCTCGGTGACCTCGACTTTCTACCGCGGCTGTTCGGGCACATCTCCATCCCCGTCGCTGTATTCCGCGAAGTTGTCGAGGAGGGGAGCGGTCAGCCGGGCGCGCGCGAAGTAGAAACGGCGATAGGTGACTGGATCACCGTCCACCCGGTTCAGCATTCATCCGCCGTCAACAGTCTCATGGATCAGACAGGGATCCATCGCGGTGAGGCCGAGGCCATCGTTCTTGCCGGCGAACTGCCCTCGCGCCTGTTGCTGTTGGACGATCAGGCGGCCGTCACCGCCGCCGGTGCACTCTCGATAACCGTCATTCGCACTCCGGCCGTCTACATCGCGGCCAAACGAGCCGGCCTGACCACGAGCGTACGGCCCAAACTGGACGGCTTGCGGAACTCTGGTTTCCGGCTTCGCGAGAGCCACTACCAGCTCATCCTGAAGAGCGCCGGCGAATTGTAGAATCGCCAGTGCTTTCCCTGCTTGGCTTCCTGCTCGCTCCCCGCACCGTGCTCACGTTCCAGCCAGCGGCCACCGTCATCGCCTCCCAAACGGGCATCGCGTTACCGCCCGCCCTGTTCTCGCAGGCTTAAATCATGAATGGGGGCTGGAGAAGAAGGCCGCGTAACGAAGCGGATTGAATTTTTGCGCAGCACAAGCCGTCTCTACTTGTCGTTGAGGCCAAGTGACGTGAAGTGCTTCCCAAAAGAGGACGCCCGGCTCCACTTTGCTCGAAGCACCGGGTACTTAGCCTCGATTCGTTGGATGATAGAGGTCGTCTGCCGCTCATCCACGTCAGGCAAGACACAGACACTTCGGTGCTTCAAGACAGCGTACAACCCTCCAGGATGATGAGCTGTCTCAGGCCCAGTTGTATCTTCCTGATACTCAAGCCACTGGACGTCGGAAACGGAAACCGATCGTGTAAGACCGAGATCATCGCCGACTTTGCCGCGCGCCACTATTCTGGATTCATCGATTCGGAGTTCAAATCCAGGCGATCGGCGCGCATAGTAGTAAGCCACAAGGGCAGCGATAACCGCAAGCGATATAGCCAGCGGTTTCCCAGCAACAAAGGAAACTGCAATGCCGACGAAAACCGCTGTAGCTGCCGCGGATAGAAGGCCCTCCACAATAGAGGGGATCCGTACTGTCCGCACCAGAAGGCCGTCTTCAAGCTCGGTGATGTTTAAGTCTGTCATCGTTGCCCCCGCCTTGCGAGACACAATACAGGTAACTATTCAGCACCCGCCGAACTCCCTTCGCCGCAACCCCGTAGCAGTACACCGCCTGCCGTTCCTCGCCGTCGTAGACCATCATCTCGTAATCCCCCGCCAGCGTCGGCGCCTGCTTCACATTCCCCCGCCCATCGGTATCATAGCCCGCCCCGCCAATCCAGTTGCCCGCCGTGTAGGCCGAAGGCCGCTGCCGCGACGCCCCCAGCCCCTGCTCGTCACAGCCCTAGCCCCGTCGCCGTCACCCCCCAGTGGTAAAATTCCATCTTCATGCCGCGGGTCACACTTTTCGTAACCTGCATCGTCGACCAGCTCTTCCCCACGGTCGGCCTTGCCATGGCCGACGTCCTCGAACGTCTCGGCTATCAAATCGACTTCCCCGAAGCCCAAACCTGTTGCGGCCAGCCCGCCTTCAATAGCGGCTTCTGGGACGAAGCCCGCGGCGTCGCCCGCCACTTCCTCGACGTCTTCGAAGGCGACTCCCCCATCATCGTCCCCTCCGGCTCCTGCACCTCGATGTGCGGCCACCACTTCTCCGAGCTCTTCCAGAACGACCCCGCCCAACTCGCCCGCGCCAAAGCTCTCGAAGCCCGCGTCTACGAGTTCTCCCGCTTCCTCACCGATGTCGCCCAAGCCGATGACCTCGGCGCCCACTTCCCCCACACCGTCACCTACCACGACTCCTGCCACGCCCTCCGCGAACTCGGTGTCAAAGCCGGACCCCGCCGCCTCCTCTCCCACGTCCGCGGCCTCACCCTCAAGGAAATGGACATCGCCGAAGAGTGCTGCGGCTTTGGCGGCACCTTCTCCGTCAAGTTCCCCGACGTCTCCGGCGGCATGGCCCAAACCAAAATCGACTCCATCCTCCGCACCGGAGCCTCCCACGTCGTCTCGGTGGACTCCAGTTGCCTCATGCAACTCCAGGGCGTCATCTCCCGCCAGGGACTGCCCATCCAAACCATCCACCTCGCCGAAGTCCTCGCCAGCCGCTAACCCGCCATGAACCCCATCCCCGTTGAAGCCATCCAAACCGCCCTCGGCGACAAACGCCTCCAGACCGCCATTTACTCCTCCACCGGGCGCCTCATGGACAAGCGCGCCCACTCCATCGACCCCGCCGAAATCGACGACTTCCAGGGCCTCCGCACCCAGGCCAACGCCATCAAGAAGCACGCGATCGACAACCTCGACTACTACCTCGAGCAGCTCGAGCAAAACGTCATCGCCCGCGGCGGCAAGGTCATCTGGTGCCGCGACGCCAATGAGGCCATCCAGTTCGTAGCCACCCTCGCCAAGGAAAAAGGCGTCAAGCGCATCGTCAAATCCAAGTCGATGACCACCGAGGAAATCGACCTCAACGAGCACATCGAACACACCGGCATCGACGTCGTCGAAACCGACCTCGGCGAATACATCCTCCAGCTCGCCCACGAAAAGCCCTACCACATCGTCGCCCCGGCCCTGCACATGACGCGCTACGAGGTCGCCGACGTCTTCACCAAAAACCTCCACATCGCCCGCGAGGAAGAGCCCGAAAAGCAAACCCAAATCGCCCGCCGCGTCCTGCGCGAAAAATTCCTCACCGCCGAACTCGGCATCACCGGAGCCAACTTCCTCATTGCTGACTCCGGCGCCATCGTCCTCGTCGAAAACGAAGGCAACGCCCGCCTCTCCAGCTCCGCGCCCCGCATCCAAATCGCCATCGCCGGCCTCGAAAAGGTCATCCCCCGCGCCCAGGACCTGGCAACCTTCCTCAAAGTCCTCGGCCGCAGCGCCACCGGACAGCCCCTCACCGTCTACACCTCGTTCCTCAGCGGACCCCGCCGCCAGGGCGAAATCGACGGTCCCGAAGAGTTCTATCTCGTCCTCATCGACAACGGCCGCACACGCCTCCTCGCCGACGAGCACAAGCGCCAGTCGCTCTACTGCATCCGCTGCGGCGCCTGCCTCAACCACTGCCCCGTCTACCGCAAAATCGGCGGCCACAACTACCCCTGGGTCTACTCCGGCCCCATCGGCGCCATCATCTCCCCGCAATTCCACGGCGTCACCAAGGACCCCTGGCTCCCCTTCGCCTCCAGCCTCTGCGGCGCGTGCGCCGAGGTCTGCCCCGTCAAAATCGACATCCCCAAGGTCCTCCTCGAACTCCGCTCCGACATCACCACCGCCAAGCGCGCCGAAGGCGCGGGCAAGTGGGAACGCCTGGCGTTCCGCGTCTTCTCTTACGTCATGCAGCGCCCCAAGCTCTACGAAATGGGCTCCGCCATGGCCTCCGCCGTCTTCCCCGGCTCGCAAGGCAAGTGGCTCAGCTCGCTGCCCTCGTTCATGCTTCTCCCCCCACCAAAAACTGGCTCAGCAAACGCGACCTTCCGCCGCCCGCCGAACGCAGCTTCCGCTCCCTCTGGCGCGAACGCGAACGCGCCAAAGGAGGCAAATAACATGGCCGCCCGCGAAGAGATCCTCGCCCACATCCGCGCCTCCCTCGGCCGCGCCAACGCCACCGGAGCCCCCGCCGGACTCCCCGCCCCCCGCCTCCGCATCCCCGACGTCCCGCTCGAAAAGCGCATCGAAAAATTCACCGCCGCCCTCGAAAAGCTCAACGGCGTCGATTGGATCGCGTACCAGAATGGGGGGGTAAACTCCTCCGCTTTG